>JBARRS010000055.1:0-10869 GCA_049644345.1 Gaiellaceae bacterium
ACGCTCCTGGTCGGGCGTGAGCTCGAACGGGAGCACCGCGCGGTATCGGGCGACGAGCTCGCCCGGCGCCCCAAGAGCCGGCGCAACCGCCTCGGCGCGGCCCTCGCGAATCCGCGCGAGCCCGACCTGGAGCAGCAGCAGCTCGTCGAACGCGAGCCGGCGCCGGGCGCGCTCTCCGTCCGCCTCGCTCCGCGGCCGGTGCAGCGCCGCGACCGCGTCGGCGCGGAGCGGCAGGCCTTCCGAGGCTTTCAGCCGGGCGGGCAGCGGGTCTGCGAGGTCGCCCGCATTGGACAGTGCGAGCTCGACGAGCGCGCGGATCCGCGACGACGACACCTCTTCGCTTGCGGGGTAGATCGGCGCGAAGTCCGCGGTCGCGGCGGCTCCGTTCACGTCGTACGAGCGCACGTGGAACTCGCTCCGCCGTAGCTGCCCGCGCAACCGCACTCGGGTTCCCGGCCGAAGCTTCTCCTCGAGCCAGGGCTGGTTGAACCAGACGGCGGCGATCTCGGCGCTCTCGTCCCGGACCGCGGCCTTCAGCACCGTCACTCGCCGGCGCGTCGGCCGGCTCGTGACGCGCCGGATCTCCCCCGCGATCACAGCCTCCCCTCCGACCGCGAGGTCGGCAATCGCCGTCTCTCCCACCGCGCGCTGATAGCCGCGCGGACGGTGCTCGAGCAGATCGCGCACCGTCCGCAGGCCGAGCTTCGCCAGCTTCTGCCGGAGCGCCGGCCCGACACCCGCCAGCGTCTCGACGGATCGCTCGAGCCCAGCCGGTCGGATGCCTCGTGTCCGCGGCCACCCCTCGGGGCGGTCCAGCCCCGCAAACACCGTTGGCAGCCGGCTCACGTCCTCGATTCTAGGTCCCGAGCCGGAAGGTCCCGCGGCGGCACCAGACGCCGTCTTCCCCCCGCTCCAGCAGCGCGACCTCGGCCGCCCGCGCATCGATGGGCTCGAGCCCGGCGAGGCCCGCTTCGACGCGAGCGAGCAGCTCGCCCTCGCCCTGCGCAATGGTCAGGTGCGGGACGATCTCGTCGTGGGCTCCGCCGTAGGGAGGATACGCCGGGAATCGTTCGACGATCGTGCTTGTCAACGCAACGAACGGCTCCGGCGGTTCCGGCGCGAGCCAGGCGGTCCCGTCAGGGAACCGCTCGATCCGCGCGAGCCCGAACTCGAAAGCGGGGACGCTCGCGAACAGCGAGCGCAGCTCGGCGACAAGCTCGTCGTCGGCCCGCGGCAGGAACGGATAGAGGAGCGTCACGTGCGCCGGCACGCCGGGCGGGGCGGCCCATGAATCGACCCAGGCCTCGTAGAGCACCTGCGCCTCCGGCACCTCGACTATCAGCGCTGTCTCACGACTCACGCTTGTAGGTTGCACGTGTGAGCGAGCCGCAGGCGGTTGCGAGCGAGATCGAGGAGATCCTGCCCGGCGTCTGGCGCTGGTCCGTACACGACGAGCGGATCGCGTTCGTCAGCGCGGCCCACGCGTTCGCGAGCGACGAAGGCACAGTGCTCGTTGATCCGCTGCCGCTCACGGCGGAACCCCTACGACGCCTCGGCACGGTCGCAGCCGTCTGCCTCACGGCGGGCAGCCATCAGCGCTCGGCCTGGCGCTATCGACGCGAGCTCGGCGCGAAAGTTTACGCGCCGTCGCTCGCGAAGGAGCTGGAGGAAGAGCCGGACGTGCGCTATGGCGACGGCGACGTGCTGCACGGCGGGCTCCGGACCGTCTTCACGCCGGGCGCGGGGACCACCCAGCACACGCTCGTCCTCCACCGAGAGCACAAGATCGCATTCGTTGCCGACCTGCTCGTCTGGCCGGAGGGCGGCGAGATCGGAATGGTCGACGATCGCTACCTGCACGATCCGGAGGAGGCGCGGCGCAGCCTTCGCAGGCTGCTCGAGCTCAAGCTCGAGATGCTCTGTCTCGCCCACGGCATGCCCGTCCGGGGAGATCCCAAGGCGGCGATCCGGGACGTGCTCGGTGAGTCGTCGTCCTGAACAACTACGCCGGGGCGGACCGGGCAGCGCGATGAATGGCGGTGACGATTTCGTCCAGGTCTTCGTCCTTCGTCAGGCACGCGATCGCCCCCGCTTCGTAGAGCGCGTCGCGCTCGCGCAGGTTCGCCGAGGCGGTCAGGCCGACGACGGCGGCGGACGGACAGGCGGCGCGCACGGCCGCCGTCGCCTGGACTCCGTCGATCCCGGGGAGGCGGTAATCCATCAGGACGACGTCGGGACGCAGCTGACGGACGGCTTCGATCGCGCGCTCGCCGTCGTCGATCGAGCCCACCACCTCGATGTCCGAGCGGAGGCCGAGCACGAGCTCGAGCCCTTCGCGGAAGACGTCGTTGTCCTCGACGAGCACGACGCGGATCGGCGCGTCCACAGGCTGACTGTAATCCGCTATTCGGCCGCTAGAAGCAGCGGGTAGTTGGGCTGTCCGCCCGCCTGGACGTCGAGCTCCAGCTCCGGATGCCGACGGGCGACCTCCTCGAGCAGCGCCTCGAGCGGTGGCTCGTCCTCGCCGGTGAGGAGCGTCAGCACGTCGCGCGGCTCGGCGAGCAGGTACTCCACGACGGTGCGCGCGACCTCGTCGAAGCTCGTGCCGCCGGCGACCGGCTCGCCGTCGAGCAGCCCGAGATAGTCCCCCGCCCCGGCGATCCCGTCCACGTCACGCGAGGCGGTCGTGACGGCGCCGGCGGCGACGCGCGCGATCGCGGTCTCGATCTCGGCCGCGTTTCCCTCGGCCGAGCGGCCCGGATCGAACGCGACCATCGCCGCGAGTCCTGCCTGGAGCGACCGCGAAGGCAGCACGCGGACCGGCTTCGCCGCGGCGGCCGCGGCCTGCTCCGCGGCCATGAACACGTTCGCGTTGTTCGGCAGGAGCAGGACCTCGTCCGCCGGAGCGCGCTCGATCGCGTCGAGCAGCTCCGACGTCGAAGGGTTCATCGTCCGAGCGCCGTCCACGACCTCTGCGGCGCCGAGGCTCTCGAACAGCCGCCGGTTCCCGGCTCCCGCGACGACTGCGACGACCGCGCCCGCAGCGTCCGGGAGCGCGTACAGGAGCCGCTCCTCCCGCGCGAGCGTCTCGCGATGCATGTTGGCGATCTCGACCGCCTCCACCACACCGGCTCGCGTACCCGAAGCGAGCGCGGCCCCCGGGTCGTCCGTGTGCACGTGCACCTTCAGCGCGCCGGCGTCGCCGACGACGAGCAGCGAGTCGCCCATCGGTTCGAGCTCGTTCTCGAGCTGCTCCCGGTCGAGCTGGGTGCCCTCGACCACGAACGAGGTGCAGTAGCGGTAGCGGGAGAGCGCCTGATGGACGGCCTCGAGCGGGAGCTCCTCATGAGCAACAGGTTCCGGGAGCGGCCGGCCCGCGACGGCTGCCGCGATCCCGCGCAGGAGCTCGACGAGCGCGGCCGCCCCTGCGTCCACGACTCCCGCCTCCCTCAGCACTGCGAGTACCTCCGGCGTCCGCTCGACCGCCTCGTCGCCGTGGCGCACGAGCCCGTCGAGGAGATCCGGCACCGGCGTACTGGGATCTGCGCGCTCGGCCTCCTCAGCGAGCTCTCGGATCACCGTCAGCATCGTCCCCTCGACCGGCCGGCGGACGCCGCGGTAGGCGGCGTCGCTGGCGCTGCGCAGGGCGTCGGCCACCGCGGAAGCGTCGATCCCGTCGGCGAGCGCAAGCGCCTCGGCCGCCCCACGCACGATCTGGGAGAGGATCACCCCTGAGTTCCCGCGCGCGCCCATCAGCGCCGCCCGCGCGATCTCGCGCGCCAGTGCGTCGGGCTCCGCCGTCTCGCTCTGCTCGAGCGCAGCTACCACGGCGCGGACGGTGAGGGCGACATTGGTTCCGGTGTCACCGTCGGGCACCGGGTAGACGTTCAGGTCGTCGATCTGCTGCCGGCTCTGCTCGATCGCCTTTGCCGCGGCGCTGACGAGGTCGAGCCCCTCGTCGCGGTCGTTCACGCACTTCTCCTCACGCCGTCGATGTGGACGTCGACAGAAGCGACACGGAGGCCCGTCAGCCGCTCGACCTCGTAGGCGACGCGCGAACGGATCGTCGATGCGACCTCCGCCAGGTTGAGCCCGTGCTCGACGACGACGCGAAGGCTGAGCTCGAGACCGTCCGGTCCATCGCCGACCGTCACGGCGTCCCGACTCCGCGTCACGAGCCGCCGCCCGCCCGTGCCCACGACTCCGTAGCACTCGGCAATCGTGTGCCCCGCGATCTGTGCAATCGCACACGGCGCGATCGTGATCCGCCCGAGTGGCGAAGAGAGATCCATCCGGGCCGTTAGACGCGCCCGCGCAAAAAGCGGGTTGCGACCGTCTTATAGGGCCTTGTGGACGCGGCCGCCCTTGAGGCAGCGCGTGCAGACGTAAGCCCGCGTCGCCTTTCCGTTCAGGAGCACGCGGACACGCTGAAGATTGGGGTTGAAGCGCCGCTTGGTCGCCACCATCGAATGACTTCGGTTGTTGCCGAAGCCCGGCTTCTTCCCGCAGACTGCGCATACCTTGGACATCGGCCGAGCAGTCTAGCTAGCCCGTGGCGGACCGCAGCTGCGTGAAGAGATCGGCCATCTCGAGCGCGCCGCGGACGGCCTCGGCGCCCTTCTCGACTCGCTCCTCGGCCTGCTCGAGCGTGTCGCACGTGAGCACGCCGAAGGCAACCGGGATCCCGGTCTCGAGAGCCGCGAGCTGAAGACCGCTCGCCGCCTCGCCCGCCACGTAGTCGAAGTGCGGCGTCTCGCCTCGAATGACCGCCCCGAGCGCAACCACGCACGAGAAGCGCCGCGTTTTCGCGAGAGCCATCGCGGCGAGCGGGAGCTCGAAGGCACCGGGGACCGGCAGCACCGTCACTGCCTCGCGGGCGACGCCGGCCCGTTCGAGCTCGTCGAGCGCGCTCTCGAGCAGGCGATTCGTCACGCTGCCGTTGAACCGGCTGATGACGACTGCGACCGCGCGCCGGCCGCCGTCCGGGCTCCCTTCGACGACGTTGTAACCGGGCGGGACCTCGAGCTCGCCCGGCCCGTGCTCCGGTCCGCGCAGGCGCGGGAGCTCGTCCTCCTCGGCCGGCACCTCCTCCGGCTCGGCCTCGGCCGCGGGCTCGAGCTCCTCCTCGTCCTCCTCGGGCCTGGGTACCGGCTCGGGCTCGGCGCCCGGCCAGGCTTCCTCGATCCGCTCGCTCACTTCTCGAACCGAAGATCCTGGTGGTGGAGCCGGTGCTCGAGCTTGTCGCGCTTCGCCCGCAGGTAGCCGCGGTTTTCGGCGTTCGGGGGCACCTCGATCGGTACCTGCTCGACGACCTCGAGCCCGAAGCCTTCGAGGCCGCTGATCTTGCGTGGGTTGTTGGTGAGGATCCTGATCGTCGAGAGGCCGAGGTCGGCGAGAATCTGGTTGCCGATTCCCCATTCACGGGCGTCCGCCGGGAAGCCGAGCTCGAGGTTCGCCTCGACGGTGTCGAGGCCGTTCTCCTGCAGCTCGTATGCCCTCAGCTTGTTCAGGAGGCCGATCCCGCGCCCCTCCTGCGCCATGTAGAGCAGCACGCCGTGCTCCTCTGCCGCGATCCGCAGCAGCGCCTGCTCGAGCTGCTCGCCGCAGTCGCAGCGGAGGGAATGGAAGACGTCCCCAGTGAGGCACTCCGAGTGGACGCGGACGAGCACGTTTTGCTCGCCTTCCACCTCGCCCTTGACCAGCGCGAGGTGATGCTTGCCCGTCAGCTTCTCGCGGAAGGCGACCGCGGTGAACTCGCCGTATTCGGTCGGCATGCGCACCGTCGACGTCCGCTCGACGAGCTTCTCGGTCCGCCGCCGGTACTCGATCAGGTCGGCCACGGTGATCATCTTCAAGCCGTGCCGCTCGCAGTAGGGGACGAGATCCGGCACGCGCGCCATCGTCCCGTCCTCGTTCATCACCTCGCAGACGACGCCGGCCGGGTTGAGACCCGCTAGCCGCGCGAGATCGACCGCCGCCTCGGTCTGTCCGGCGCGCTCGAGCACGCCGCCGCGCCGCGCCTTGAGCGGAAAGACATGGCCGGGCTGGACAAGCGCCTCAGGCCCCTTCGACGGGTCGATCGCGACCTGGATCGTCCGCGAGCGGTCGTGGGCGGAGATCCCCGTCGAGATCCCCTCGCGCGACTCGATCGAGATCGTGAACGCGGTCCCGAAGGGCGTCTCGTTGCGCTCGGTCATCGGGCGCAGGCCCAGCGCATCGCAGCGCTCATCGGTCAGGCAGAGGCAGATCAGGCCGCGACCGTGCATCGCCATGAAGTTGATCGCCTCGGGCGTGGCGAACTGGGCGGCGATCGTCAGATCGCCCTCGTTCTCGCGGTCCGCCGCGTCGATGACGACCACGAGCTTGCCCTGGCGGACATCCTCGATCGCCTCCTCGATCGTCGCGAAAGCCGTGCGCTCCTGGACTGCCATCGAGCTCATGGTATTGACACGAGCCTCTCCACGTACTTCGCGAGCACGTCCGCCTCGAGGTTCACCTCCGCGCCGGGCTCGAGCGCGCCGAGCGTGGTCTCGACGAGCGTGTGCGGGACGAGCGCGACCGCGAACGCATCGACTCCGAGCTCGGCGATCGTGAGCGAAACCCCGTCGACGGCGACCGAGCCCTTCACGACGCAGTAGCGGAGCACCTCGGGCGGCGCCTCGATCCACACCCGCGTGCCGTCCTCCTCGGGCTCGATCGAGCGGATGCGCCCCACCCCGTCGACGTGGCCCTGGACGTAGTGCCCGCCGAGCGGCTCGCCGGCCCGCAGAGCAGGCTCGAGGTTCACCTCGGCG
This sequence comes from Gaiellaceae bacterium, assembly GCA_049644345.1. Taxonomy (GTDB): domain Bacteria; phylum Actinomycetota; class Thermoleophilia; order Gaiellales; family Gaiellaceae; genus JBARRS01. Next base: position 6,795 of record JBARRS010000055.1, read on the forward strand.
CCGAATCCTTTCGTGCGTCTCCGCGTCTCCGGATGGACGTCGAAGGCGAGCCGGCCGTCGTCGGCTTCAACGACGGTCAGACAGGCGCCGTCGACGGCGACCGAATCGCCGACGGAAGCCTGGAGCGACCCCTCGACGAGCAGTCGCCCGCCCTCGAACGAGGCGACGCGACCACGCTGCCGCACGATCCCGGTGAACACAGTGGTAAGCGTAAGGGTCGCCGCGCTACGCGCCGAGGCTGGTCAGCGCGAAGACGCTCTGCAGCGGCGCCGACACCGTCAGTCGGCCGAGCCCGTCGCTGCGGATGACTCCCCCCGAGGTGATCTGGTCGCTGCCGTCGGCGTTCCAGTAGACGATCCTGAACGCGAGATCCGGCGGCAGGCCGTCGATGCTGTAGGGGATTTGCAGCCTCGAGACGGCGTTCAGCATCGCGCCATCCGTGTCGAGCCCGATCAGCGACAGCTCCCCGTTCGGGCCGTCGTAGGCGGTGACGAGCTTGCCGGCCGGCGCGCCGTTCATGCCGACGACCTTCCAGCCTGCTCCGATCGTCTGGGTGAAGAGTCGGGTCAGGGAGTAGACAGGCCTGAGCGGCCATCCCTGCTGCGGCGGGCCGATCATCGAGTAGTCCTGGGTCCCGTCGTCGTACTTCCCGAAGAAGCCGTCCCACTTCGAGACGCCGTCGTAGCCGAGCCTCGGCGCGAGCAGGTCGAACCAGGCGTGCTGGAAGGCGTTGACGCTCGTCTGCTCGAACGGCGTGCCGTCGACGTAGACCCCCGGCTCGGGATAGTGGCCGCCGTTGAGAAGGCGAAGCCCCCGGACTCCGTACTCGGTCACGTACACAGGGCGCCGGCCCGCCGCCGGCAACCGGTCGACGATCTGCCGCACCTCGGTCAGGCGGCGAACGAGCTTGGCGGTGTCCCAGTAGTCCCAGTAGACATGGATCGAATAGGCGTCCAGTAGTGCGGTCATCTTCGTCGCCATGAACCGGAACCAGTCCGCCTGGGTCCGCCCGAGTGGACTCGTCGTTCCCACGAGGTCTCCGCCCATGAGGCGGATTTGCTGCCGCAGGCCCAGCTGCCTGAGCGCGTGGTCAAGCGCCGCGTACATCGCTGCGTAGGCGTACATCGACACGTGGGTCGAGTTCGGTTCGTTCTCGACCGTCACCCACTTCAGCCCTGTCACGCCCTTGTTCCGTACGAGGTCGGCCAGGACCGCCGCGAATTTGGTCATGCCGAGAGACGCCCACCTCTCATAGCCTCCATCCCAGGTGATGTTGATCGTCGCGCCCGTCCGCTGAGCCAGCTGAGCGGCGCGAACGAACGAGGCCATGCGATCCGACTGCTCGAACTCCGACGGGTCGAAGAAGAGGCGGACGAACTGGGGCTGAAGCGCTACCACCTTCTGCTCCATCTCCCCCACGTTGGCGTCGTTCACGCCGGCCTGGGCGCTGATGCCCGCATACTCGTGCTGGTTGAACTGCATTCCGTAGCCGGAGAACGCCGGGACGAGCACCCGCCCGGGCTCGAGCTCGAAGTCGTCCGCCTGCGTCGTGATGGTGGCAGTGTTGTTCCCGGTGTTCGTCTCGCGCCCCGTCGAGTCGGCTACCGCGATCCTGAGGCTGTGCGTCCCGCCCGAGGTCACCGCGATCCGGAGCCTGACGGTCGAGTGGCCGCCGCCTCGAACCTCGACCGGTCCGCCCGAGCCGACCGCCGAGCCTGCCTCAAAGACGACCACGGTCGCCGCAGTACGGGTGTCGCCGTTCACCTCCGCGATCCTGACCGCGACGACGAACGGGATTCCCGCGACCACGTTGGCCGGAATCGATAACGGCGTGACGACGAGGTCGGGCCGGAGCCGGACGACCGCGCTCCTTTCAAGCGAGACCTGGTTCCCGCGCAGGCGCACGAACACGGTCAGGCGTTGGCCCCGATCGACGCCGTTCAGGCTAAGCGCCGCCCGTCCCCCTGGGGCGGCGACGTGCCGGAAGGTCCACCTTCTCTGGACCTGCCCACTCGAGTGCGCGCTCACCTGAACTTCCGCCAGGACGGCCGGGGACCTACAGCCTGTCCGCAGCGGCGTGAGCGTGACGGCGAGCTGCGTTCCGCTCGGGTCGGAAAGCGCTTCGGCGCTCAGCGCGAACACGGGCCGATGGGGCAACGGCCGGCACGCCCGCACCGGCGCCGCTCCGAATGCAGGAGCTGCCGCAACCGTCGAACACGCGACGGCAGTTGCCAGCACCGCCGTCAGGCGAGCAAGCGGGCAGCGTGGGACCACCAGCGTCAATCATCGATGCTCCCGTCGCTCGGCGCCAGTGTCAGGCGCCGAGCGCGAGCGCCTCGAGCGCCTCGCGCACGGGGACCTCGAGCTCGGCTCGCTTGCGGCCCGCCCGGAGCTCGGCCAGCAACTCCTCGACAGCTTCGGCCTGTGCCGGTGTCAAGCCGTGCGTCCCGATCCGCTCGATCTCTCCTGCAAGCTGCTCGTTCGAGGCGTGCCGCGCGAGCCAGCGCGAGAGCTCGGTCACGATCCGGTCGTCGGGACCGGCGCGGGTCTCAGGGCTCGTGGGCATACGCCGTCAAGAGGATGTCCTCACCGACGGGCTCGGCGCTCAAACGCGAGAGCGGCCGGGCCGGCACCGGTGCAGCGAGCAGCGTAGGGCCTTCTCCCGCGAGCTTCGGCGCGACGAAGACGAGCAGCTTGTCGACGAGATCGGCGCGGAAGAACGAGGCAGCGATCGTCGGCCCTCCCTCGAGGAGGAGCGACTGGATTCCCTCCTCCGCGAGCCGCGCGAGCTCCTGGTCGATGGGTTCGGAGAGGAGCTCGAGCTCGGAGCCCTCGGGCAGCGGGCCCTGCCCGAACGCGAGCCGGCGGGGCTGCCTCGCCGCCTCGACGTCGCGGGCGGTCAGGCTTGGGTTGTCCAGGCGAACCGTGCCCATGCCGACCGCCACTGCGTCCGAGCCCGCGCGCAGCTCGTGGACGAGACGGCGGCTCGCCTCGCCGGAGATCCAGCGCTCGCCGGGAATCGTCATGCGGCCGTCGAGGGTCACGGCCGCCTTGTAGGTGACGAAGGGGCGGCCTTGCGACACCCATATGCGCCAGGCCTCGTTCTGCTGCCGCGCCTCGAAGAGATCGACGAGCTCGACCTCGACACCCGCGTCCCGGAGCCGGTCGAGGCCACCGGCGGCGTTCGGGTTCGGATCGCGCGCGGCGATCACGACCCGCGAGATTGCGGCGTCGACGATCGCCTCAGCGCACGGCGGTGTCGATCCCCAGCTCGCGCACGGCTCGAGCGAGACGTAGAGGGTCGAACCGTGGGCGCTCTCGCCCGCTTCGGCAAGGGCGCGCACCTCCGCATGCGGTTCTCCCTTGCGCTCGTGCCAGCCCTCGCCGACGACCTCGCCCTCGCGCACGACGACGGCGCCCACGACCGGGTTCGGATGCGTCGTCCCGCGGCCGCGCTCGGCGAGCTCGAGCGCACGTTGCAAGTACCTCACGCGAGTGCTTGTACCAGCCGGTGGTAGGCACGCGGCAGGTCCTCGCGCCCGAAGATCGCGGACGCCGCCACGATCAGGTTCGCGCCCGCCTCGTGGGCGTCGCGCACGTTTTCGGGCGTGATTCCCCCGTCGACCTGGAGGTGCATGCCGTCCGGCAGCAGTCCGCGCAGCATCCGCAGACGGTCGAGCGAGTCGGGAATGAACTCTTGGCCCGAGTAGCCCGGCTCGACGCTCATGCAGAGCACGAAATCCACGTTCGCGTCGATCGCCGCCTGCGCCGCGGGCGCGACGCCGGTGCGCGGCTTGACAGCGAGGCCGACCTCGAAGCCGTAGGTGCGCGCGGCGTGCACGACGTTGGTGACGTCGCTCACAGCCTCGTAATGGATGGTGACGCTGTCCGCGCCCGCCTCGGCGAACTGGCTGAAGTGTCGCTCCGGCTGCTCGACCATCAGGTGGCAGTCGAGCACGCCCCCCTCTCCGTGGACCAGGCCTGCGATCGAGCGCAGCACGATCGGGCCCATCGTGATCGGCTCGACGAAGTGACCGTCGCCGACGTCGAAGTGGAATACGCGTGCACCGGCCCG
>JBARRS010000056.1:0-4103 GCA_049644345.1 Gaiellaceae bacterium
TGGTTGCCGAGCCCGTAGAGCCCGAGGAAGACGGCGGTGAGGAGCAAGACGACCGCGAACACCTTCCTGCGCAGGGCTTCACGGAGGCCGTACCCCGCGATCACCGGGACGGCGCTCAGCTCGTTTCCCCCTCGACCGCCTCGAGATAAACGTCCTCGAGGCTCGATGTCAGGACGCGGACTCCGTAGACGCTGCGGCCTGAGGCGACGAGCTCGGCGACCAGTCGCGGTGCCTCTTCGCGGCCCGCGCCGTCGAAGACCTGGACGCCGTGATCCGTCTCGATCTCGACGCCGCGCGACCGCTCGAGCTCCGCGGGCGTTCCCTGGGCGACGATCCGGCCGCCGCGGAGGATGGCGACGCGGTCGCAGACGAGCTCGACCTCGCTCAGGAGGTGGGAGTTGAGGAGCACGGAGACGCGTCGGCGGCGCAGTTCCTCGAGCAGACCGCGAACCGTCCGTCTTCCGACCGGGTCGAGGGCGCTCGTCGGCTCGTCGAGCAGGAGGACCTTCGGCGCCCCGATCAGGGCCTGTGCGATCCCGAGCCGCTGCTGCATCCCCTTCGACATGGCGTCGACGCGAACGTTGCGCGCGTGCCCGAGGCCCACGAGCTCGAGCAGCTCGCCGCGCTCGCTCTTGCCGCCGTTGGAGCCGGCGAGGCGCTGGTGGAGCCCGAGCAGCTCGTCCGCGATGTACCAGCCGGGGAAGCGAAACAGCTCCGCAAGGTAGCCCATCTGTCTGTGGGCCGCCGCGGAGCCGGCCGGCGCGCCGCAGATCTCGGCGCTGCCGCTCGAGGCGCGGACGAGGCCGCATGCGATCTTGACGAGCGTCGACTTGCCGGCGCCGTTCGGGCCGAGCAGGCCGACGAGCTCCCCCTCGTGAACCTCGAGATCGACGCCGCCCAGCGCCTCGAGCGAGCCGTAGCGCTTGACCAGCCCGCGAGCGACGAGAGCGGCGGCGGGCACGCGCCCAGTGTACGCGGAGGACATTTTCCGTTCTGATGGCTACCGGACGACCGCTCGCTCGAAGTCACTCATCCCCCAGCCTCTGGGGGTGCCCGAGCAGCCCCAGCTCGGCGACGTCGCGGCGGAAGAAGAGCGAGACGGTCCAGTCGGTGACGACGCGGAGCTTCCGGGAGACGAGCGGCAGCTGATAGAGGTGGTACGTGCGGGTCACGAACCAGCCGGGGAAGCCGCGCAGGCGGAGTCCCATCACATCCGCAATTCCCTTGTAGCGGCCGAGCGTCGCCACCTGGCCCAGCATCCGATAGCGGTACGGCTTCGGCGTCCCAGTCAGGTTCTTCGCGAGCCGCCGGGCTTGGCGGAGGGCGTGCTGCGAGGTCGGTGGATCCGGCTGGTCGGGCGTGGCGCGGTTCGGGATGCGCGCGCAGTCCCCGAGCGCCCAGACGTTGTCGGAGCCCTCGACGCGGAGCATCTCGTCCACGATCACCCGGCCGCGCTCGTCGAGCGGCAATCCGAGCTTCGCCAACAGGGGGTGCGCTCTGACGCCGGCCGTCCAGACGACCGTGCTCGTCGGCAGGCGCTCACCGTTGGAGAGCACGGCCGCGTGCGGCTCGACTGCGTCGAGCGTGGTCTCGACCCTGATGTCGACGCCCCGCCGCGCGAGCTGCTCGGCGGCGTAGTCGCCGAGGCGCGTGGGGATCTCGGGCAGGATCTTCGGCGCGGCGTCGATCAGCACCCAGTGCTGTGGCGCCGTTCGCAGCATCGGGTAGTAGCGAAGGGCGTCCCGCACGAGGTCTGAGAGCTCGGCGAGCGCCTCCACCCCGGCGTAGCCGGCGCCTACGAAGACGAAGGTGAGCTCTCGCCGCATGCGCCCCTCGCTCGGCGCCGTCGCGGCGGCCTCGAGCCGTCGCAGCACGTGGTTCCGTAGCCGGATCGCGTCGGCGAGGTTCTTGAAGCCCAGGGCATGCTCGGCGAGGCCCGGGATCGGCAGCGTCCGCGAGATCGAGCCGAGCGCGACGACCAAGCGCTCGAAGTGGAGGTTGAGCAAGTCGTCCTCCGTCTCGGCCTGGACGCGCCGGCGCTCGAGATCGATCGAGCGCACCCGCCCGAGCAGGAGCTGGGCGTGGGGCGCCATCATCCGCAGCGGCACGACGACGTGGCGCGGCTCGAGCGTGCCCGACGCCGCCTCCGGCAACATGGGCGTGAAGAGCATGAAGTTCTCGGGGCTGACGATCGTCGCGCCGCGCTTGCCGAGCAGCCTGGCCACGTAGCCGCCGGCGAAACCGCCGCCGACGATGAGCGTCCCGCCGCTTGCCTGCCGCGGAGTCGTCACGGACGTACTATCGCGCCGTGCCGAACGTCCAGGTGGCGGTGATCGGCAGCGGCGCCGAGCACGAGCAGCGTGCGGAGGAGGTGGGCCGGCTCCTCGCGGAGCGAGGCTGCACGGTCGTCACGGGCGGCCTAGGGGAGGTGATGGCGGCTGCCGCGCGCGGCGCCAAGGCGGGAGGCGGCACGACGATCGGGATCGTTCCCGGCGAGGCCCTCGCGGGAGCGAACGAATGGATCGACCACGTCGTCGCCACAGGGGTCGGCCACGCGCGCAATCTCGCGGTTGTCGCTTCGAGCGATGCGGTGATCGCGGTCGGCGGCAGCTGGGGAACGCTCGCCGAGATCGGCTTCGCCGGCGTGCTCGGGCGCTCGGTCGTGATCCTCGAGCCCGGTTGGCTCGTGGAGGGCATCGCCCGTGCGGCGACGCCGGAAGAGGCGGTCGATATGGCGCTGCGCTCGCTCGGCTCCTGAGGTCGACTCAGGGTCGGGCACGGTTGTCGCGCGCGCATCGCCCGACTACCGTTTCCTCGAAGTGGTCTGTCAAGCCTGCGGGGCGCAAAACGGCGCCGGGCGAAAGTTCTGCGGCGAATGCGGGGCGCCGCTTGCCCTCTCCTGCCCCTCCTGCGGCGCGGCGAATGAGCCCGGCGTGCGCTTTTGCGGCGAGTGTGGCGGGCGGCTCGGGCCTGAAGCGTCAGCGTTGGCTGGCCGCGATCGAGCGGACACACCTGCAGCCGAGCGCCGGCTCGTGTCCGTCCTCTTCACGGATCTCGTCGGCTTCACGACGCTCTCCGAGGAGCGGGACTCCGAGGAGGTGCGTGAGCTTCTGTCGCGCTACTTCGAGACGGCGCGACTCGTGATCGACCGCTTCGGCGGCACCGTCGAGAAGTTCATCGGCGACGCCGTGATGGCGGTGTGGGGAACGCCGGTCGCCTACGAGGACGACGCGGAACGGGCCGTGCGCGCCGCGCTCGATCTCCTCCCCGCTGTCGCCGCCCTCGGGGCCGAGATGGGCGCTCCGACTCTCCAGGCCCGCGCCGGCGTCCTCACGGGCGAGACGGCGGTAACGCTCAATGCCGAAGGCGAGGGGATGGTGGCGGGCGACGTCGTGAATGCTGCCTCGCGTATTCAGGCGCTGGCCTCTCCCGGCGCTGTTCTCGTCGGGGATGCAACGCGGCGGGCGTCCGAGGCCGCGATCGCCTACGAGGACGCAGGTGTGCAGGAGCTCAAGGGGAAGGCGGAGCCGCTACAGCTTTGGCGGGCTCTGCGCGTGATCGCGGCGCGGCGCGGTGAGGGACGAGCGACAGCGCTCGAGGCGCCGTTCGTCGGCCGCGATGGTGAGCTACGCCTGGTGAAGGACCTGTTCCACGCCGCGTCGGACGAGCACAGAGCACGGCTCGTGTCGGTCGTGGGCGTCGCGGGTGTAGGGAAGTCGCGGCTCTCCTGGGAGTTCCAGAAATATGTGGACGGTTTGATCGAGCAGATTTCGTGGCAACGCGGCCGCTGCCTCGCCTACGGAGAGGGCGTCGCGTTCATGAGCGAGAGCGCGTTGAGGCCAGCTTGGAGGCGGCCACGCAAGCATTCCGCGAGCTCGGGGTGCCGTTCTGGATGGCAGTAACAGAGCTCGAGCACGCCGAATGGCTCATCGAGCGCGGACGCGCTCCCGAAGCAGAAGAGCTCTTGGGTGAGGCAAAGCCGGCGTTCGAGCGGCTAATCGCGCGGCCGTGGCTCGAGCGGCTCGACCGAGCCGCGACGCTGCAGGTCGAGCTCAGCTCTTACGCGTAATCTCGGCCCGTAGGCCGTCGAGAACCGTAAGCGT
>JBARRS010000057.1:0-16435 GCA_049644345.1 Gaiellaceae bacterium
TCATCGCCGAGGAGCAGCTCGTCGCCTCTGCAGTGGGGATGCAGGCGCTCGGGTGGCGGCCGTTCGCGTCGACCTTCGCCGCCTTCCTCTCGCGCGCCTACGACTTCATCCGCATGTCCGCGATCAGTCGCGCGAACTACTGCCTCTCCGGCTCACATGCCGGCGTCTCGATCGGCGAGGACGGGCCATCGCAGATGGCGCTCGAGGACATCGCGGCGTTGCGCGCGGTGCACGGCTCGACAGTGCTCCATCCGTGCGACGCGAACCAGACCACGAAGCTGGTCGCGAAGATGGCCGAGCGTGACGGAGTCGTGTACCTGCGGACCCTCCGGCCTGCAACCCCGGTCGTCTACGGCCCGGACGAGGAGTTCGAGATCGGCGGCAGCCGAATCCTCCGCGAGGGTGACGACGTCGCAATCGTCGGCGCCGGCGTAACCGTCCACGAGGCGCTGAAGGCCGCCGACGAGCTCGGCCAGGACGGAATCGAGGCGCGTGTGATCGACCTCTACTCGATCAAGCCGGTCGATGTCGAGACGCTCCGCTCGCTGTCGATGCCGATCGTGACGGTCGAGGATCACTTCCCCGAGGGCGGGCTCGGCGAGGCCGTGCTGTCGGCGTTCGCCGACTCGGAGGAGCGGCCGCGGATCGTCCAGCTCGCGGTGCGCGAGATGCCGAGGTCGGGAAAGCCCGCGGAGCTGCTGCACGCGGCAGAGATCGACGCCGAGGCGATCGCCGCCGCGGTGCGTCGGCTCGTCGCCGCTCAGGTCACCGCCTCGTAGAGACGCCTGGCCAAAACCCGCGTCGCTCTACCCTACGAGCATGGCCGTGGTCATCGCGACGAACCTCCGGAAGGAGATCGCGGGCGATCTTCTCTTCGACGGCGTGTCGTTCAAGGTCGAACGGCGGGACCGCGTCTCGCTCTCTGGGCCGAATGGCGCCGGCAAGACGACGCTCCTGCGGATCCTCGCGGGCGAGACCGACCTGCACGGTGGCAAGCTCGTGCTCGCGAAAGGCGCCCGGGTCGCCCTGCACGACCAGCGCCCGCCGCTCGAGCGAGGGCTGACGCTACACGACTACGTCCTCTCCGGCGCGGCAGACCTTTCGGAGACAGAGGAACAGCTGCGCAGTCTCGAGAACGAGATGGCGGCCGGCGTGCACGACCAGGCGACGCTGCGGCGGTACTCCGAGGCGCAGGCGCGGCTCGAGCACGCCGGCGGCTACGCGTGGCGGGAGAAGGCCACGGGCACGGTGCGCGGGCTCGGCTTCGGCGAGGAGGACCTCGACCGGCCTCTCGAGACGTTCTCGGGCGGGGAGCTCACCCGCGCCTCGCTTGCCCGCGCGCTGGCCGGCGACCCTGACCTGCTCCTGCTCGACGAGCCCACGAACCACCTCGACGTGGCGAACCTCGAATGGCTGGAGAAGGAGCTCCAGTCGCTCGACGCGGGCGTGATCCTGGTCGCGCACGACCGCTGGTTCCTCGAGTCGGTCACGAACGCGGTGCTCGAGCTGGGCGCCGGCCGCTCGACGTACTTCGCCGGCCCGTGGCACGTCTGGCGCGCGGAGAAGGCGGCGCGCGCGGCCGACGCGGCGAGGTCAGCCGAGCGCGTGGCCGTCGACATCGCGCGCCTCGAGCGGTTCGTGGAGCGGTTCCGCTACAAGAAGTCGAAGGCGCGGCAGGCGCAGGCGAAGCTGACGCAGATCGCGCGGCTCGAGCAGGAGCGCGCGGATGCGACCGGTCGCCTCGAGCAGCTGGACACGCGCCGGGGCCGCACGCTCGGCTTCGAGTTCCTCGCGCCGGCGCGCAGCGGACGCACGGTGCTCGAGGCGACCGGTCTCGAGCTCGGCGTCGGCGGCCAAACGCTTGTCACTGAAGCCACGTTTGCACTCGAGCGCGGCGAGCACGTCGCCATGATCGGGCCGAACGGCTCCGGCAAGACGACGCTCCTCGAGACGATCCTCGGCCGGCGCGAGCCCGGGGCCGGCGGGCTGCGGCTCGGCCACGGCGTCGTCCCCGCCTACTTCTCGCAGCACGAGCTCGAGCTCGACGAGCGCGGCAGCGTGCTCGACTGCGCGCAGCGCGGGACCGGCCTCAGAAGGCCCGACGCGCAGAAGCTGCTCGGCCGCTTCCTCTTCTCGGGCTGGCAGGAGCACGACAAGCCCGTGACGGCGCTCTCCGGCGGCGAGCGCCGTCGCCTGGCGCTCGCGCTCGTGGTCGCCTCCGGCGCGAACTTCCTCCTCCTAGACGAGCCGACGAACCACCTCGACCTCGAGAGCCGAGAGGCGCTCGAGGCGGCGCTCGAAGCCTTCCCGGGCACCGTGCTGCTCGTCACTCACGACCGAGCCCTCCTCGACGCCGTCGCCAACCGCCTGCTCGCGATCGAGCAGAAATCCATCCGCTCGTACGACGGCGGCTGGGCCGACTACCTGCGGCGACGCGAAGACGCCGCCGGACCGCCGCCGAGGGCGAGGAAGGAGAGGCGTCCGAAGCCTGACCGGGCAAGGCCGCAGCGCAGCGACGAGCTCGAGCGGATCGAGAGTGAGATCGCGCTGCAGGAGGAGACGGTCGCCCAGCTGGAGCGCGACCTCGCCGAGGATTGGGAAAACGTCGACACGCTGACCGCCTACCGTGTCGCGCGGGACGAGCTGCAGGCCCTGCTCTCACGGTGGGAGCACCTGTTCGAGGCGCAGCAGGCCCGTCTCTAGCGTTCCAGCGGCGCCATCGTCAGTCCGCGGTCGCGCAGCCCACTCCAGTACAGCTCCGCGAGCTCACGGTGGCCCGACCAGACGATCGCCTGCCCGCTGTTGTGGATCCGGTCGGCGATCTGCAGGCCTTGCTCGTAGCTCATGCCGGGGATCACGCCGGCGAGCGCGGCCGCGACGCCCTCGAAAGTGTTGTGGTTGTCATTCAGGACGATCACGCGCCACGGCTCGCCGAGCCCGCTGCCCGTACCGCGATCGACCCGCTCCCGAGGCGGAGTGAGCGTCTCAGCCACGGGGTCAGCTTAAGTCGCTCGCTTGCGACGCCGACCAAAAGCGGCCGCTAAGGCGCTGTCCCGTTCGGCGGAGCGGCGTACGCGAGCGCGTCGGGGAGCTGGGCGGTCCAGAAGTGACCGTACTGGCTCAGCGGCAGTTGCCACAGCTCGTGGCGGAGCTGAAGCTGCCGGAGCTCGCGCGCAAACGCGAGTGTCCAGGCGCGGAACACCCCGCCGTGATTGAAGCCGGTCGAAAGGAAGAACCGAACTCGTCTCGCACGCAGGACGCGGGCCTCACGGCGGACGAGCACCGTCGGGTCGTGAGCCCGCATCTCGGCCGGCGTCGCGCTCGCGAGCGAGCCGTCGCGGAACGGGTGGTAGTAGCCGCCCCACGATTCGAGCGTGCCGAACGTCTCTGGATGACGGAGGCCGATGTCGATCGCGCCGAAACCGCCCGCCGACAGGCCCGCGATCGCCCGCGCGCGGGCTGAGCGAACGGTGGGCAGGCGGTGATCCACCCACGGCACCACATCCCTGACGACGTAGTCCTCCCAGCGCCCCGTCCATTCGTCCTTGTTGCGGTTGCAGTCGAGGCAGCCGCCCACCGGCATGACGGCGATGAACGGCGCGGCGGCGCCGAAGGCGATCTGACGGTCGGCGACATCGGCGAGCCGGAGGCCGTCGTAGTACGACGACGGCGATCCGGAGAGGCCGTGCAGCAGGTAGACGGTTGCGTACGGAGTCGTCGGAGAGAAGCTCGGCGGCAGGTAGACGGCGCTGTTGCGGCGGTCCCAGCCCGCCTCTCGGTTCGGGATGTGGCCGACCCAGACAGTGCCCCCGTACGGCCCCGTGCTTACTCGGTGGAAGCCGGGAAGGAGGCCGAAGGAGGTCGAGGCATCGGAGGAAACACTGCCGACTAGACCGGCGGCCAGCGCGGTTGCGACAAGCGCGATCGGGACCTTCACGCACCAAATCGTGCCCCCGACTTCGTTCAGGCCGCGTGAAGCAACGTTAAGTCTCGGTGAAGCTGGCGATCAGGGCGTCGGCGACGACCTTCAGCGGCCGCCCCGAAACCTGGCTCGCCTTGCGCAGGCGCGCGAACGCATCCTGCTCCGAGAGACCCTCCCGCTCCATCAGGAGCCCCTTCGCGCGCTCGATCGCCTTGCGCGCGGCAAGCGCCTCGCCGAGCGATGTCGCCTCCTCGCGGAGCGCCTGCAGCTCCTCATGGCGCGCCCGAGCAGCGCGGATCGCCGGCAACAGATCTTGCTCGCGGAAGGGCTTGACGAGGTAGCCGAAGACGCCGGCCTCGACGGCGCGCGAGACAAGCTCGTCCTGCCCGTACGCCGTCACCATCACGATCGGGATCGGTCTTTCGTCGAGAATTCGCCGAGCCGCCTCGATCCCGTCGAGCCGCGGCATCTTCACGTCGAGGATCGCGAGATCGGGCGCGCGCTCCCGCGCGAGTTCTACCGCCTCCTCGCCGTCGCGTGCCTCGGCGCAGACCTCGAACCCAGCGTGCTCGAGCAACTCCTTGAGGTCGAGCCTGATGAGCGTCTCGTCCTCGGCCACGAGGATGCGCATGCGCAGGATCGTAGACTCCGCGGCGTGAGCAGCTGCTGCGCCCAGGGCTACAGCAAGGTCTTCGGCGAGCGGCAGGCCCGCCGGGACGCACGCCGCTTCCGCCGGAAGGGGCTCGACGGAACGGGGCAGAGAATCGTCGACGAGCTCACAGCCCGAGGTATCGACGGCGCGAGCCTGCTCGAGGTCGGGGGCGGCGTCGGGGCGATCGATATCGAGCTCCTCCACGCCGGTGCCGACCGGGCGCAGATCGTGGAGCTCTCGCATGGCTACGACGTCGAGGCCGAGAAGCTCACCGCAGAGGCGGGGTTCCAGGGGCGCGTCGAGAGACTCGTCGCCGACTTCGCCGAAACAGAGGCGGACATCGACCCGGCGGACGTCGTCGTCATGCACAGGGTGGTCTGCTGCTACCCGGATCCGGAGGCTCTCGTCGGCGCCGCGACACGGCACGCCCGCCGGCTACTCGCGCTGACGTTCCCGAAGGACAGGTGGTGGACCCGGCTCGGCTTTTGGGTCGGAAACCTCTGGTACCGAAACGTCCACGGATTCGAGGCCTACATCCACCCGCCGGCGACGATCCTCGGGGTCGCGCGCTCGAGCGGACTGCAGCCGATCCACGAGCACACCGGCTTGTTCTGGCAGCTCGCCGTGTTCGAGCGCAATAGCTAGGACGTCATGCCGGGAACACGACCTCCGCGCGAGTGCCTCCCTCGTTGCGGAGCTCGAAGCGGCCCTTGAGCTCGTCGCGCACCAGCGCCCGCACGATCGACAACCCGGTTCCCGTGCGCGTGTCTCCGTCCACTCCACGGCCGTCGTCGGCGATCGCGAGCACGACGTCGCCGTTCCGCCGCAGCAACTCGACTCGGACGGACTCTCCGCCGTGCTCGAGCGCGTTCTGGAACAGCTCGGCGAAGACGAGCGCAAGCGCCGTCGCCCGGTCGCCAGAGAGCGGCACGGGCTGGAGCTCCGCCTCGATCCGTTTGTCCGCTCCGAGCCCCTGCACGAGCATCGCCCGCAGACGCTCGAGCAGCTCGCCGAGGTCGACGTCCTCCTCCCGCTGCTCGGTCAGCACCTCGTGGACGGCTGCAATCGCGAGGATCCGGTTGACCGAGTCGTCCAGCGCCTTGCGCGGGTCGACACCGTCCGCGCGCGCCTGCAGGCGCAGTAGCGATGCGACGGTCTGGAGGTTGTTCTTGACCCGGTGGTGGATCTCCTGGGCGAGCACGCCGCGCATCACTGCCCTGCCGTGCTCGAGCACGACCGCCGCGTGGTTGGCGATCGAGGCGAGCAGCGACCGCTCCTCCTCGGTGAACGGCGTGTCGCGGTCGCAGACGAGCTCGCCGATCTGGCGTCCTTTCCAGCGCAGCGGCGTCCGGATCGCGTGCGCGCCTGCGCGCCCGGCGGGGCGCGCGATCCGCCCGTCCTCGAGCACGAGCGCCGCGCCGGTCGCGCCGACGGCGTCCATCGTCGCCCGGACGATCGCCTCGAGCGACTCCTCGACGTAGAGGGACTCCGAGACAGCCTCGGAGATCCGCGCGAGCGCCTCGAGCTCGCCGACTCGCTGCTGGGCCTCCGCGTAGAGCTTCGCATGCTCGATCGTCTGGGCGACCTGAGCGGCGATCGCGAGCAGAAGCTCGATCTCGGCACGCGTGAACTCTCGGGGCGCGCGAGTCCGAACGTTGAGAGCGCCCGCAAGCTTGTCCCGCGGAACCTCGCGTTCCTGGGGCGCCGCTGGTGGTGCGGCGCCGGAGGGCACAGTGCGAAATAGCACGGGCCCGGAAGGCGACGTGCCGCCAGCGGCGTCAGCCGCCTCCGGAGGCCGGCTTCGCCGGCTGGTAGGAGGCGGCGGCCAGGGGCGCGAGGCCAGGATTGGGACCGCCAGGATCGACTCGTACTCGTCCTCCGGCAGGTTGGGGAACGACTTGAAGCGCGGATCGAGGTGAGCCTGGGCGGGAAGCATGATCGGAGCCCGCGCCGCGGCCGCTGCACCGGTGATTCCGTCGCCGGGCCGCATCCGCGGGCGCCGCGTCATCTCCTCGACACGCGTGCCGTGAGTCGCCCGCAGGACGAGCTCGTCGCTTCGCTCGTCGTAGAGGTAGACGAAGCAGGCGTCGGCCTCGAGGGCCTCCGCGACTTTCGAAGCGACCAGCGCGAGGACCTCCTCCAGATCGAAGCTCGAGTTGACCGCAGCAATGGTCTCGGTGAGGAGGCGCAGGTGCCGCGCAGAGACGTCCACCCGCCCGATTGTAGGTGTTAACAAAACGCTTACAGGGGGACACGATTTTGCTAGCAGGCGGCTTGTACGTTTGAGCGGTGGGAGCAGTCGCGATGGATCTGCGCCAGACGTCCGGGTACCTCGTCGCGGACGCTCAGGGCCGGCTCGTCGGCCGGGTCGAGGGGCCGATGTACGGCACGGCGCCCGACGTCCCGGACGCACTGGCAGTTCGTTCAGGCCTCTTCTCGCGCCGGCGCCGCGTCGTGCCCGCCGAGACGATCGACCAGATCGACGAGGCGAGCGGCGTGATCGGCCTGCGCGTCGTTCGCGACACGCTCCGCAGCTTTCTCTAGGACGCAGCCGACCTCGCCGCGCGTAGTCGAGGCGTGCGGGTACGCCTCGTCATGTTCGGCGCGCTCGTCGCGACGCTGGCCGTCGGCTGCAACCACGCGGAGCACGCGCTCCAGCCACAGCCGTCGCTCGGCATGTTGCGCCGGTCCGGCTCCTTCGGGGTCGTCGTCGACGCGCGCACAGGCAGCGCCCTGGCCGCGGTTCGCTTCAATCAACCGATCCGCGCTGCGGTCGCCGACGGCCACGGCGGCTGGTTCATCGGCGGTGGGTTCATCCGCGCAAACGGCGCACTTCGCAAGCGGCTCGCACACATCGACTCGAACGGACGGCTCGACCGCGCATGGCGGCCGGAGGCGAACGGCAACGGCGTCTCGGTGACGTCGCTCGCGCTGATCGGCTCGCGCCTCTACGTCGCCGGTGACTTCGGGTTCATCAACCATCACCGACATTTCCACCTTGCCGCGCTCGCCGCGCGCACCGGCCGGCTCGACGAAGCCTGGCGGCCGCCGGAAAATCGACCGTTCTGGAACAACGTGCTCCTTGCGGCCGGGCGCCGCCTGATCGCCGGCGGCGGGGGCGGATCCGAGGGCGCCTCCGCCGTCGTAGCGCTCGATCCGAAGACGGGGAGGCTCGACCCGACGTGGCGCGCGAACGTCGACGCGAGCAATCTCGAAGGCGGCGGCGTCTACACGCTCGAGCAGACGGGCCCACGCCTATTCGTCGGGGGGACGTTCAGCTCGGTCGACGGCGTCACTCGGTCTGGCCTGGCCGCCCTCGACTCGAAGACCGGCGCACTCGACCGCTCCTGGAGGCTGCCGAAGGTGACGACCGAGGCCTGCTTCTCCTGCAGCACTCTCTTCGCAGTCGCGGCCGGATCGCGCCTGATCTACGCGAGCGTCAACGGCCCTGCCCGCTATCAACTGGTCGCGCTCGACACGCGGACGGGGCGGATGGATCCTCGCTGGCGTACACGACTCAGCCTGACGAGCTCGATCTACGTTGGCAGCTCCGGTCTCGCTCTCGCGCGTGCGGGCTCGCGCGTCTACGTCGCCGGTGATTTCGACGGGGTCAGCGGCAGCAAGCGCCACGGCTTCGCCGCCCTCGATGCGACGGATGCCCACGTGCTGCCTTCGTGGAACCCGCGCGCGAACACGGTGTCCGGGTCGGTGCTCGCGAAGTCGGGCTCGCGACTGCTCGTGGGGGTCCAGCTCTCCCACGACGTCGGCTTCGATTTCGCGGGCTTGACGACCTTTCGGCCGGTCCGCCGCCTGCGCCTCCTGCTCGCGCTCAGCGGCTCCGGCAGCGTCCGGATCGGCATCGGCCGGGGCTGCGCGTACAACCCGTGGTCGACGAGCGGCCGGTGCAACGGCAAGGTCTTCCGGCGGATCGGGACGGTTCGATTCGTCGCGGCGGGGAGGCGCCGCTTCACCCATAGCCTTCGAGACCTGCCTTCGGGCCGCTACTTCCTCCGCTCCGTCCCGCAGGCGCAGGGTGGTCCGCCGCAGCCGGCGGGCGACCTGCCTTTCCGCGTCGGCCCACCAACCCCAAAACGACCACGAGGCGCCTAATCCGGCACCTCGCGGTCGGCCGTCAGATTGGCCTCGCCAGCCGCACAGGCGAGGCACAAATCCAATTCTCTACGTTTCCGCGCCTGAACGCTAGAGCACCGGCAGGTACCGCTCCAGCTCCCACTCCGTGAGCTGAACGCGGTACTCGTCCCACTCCTTTCGCTTCAGCTCGACGTAGCGATCGAAGATGTGCGGGCCGAGAGCCTTGCGGGCGAGCTCGGACTGCGCCAGCTCGTCGATCGCCTCGCCGAGCGTCTCCGGCAGGGAGACGATCCCCCGCTCCCGGCGCTGCTCCGCCGTCAGGTGGTAGAGGTTGGTCTCCATCGGCTCGGGCAGCTCGTATCCACGCTCGATCCCCTCCAGGCCGGCGTGGAGGAGCGCGGCGAAGGTCAGATACGGGTTGCAGGCCGGGTCGGGGCAACGGATCTCTGCCCGCGTCGCCTGCTCCGCACCCGGCTTGTAGAGCGGGATGCGGATCAGCGCGGAACGGTTGCGGCGCGACCACGCGACGTAGACGGGCGCCTCGTAGCCAGGAACGAGCCGCTTGTACGAGTTGACCCACTGGGCGAACACGGCCGCGATCTCCCGCGCGTGCCGCAGCTGGCCGGCGATGAATGCCTTGCCGTTGCCGGAGAGATGCCACTCGTCGTCCCCGTCGAAGAACGCGTTCCGCCCGTCGGCGAACAGTGACTGGTGCGTGTGCATCCCCGAGCCGTTCTCGCCGAAGATCGGCTTCGGCATGAAGGTCGCGTGAAAGCCGTCCTTCTTTGCGATCTCCTTGACGATCAGTCGATACGTGATCGTGTGGTCGGCCATGTCGAGCGCGGGCGCGAAGCGCATGTCGATCTCGTGCTGCGAGGGGCCGACCTCGTGGTGGACGTACTCGATCGGGATTCCCATCGACTCGAGTGCCCGCACCGTCTCCTGACGCAGCTCCGAGGCTGCGTCCAGCGTCGTCATCGCGAAGTAGCCGCCCTCGTCGAGCGTCTCGGTCCCGGTCGAGTCCTTGAAGAGGAAGTACTCGAGCTCGGGGCCGACGTTGAAGGTGTCGAAGCCCATCGACCGCATCCGCTCGAGCGCGCGGCGAAGGACGTAGCGCGGGTCGCCCTCGTAGGGCTTGCCGTCGGGCGTGACGATGTCGCAGATCATCCGCGCGACGCGCGTCTCGCCCGGCTTCCACGGCATCAGCTGGAAGGTCTCCGGATCCGGGATCGCGACCATGTCCGACTCCTCGATCGCGTTGAACCCGGTGATCGACGAGCCGTCGAAGCCCATCCCGTCGTCGAGCGCGTCCTCGACCTCGCCCGGCGTGATCGCGAAGCTCTTGAGATGCCCCTCGAGGTCCGTGAACCAGAGCAGGACGAACTCGACCTGCTCCTCTTCCATCCGCTTCAGCGCCGTCCGGCGCGCCTCGGGATCGCTCGTCGCCCGCGCTTTCGTCTCGACTTGCGCCATGTTCTCCTCCTTGAAAACACAAAGGCCCCGAGCGCCGAAGCGCCCGAGGCCACGTCGCCTCAATTACCGCCTCAGTCTACACAGCGAGCGGCGGCGGCGTGACCAGCCGGACTCGATCATCCCGACCGCTTCAGCTTCCCGTGCTTCTTCGCGTACCGCTCGCCGGCGCGAAAGACCTCGAGCCCGAGCGGGATCGAGACGACTCCGATCAAGATCAGCGGCCAGACATCTCCCCAGACGGCACCCGGGCCGGCCCCGTCGAGGATCGCATGCCGGATCCCGCGGAGCGCGTACGTGGCGGGCGAGACCGTCGAGAGCCACTGCATCCACTGCGGCAGCACCGAGACCGGGTAGTAGACGCCGGAGATCACCAGCAACGTCCCCTGTGCGATAAAGCCCATCTGCGTCCCTTTCTCGGGCGAGATCAGCGGGAGAACAGCAGTCATCATCCCGATCCCGACGAACGAGATCGACGCGACGGCAAGGATCAGGAGCGCAGCTCCGAAGTCGGCCCCGGGCATGTGCAGCCCGAAGAACGCTGCCACGACGCCGAAGAGGATCGCGGTCCGGATCACGCCGTAGACGACCGCGAAGACACCCATCCCGATCAGGTGGATCGGCCGCGACAGCGGCGCCATGAACGTGTACTCGATCGTCCCCTCCCAGCGCTCCCAGGCGACTGTCTCCGTGAGTACCTCGAAGACGACGCCGAGGTACGACCAGATCACGGCGCCGATCAGCAGCGTCGTCGTCGCCCGCTGGACGTCGATGTGGCCGCCGGTGGCGTTGATCCCCTTCGCGATGAACACGATCGTGAGCGTGTTCGCAAGCGACCAGACGAAGAACGCGAGCTCCCACCACGCGTACCGCCTGACGAGGTAGGCGTTGCGCTCGACAACGCCGCCGAGGCCGATCAACTCGTGGCGAAGCGCCAGGGTCAGAGTCCTCACGCGAACACCTCCCGTTGCTCCGCATCGACGTCGCTTGCTTCCTCCTCGAAGGCGCGGCCGGTCACTGCGAAGAACGCGTCCTCGAGCGTCTCCGCCTCGTCGTAGAGCTCCTTCAGCTCGTCCGCGGGCGCGAGGCAGACCAGGCGGCCGCGGTCGAGGATGCCCACGCGGTCGGCGAGCGCCTCGGCCTCGACGAGGTCGTGCGTGCAGAGCAGGACGGTTGCGTCGTGCGTCTCGCGCACCTCACGGATGAACGCCTGCACCTCCTGCTTCGAGCGCGGGTCCAGACCCGTCGTCGGCTCGTCGAGCAGAAGCAGCATCGGCGCGGTCAGGAGCGCCCGCGCGAGCGCGACCTTCTGCTGCATCCCGCGCGAGAGGTTCTCCATCGGCTCGCCGCCGCGGTCGGCCGGGAAGCCGACCCGCTCGAGGATCGCGGGGATCTTCGTCCGTGTCTCGCGCGGGGTCATCCCGTAGAACCGCGCTGCGTAGCTCAGGTTCTCCCCCGCGGACATCTTCTTGAAGAACGAGGCCTCGACCGAGACGCGGTTCACGAGCCGCCGGACGGCGCGCGGCTCCGCTGCGACGTCGTGGCCGAAGATCGACGCACTGCCGCCGTCGGGAAGAAGCAGCGTCGAGAGCAGCCGGACGAGGGTCGACTTCCCCGAGCCGTTCTGGCCGAGGATCGCGACACACTCTCCGCGCACCATCTCGAAGCTGACGTCGTCGAGAGCCGCAACACGCCGGCGCCGCTTGCGCAGGCCGGCGCGCCCATCACGGCGGACGAACTCCTTGCGCAGGTTGTCGACGGAAAGGGCGTACATGTTGCTCCTTCGAATCGGCGGGACACGAAAGCAGGGCGCCTTAACCTCAGAAACCGGCGGCGCCCGCGGGACGCTGTGTCAGCCGACGGGCAACATCGCGCCCTCACGTTACCTGCCGGGGCTGCCGATGACAAACCGCGCCGTATGACCTACGACGAGACCTGGGACGACTCGCGGACGCGGCGCTCTCCGATCGTGCCGGTGGTCGCGCTGCTTGCGGTGCTGGCACTCGGAGCGTCGCTGCTGCTGCTCGTTCGCGAGAGCCGGGCGGTCGGAGTGGAGCGGACGGCCCGTCGTGCACAGGTCGCGGCGCTCACACGACGTGTTGCCGCTCTCGAGGCGCGCGACGCCCGCCTCACCGGACGGCTCGGCTCCGCGGAGCGGACGCTGAAGCGGCGGGAGGCGGGGATCGCGCCGCTCGCGGCGCGCGTGCTCCGCAGCGTCTTCACCGTTGAGGTCGACGGACGGCTGGGTAGCGGCTTCGTCGCCTGGCGCGACGGCGATTCGACCTATTTGCTGACCGCGAACCACGTCGTCGAGGGCACGGTGATCGGCGGTGTGACTGTCACGCGCAAAGGCAAGTCGTGGGCAGCCGAGATCTCGGCACAGGATCCGAAGAACGATCTCGCGCTGATCCGGATGAACGGGAAGCCGGCCGGCGCCGCGCCGCTCTGGCAGCGCCCGAGCAGGCGAGCTCCGCAGGTCGGCGATCAGCTGCTGCTCGTGGGCAGCCCGTTCGGCCTCGCCGGAACGGTCACGACGGGCGTCGTCAGCAGGGTCACGAAGAGCCTTGTCCAGACGGACGCCGCCGCGAACCCCGGCAACTCCGGCGGGCCTGCGATCGACCGTCAGGGGCAGGTCGTGGGCGTGCTCGTCGCGGGCGGCGGCGAGAACATCAACTTCGCGATCCGCATCGATCGCGTCTGCGTGAAGCTGCGGCGCTGCTAACGCGAGCGTAGCCACGCCGCGGCGCGAAAACCGCCGGCGGCGACGTCCTTCAGCGGGAGAACGAGGACGAGGGCCGGCGCAACAAAGCCCAGCGCAACAGCCCCGACCACCTCGCCGGTGAGGCGAGCTCCCCTCAAGACCCGTGCACCCATCCTGCCGAACTTTGGCATCTCGTCGCCTTCAACGCCAGACTCCCGGCCGAACTTCCTCCGTCCGGCGCATCCGATAGCGTCGCGGTTGCGCTCGTCGACGTAGGCGGCGCAGCAGGCGATGGTGCCTCGGGAACGCTCCGCGTCCCGGGGCTTTTTTGTTGGTCCGAAGGGAGGTTCGATGGAGGCAGAGGCAAGGCACTACCTGGCGAACGGCGAGACCGAGCAGCCGGCGCCGCGCGAGGCGATCGAATGGGCGGGCCAGACACAGGCCCAGATGGTCGACCTGAAGTTCTGCGACCTGCTCGGCCGCTGGCAGCACGTGACGCTGCCGCTGTCCGCGTTCGACGAGTCTGCGTTCGACGAGGGCTTGGGCTTCGACGGCTCCTCGATCCGCGGCTGGCAGGGGATCTCGGAGTCGGACATGCTGCTGATGCCGGATCCGGCCAGCGCGATGCTCGACCCCTTCACCGAGGCGCCGACGCTCTCGCTCGTCTGCGAGATCGCCGATCCGGTGACGAAGCAGGGCTACGACAGGGATCCGCGCCTGATTGCACGACGCGCCGAGGCGTACCTGTCGCAGACGGGGATCGCCGACACCGCCTACTTCGGGCCCGAATGCGAGTTCTTCGTCCTCGACTCGGTCTCGTACGACCTCGCCGACCACCGCTCGCACTACGCGATCGACTCGGCCGAGGGCCGCTGGAACTCCGCCAGGCCGGGCCTCGGCTACACGATCGCGCCCAAGGAGGGGTACTTCCCGCCGGCGCCGCACGACTCCCTGCACGACCTGCGCACGCAGATGGTGCTGACGCTCGAGCGGCTGGGGATTCCGTGCGAGTTCCATCACCACGAGGTCGCAAGCGGCGGCCAGTGCGAGATCGACCTCCGCTACCAGTCGCTGACGCGAATGGCCGACCAGATCATGACCTACAAGTACGTGGTCAAGAACGTCGCGCGGGCGGCGGGCAAGACGGTCACGTTCATGCCGAAGCCGCTCTACGGCGACAACGGCTCGGGGATGCACACGCACCAGTCCCTCTGGAAGCAGGGGACGCCGCTGATGGCCGACAAGAGCGGGTACGCCGGGCTCTCACAGCTCGCGCGGGCCTACATCGGCGGCCTGCTCGCGCACGCGCCGGCGCTGCTCGCGTTCTGCGCGCCGACGACGAACTCGTACCGGCGGCTCGTGCCCGGCTACGAGGCGCCCGTCAATCTCGTCTACTCGCAGCGCAACCGCTCGGCGTGCATCCGGATCCCGATGTACTCCGAGTCGCCCAAGGCCAAGCGAGTCGAGTTCCGCTGCCCGGACGCGGCCGCGAATCCCTACCTCGCCTTCTCCGCGATGCTGATGGCCGGCATCGACGGGATCGAGCAAGGCCTGGACGCCGGCGAGCCGGCCGACTGGGATCTGTTCGAGGAGGACCGCGGAGTCGCACAGGTGCCGGGCTCGCTCGCGGAGGCGCTCGAAGCGCTGGAGCGCGACCACGAGTTCCTCACCAAGGGCGGCGTGTTCAGCGAGGAGCTGATCCGCACCTGGATCGACTACAAGCGGGAGAACGAGGTCGACCCGGTTCGGCTGCGACCGCACCCGGCCGAGTTCGCCCTCTACTACGACTGCTAGGAGGACCGATGACCAAGGTGGAGGCGGTCGTGTTGCGGGAACGCGTCGAGACGGTGATCGACGCAGTCGAGGAGGAGACGGGCCACGTGGGCGTAACGGTCGTCGAGGCGATCGGCCACGGACGCCAGCGGGGCGTCACGCACGAGTATCGCGGCCGGGTCTTCGAGTCGCGCCTCCTCCCGAAGGCCTGCCTCACCTTCGTCGTCGACGACGGGAAAGCGCCGGCGGTCGTTCGCGCGATCGCCGACGCCGCCCGCAGCGGCGACGAATGCGGCGACGGGCTCGTCTGGACGACGCCCGTCAATCAGGTCACGCACAACCGAACCGGACTGCCTCTCGAGCGTGTGGAGAAAGCGGCATGAAGAACGCCGACCTCCTCATCGCAATGAACACGGTCTGGGTCGTGGTCGCCGCCGTGCTGGTGATGTTCATGCAGGCCGGCTTCGCCTTCCTGGAGGCCGGCCTGACGCGGATGAAGAACGCCGCCCACATCGCCGGCAAGAACGTGCTCATCTTCGGCGTCTGCTCGCTCGTCTACTGGGCGGTCGGCTTTGGGATCGCCTTCGGGGACGGGAATGCCCTCGTCGGGACGCACGGCTTCATGCCGTCGGTCGGGGCGCTGCTCGCGGTCGGCAAGGCGCCGTACTCGTTCTTCTCCTCGATTCCGGGGGCCGGCGGCTACCTGTTCGAGGTGGTCTTCGCAGGCGTCTCGCTCGCGATCGTCTGGGGAGCGATGGCCGAGCGGGCAAAGCTATGGGTCTACTTCGCCTTCGGAGCCGTCTTTACTCTCATCTACTCGGTCGTCTCGCATTGGGTCTGGCATGCAGGCGGCTGGCTCTTCGGGCTCGGGATGCAGGACTTCGCCGGTTCGACCGTCGTCCACTACCAGGGCGCGCTCGCGGCGCTTGCGGGGGCGATCCTGCTCGGCCCGCGGATCGGCAAGTTCGGCCACGACGGGCGCGCGAACCCGATCCCCGGACACAACATGCCCTACGCCGTCCTCGGCACACTCATCCTCTGGTTCGGCTGGTTCGGCTTCAATCCCGGCTCGACGCTCGGCGTCGTCACCGGCCACCACCTCGGCTACTTCGGGTACGTCGCGCTGACGACGAACTTGGCTGCCGCTGCGGGCGCGCTCGGCGGGATCGCGACCGCCTGGGTTGTCCTCCGCAAGCCGGATGTCTCGATGATGCTGAACGGCGTGATCGCGGCGCTGGTCGCGATCACGGCGGCCTCGGGGTTCGTCGCGCCGTGGGCCGCGGTCGTGATCGGCTTCCTCGCCGCGGCGATCGCAGTCGTCGCCGTACCGCTGGTCGAGCGGCTCGGGATCGACGATCCGATCGGCGCGGTCGCCGTCCACGGCCTTGCGGGAGTCTGGGGCACGCTCGCGACAGGCGTGTTCGCCGTCCCGGCGCTCGCAAGCAACCTGGCTACGGGGAGCGGCGGGCTCCTCTACACGGGCTCGTTCCACCAACTCGGCGTGCAGGCGCTCGGCCTCGCCGCCGTCGGCGCGTTCACCTTCAGCGCCTCGTTCGGCTCGCTCTGGACGATGAAGCGGCTGTGGGGGATCCGTGTAGAGGAGCACGTCGAGACCGCCGGGCTGGACGTCTCGGAGCACGGCATGTGGGGCTACCCCGAGTTCTACATCCCGGTCCCGGGCGGCTGGAATCAGTCGTTACAACACCTGCAGCACGCAGGCATGGCCGACGTTCCGGAGCCGGTCATTCAGCCGCAGATCAGCGAGGCCGAGCCGGAAGCGGCTTAGCCCAGCCATCGACCGCCGCGTTGCGAATATGTCGCCCTT
>JBARRS010000058.1:0-1641 GCA_049644345.1 Gaiellaceae bacterium
ACGCCGGGCTCGCGCAGGAGGCCGAGCTTGAGCTTTAGCGTCGGGCGGCGGAGCGCCGACAGAAGCGACGGCTTGCGGAACAGCTCCGGGATGACGACGGTGACGAAGTTCTCCTCCCCGTGCGGGACGGCCCAGATGTACTCGAGCACCGCGTCCAGCGGCTCTTCCTGCTCGGGAAGGACATCGAGCTGCGGATCGCCCTGGGCCCAGTCGAAGAAGCGAGGCCGGATCCCCGGGTCGCTGCCCGGGAACGGAACGTGGATCGCGCGCAGCGAGCCGTTCGAGATCGTGCGCGCGTACCAGAGCGCCTCGCGGGTCGCCTCGTCGAGCCGCTCGACGTAGAGCACGACCGTGTTGTCGGGTTGCGGTCGAGCGAGGACGGCCTGGGCCTTGGCGGCGAGCCGGCGTCCGACCGCTCTGTAGTGCCGGCGGATCGCGTAGAAGCCGGCGATCATGACCGGGATCGCGACGATCACCATCCAGGCGCCGGCGGCGAACTTCGTCGCGATCACGATCACGGCGACGACGCCTGTGGTCGCGGAGCCGACCCCGTTCATGAGCGCCTTCCGGCGCCAGCCCTGTCCGCGCTCGCGGAACCAATGGCGGACCATGCCCGCCTGGGCGAGCGTGAAGGCGGTGAAGACGCCGATCACGTACAGGTGGATCAGCGAGTTCACGTTCGCGCTGAATGCGAGGATCAGCCCCGCCGCCGCGGCCGCGAGCACGACGATCCCGTTCGAGTAGGCGAGCCGGTCGCCGAGGTTGACAAACTGGCGCGGCAGGAAACCGTCGCGCGCGAGCAGCGCGGCGAGACGCGGAAAGCCCTGGTAGGACGTGTTCGCGGCAAGTACGAGGATCGCCAGCGTGAACGCCTGGAGGAGGTAGTAGACGATCGAGGCCGAGGATCCGGCCGGGAAGGCTGTGCGACCGATCTGGGAGAGCACGGACGCGGTCGAGCTCGGACGTGCGTCCATCTTCACCGCGAGGTACGAGACGCCGAGGAAGAGCGTGATCGCGATCGCCGCCATCGTCAGCAGCGTCCGCGCCGCGTTCTGCGCCTGCGGGGGCTTGAACGCATTCACTCCGTTCGAGATCGACTCAACGCCGGTCAGCGCCACCGCTCCGGAGGAGAACGCCTTGAGCAGGACGAAGAGGCCCAGGGCGCCCGTCCCGGCGGGAAGCGGGTGCGGGACGTGCGCATGGGGCGAGCCCGTGATCGTCTTCACGATCCCGACGGCGAGTACGGCGTAGAGCGTGAGGAGGAACCCGTAGGTCGGGAACGCGAACATGAGGCCGGACTCGCGGACGCCGCGCAGGTTCCCGAGCGTGAGCACCAGGATGCAGCCCAGCGAGAGCGCAACCCGGTGGGAGCTCAGCGAGGGCGCCACCGAGGTGATCGCGAAGATGCCGGCGGCGACCGAGACGGCGACCGTCAGGATGTAGTCGGTGAGCAGGGCCGCGCCGGCAACGAGCCCCGGCAGCGTGCCAAGGTTCTCCTTCGCGAAGACGTAGGAACCGCCGCTCGACTCGTAGGCCTGCACCCCCTGCAGGTACGAGAGCGCGACAATCGCAAGCAGAGCCGAGATCGCAATCGAGATCGGTAGGACTAGATGGCGCGTCGAGAGCGAGGCCGCCGCGAGG
>JBARRS010000059.1:0-5744 GCA_049644345.1 Gaiellaceae bacterium
TCAGCTCCCCGAACATCTGCTCGTGCAGCACCTCGGAGAAGCCGATGATCGCGTTCAGCGGCGTCCGCAGCTCGTGCGACATCGTGGCCAGGAAGTCCGACTTGTGCCGGCTCGCGGTCTCCAGCTCCTGGTACAGCCGCTGCAGTTCGTCGCTCATCCGGTTCACGTCCCCGGCGAGTGCGCCGATCTCGTCGCGGTTCGGCACCTCCACATGGCCCGCGAAGCCGCCGGCCGCGATCGCTGCCAGCCGCTCCTGCGTCTTCCGGAGCGGGACGACGACCGAGTCCGAAAGGAGCAGCCCGAGAGCGAGAGCAAGAAGGAGGCTCCCGGCACCCGCGCCGATCAGGAGATTTCGCGAGTTGCTATACGAGCCTCGGTCGCTCGCGACGAGGGCGTCCGCGCGTGCCCGGGTCCTCGCAGTGAGGGGGGCGAGCTTCGCCGCGAACGAAGCGGCCCACTTGTCGCCACGGATCATGAGGTGCGAGCGAGGGGGCGAGCTGGATTCGCCGGATTCGAGGTTGATGGCCCAGAAGAGCGTGACGCTGTCGGCGAGCTTGCGGGACAGCGACGGCGCGACGGCGTCGAGGGTGAGCGGCCGGTGCGTTCGTTGGTTGTCGGGGAAGCATTCTCCAGGGGTCGGCGTTATGTCTACAAACAGCGGCCGCAACCCCCCGTCGAGGCAGAGCCGGTTCCACTCGCCGTCGATGAGGTTTCCGAGCGCCGCGAAAACCGTTTGCGGAACGGGCACCCCCGGAGCGGTGACCGCGGGGCGGAGGCGGTAGTCGAGCGTCGTTTTGAGCTGCGTCGCGTCCGTGAGGAGGAGCTGCTCGTAGACACCTTCCTCTTGGAGCCTCCTCAGCTGCTTGCCACGGGAGTTCGACTGGCCGAGCGCGACGAGACCTAGGACGGCGACGAGGGCGAGCAGCGCGGCGACGGCGAACGAGCCGAAAAGCTGTTTCGTCCGGATGGGCAGTGGAACGCGAGCGACCGCTCGTACCAGCGGCTTGCGGACGGAGTCGAGAATCCTGCTCACGCCAGGTGCCTCCGGACCTGGTCCGGAAACTCGCGGACCCGGATCGGCTTTTCGAGGTAGCCGTCGAAGCCGTCGGCGAGAAACCGCTCGCGGTCGCCCTTCATCGTCGAGGAGGTGAGTGCGACCACGTTGATCGCGGCCGTGCGCTCGTCCTCCCTCAGCTTCCGCACCGCCTCGGTCCCTCTCATGTCGGGCATGCGGATGTCCATCAGGATGAGATCGGGGCGGTGCTCGGCAGCGAGGGAAAGCCCTTCGACGCCGCCCGTGGCCTCGAGCGTTCGGAACCCTGCGAACTGGAGAACGTCGCGCGCGAGCCTTCGGTTCTGCTCGTTGTCGTCGACGATCAAGATCAACTCGTGGGCCATGGCGATGCCTCCTTCTCGACGGAGACGTTACGCCCGTGGGTCTTGCCGCAACAGCGTGCTGGCCCACGACCTCGATCGTGCTGGCCTCCCGCGACGCGGGGGCCTACGCTCTCCACGTGTTCTCCGACTTCGACCGGGAGCGCCGGCGGATCGAAGAGGCGCTGCACGACGGGGTTCAGCAGGATCTCGCCGCGACGGTGGTGGCGCTCGAGCTCGCACGGGAGCTTCTCGACTCCGACCCGGCCGCTGCGCGCAGCGCGCTCGAGGAGTTGGCTGCGCAGGTCGAGGAAGCACTCGCTCGAGTGCGGGCCCTCGCCGGGACGGTCTATCCGTCGATCCTCCCCGCGCGTGGCCTGACGGACGCCCTTCGCTCGCTCGATGTCGAAACCGCCGACCTGGAGCGCTATCCGCTCGAGATCGAGGAGGCGGTCTACTTCTCGTGTCGCGCCCTGCGGAGCCGCGCGACCCGGGCTCGCGTGTGGAGCGACGGTGCCGGTCTTCGCCTCGAGCTCCTCGGCGTCACCGCTGTCGAGGACGACGAGCTTTCGCACGCACGCGAGCGAATCGCCGCGGTCGGCGGTCAGTTCGACCTTTCGGCCGGCCGGGTCTCCGCGGCAGTCCCGCTCAGGTAGAAGATCACCGCCTTCACACGCTTGTGGACTGCGGTCTCCCAGGCCAGACCGAGCTTGAGGAAGATCGCGTGGATCACCTTCTCGACCGTGCGTTCGCTCAGGCCTAGCGCCTCCGCGATCGCCGCGTTGTTCTTCCCCTCCGCCATCTCTCGGAGGACGTCGCGCTCTCTCTGCGTCAGCTCGTTCAGCGGGGAGTGCTCGCGCCGCGTCTTCTCGGCCACGAGCGCCTCGACGACCTTCGGATCGACGACCGATCCTCCCTCTGCCACAGCCCGGATCGCCGCGACGAGCTGGCCGACGTCGTGGACGCGCTCCTTGAGCAGGTACGCGCGCCGCTCCGTCCCTGCCTCGAAGAGCGCAAGCGCGTAAGCGGGCTCCAGGTACTGGCTGAGCACGACCACGCCGACGTCCGGATGCTCGACGCGTAACCGGTCTGCAGCTCGAATCCCTTCGTCGAGGTTGCCCGGCGGCATGCGGATGTCGGTGACGACGACATCGGGCCGCTCGGCCTCGACCGCGGCGAGCAGCGAGTCGAGGTCCTCGCAGACGGCCGCAACCTCCAGGTCCGGGTTCGTCTGGAGCAGTCGCCTAATCCCCTCGCGCAAGAGGTAGTGGTCCTCGGCCAGCACGACGCGCGTCGGCGCGATCGCCGCTTCGTTCGGAGCGGAGATTCCGGCCGGCCGCTCGAGTGCCGGATCCTGGGCCAAGATCCCTTTCTGCAGTCGCTGCAATGCCGGGCTCGGCTCGATTCCGAGCTCCTCCACCAGGACTTCCCGTGTCTGCTGGTACGCGTCGAGGGCCTCTGCCTGGCGGTCGGCGCGGTAGAGAGCATGCATCAGCTGGGCGCGCAGCCGTTCCCGCAGTGGGTGTTCACCGACGAGCACCTGCAGCTCGCCGAGCACATCCTCGTGCCGCCCGAGCGCAAGATCGCAGTCGATCCGATCCATCAGCGCCGTCATCCGCAGCTCGTCGAGCTGTGCCACCTCGTCACGCCCGTGCGACTCGAGCAGCAGCCCCGCGAGGGTCGGGCCGCGCCAGAGCGCGAGCGCTTCGCGGAGGAGCTCGGCAGCCGCTTCGAGTTCGCCCGCAGCCGCGCGCTCATGGGCAGTCGCAAGGAGCTGTCGCATCTGCCCGACATCGAGCTCGTCGGCGCCGACCCCGAGCCGGTAGCCGCCGTCTGCCGTTGCGATCGGGTCGCGACCGTTCCGGATCAGCGCCTTCCGCAGCTGGGAGACGTAGACGTTGACGGCCTTTCTGGCCGTGGGCGGGGGCGACTCGCCCCAGAGCTCGTCGATCAGGCGCTCGCGCGAGACGAACTCGTTCGCATGCAAGAGCAGGACCGCCAGGACGAGCCGCTCCTTGAGCCTGCCCAGCGGGACCGGCTCGCCCTCGTCGACCACCTCGAGCGGCCCGAGGATCCGGTACTCCACGAGCACGTTTTACCGCTTCTGAAGCCAGAACGGAAGAGCCGGAGCCCGTGCGGTTATCGGAATGGGGCCAGCGTCTTACCCCGGCAGGCGACATTCGCGGCATGGCTC
The DNA here is from genome assembly GCA_049644345.1 of Gaiellaceae bacterium. Taxonomy (GTDB): domain Bacteria; phylum Actinomycetota; class Thermoleophilia; order Gaiellales; family Gaiellaceae; genus JBARRS01. The sequence goes on from JBARRS010000059.1 coordinate 3,569, forward strand.
GTCCACAACACGAGGAGGGAACGAGATGAACAAGACGGTTACCACAACCGTGCTTGCGGCTGTGCTCGCGCTGGCGGCCCTGGCCACCGTAGTGGGATCGGCCCGCGCCACCTACCGGGGCGAGACCAATGGACGGCTCGCCTTCGGCATCAACATCAACGGCAACACCGACGTCTACTCGGTCCAGCCCAACGGGCAAGACTTGCAGCGGCTGACCACCGACCCGGGCTTCGACGCCTGCGCCGCCTACTCGGCCGACGGCAAGCGAATCGCCTACTGCTCGGGCCAGGGCGGCGGCCCCGTCCAGGTCTGGACGATGAATCAGGACGGCACGGACAAACAGCAGGTCACGCACATGAGCGCCACCGCGATCTTCCCCGACTTCTCGCCCGACGGGAGCAAGATCGTCTTCTGCGCTGGCCCGTCGACCTTCGCCCGCGACATCTATGTCGTCAACAGCGACGGCAGCGACCTCACCAGGCTGACGAGCGGCGCCGGCAACAACGTCTATCCCGCCTTCTCGCCGAACGGCCGCAAGATCGTCTTCACCAGCAACCGCACCGGCACCTCGCAGGTCTGGCTGATGAAGGCCGACGGCTCGAACCAGAGACAGCTCACCTTCGACTCGCAGCCCAAGGACCAGGTACCCGACTGGAGCCCCAACGGCAGCAAGATCGCCTACCTCGCCGACACACACGGAATCGCCGACATGGGCAACAGCTGGGGCGACATCTGGGTGATGAACGCCAACGGCTCTCACCAACACCAGATCACGCACGATGCGACCGACTACGGCACCGCCTGGTCACCCGACGGAACCCGCATCGCCACGCTCGACTTCCCCACCCGCACCATCTACACCCTCAACGCCAGAGACGGAAGCGACCGGCAGACAGTCCACCCCGGCGGCCTCCAGTTCGTCCCCGGCTGGCAGCCCCTCGGCACCGGCGACGGGGACGACCAGGGCGAAGACGAGGGTTAGGCGACCGCACCTAGAACGGCATCGCGCCGCCCCTCTCCCCAGCCCAGGCCAATGCGAGCCGAGCTCGAGACGCGATGGGCCCCGCGCTCCTCCCAAGCTGCAACCGCATTTCATGTCCGGATGACCGCAACTGCGATGCGCACGCGGGATCTGCGCGGGATGATCAGCGACTTGTCGGATCCTTCGGCGTCTGACCCGACAACCGAACATGCGGATCTGCAGCGCTTTCAAGCGGAGAAACGCCTAACAAAATGCCTCTGCGGAATCACCGCGCGACGGCCGGAAAGCCGGCGGTCGTTCGTGCCTACCGTGGCAACGGAATACGCGAATGTGCAGGGATTTTCTACGGGAGCGACGGGGGTCGATCCCGGACTTTACACCTCACGAGATCGAGATCCGATGACGTGAACCGACTAATCACTACTCATGACGATCCCGGGGGTTGTACCAGTCACGAGTTCAGGCGATTGTCTGACTCCGCTCTGCTTGCTTCGCAGGCAGGCAAGTCTTGACACTTGGAGTTCACAGGCCCCGGCTACCGGATACTCCCGCGCTGTCTGGACGCGCTGTTCGCTGCGTGCTGTGGTAGGTAGGCCCCGCGAGGTCGGGGCCCACAACGCCGATCACGGGTCGGTGTGCTACTTGCCGGTGTTGACGTACTGGATGCAGTCGCCTTGGCTCTTGAACGCTGTGCCGTCGGCGCGGGCGAGCGTCTGCCAGCCGTTGCCCTTGCACTGGTTCTTGTCGGTGGGCACGGCGGAGGGGCTGCCCCAATCTGGATTCTGCTCGGTCGCCGCGTCGGTGTTGGTGATGTCGGTCTGCCCGGCGCCGGTCGAGCTCATCACCCAGAGGTCGTAGCTTCTAGTGAAGGCGATGCTGGTGCCGTCGGGAGACCAGGCCGGCTCTGCGTCGCCGGGCCCGGAGGAGGGGGCCGTCAGCTCTGTCGGGTTGGTGCCGTCCGCATTCATCACCCAGATCGCGTTGAAATGGGCGGGGTCGACGTTGCTGTCGAACGCGATCTTGGCTCCGTTGGGCGACCAGTTGGGATGGAAGGCAGATGTTCCCTCAGCGGTGTAGTTCGTCAGGTTTGTCCGGCCGGTTCCGTCCGTGTTAATCGTAAACACATTCCAGATGCCTCCGGGGGCGTCGCCCGCGAAGGCGATCTTCGTGCCGTCTGGCGACCAGGCAGCTTGG
>JBARRS010000060.1:0-12266 GCA_049644345.1 Gaiellaceae bacterium
CGCGGCGAGCTGCAGACGATCGGCGCGACCACGCTCGACGAGTACCGCAAGTACCTCGAGCGCGACGCCGCGCTCGAGCGGCGCTTCCAGCAGATTCGTGTCGACGAGCCGACGGTCGACGACACCATCCAGATCCTGCGGGGCCTGCGTGACCGCTACGAGGCGCACCACCGCGTCAAGATCACGGACGACGCGCTGCGGGCCTCGGCCACGCTCGCCGACCGCTACATCCAGGACCGCCACCTGCCCGACAAGGCGATCGACCTGATCGACGAGGCCGCCTCGCGGATGCGGATCAAGACGATGAGCGCGCCGCCGCGCTACCGCGAGCTCGAGGACGAGATCGAGCGCGTCCGCAAGGAGAAGGAGGCGTCGATCGAGGCGCAGGAGTTCGAGAAGGCGGCGTCGCTGCGCGACAAGGAGCGCAAGCTGTCGCAGAAGAAGCGCGAGCTCGAGGAGAACTGGCGCGCGAACGAGAACGAGGAGCAGCCGGAGATCGGCGAGGAGGAGATCGCCGACATCGTCTCGATGTGGACGGGCATCCCGGTCTTCAAGCTGACCGAGGCCGAGTCGCAGAAGCTGATCCGCATGGAGGACGAGCTGCACAAGCGCGTGATCGGCCAGGAGGAGGCGATCACCGCCGTCTCCAAGTCGATCCGTCGCGCGCGCGCGGGAATCAAAGACCCGAAGCGCCCGACCGGCTCGTTCATCTTCCTCGGGCCGTCAGGCGTGGGGAAGACCGAGCTGGCGCGCACGCTCGCCGAGTTCCTCTTCGGCGACGAGGACGCGCTGATCCAGGTCGACATGTCGGAGTACATGGAGAAGCACTCCGTGTCCCGGCTCGTCGGCTCGCCCCCCGGCTACATCGGCTACGACGAGGGCGGCCAGCTCACCGAGGCCGTCCGGCGCAAGCCCTACTCGGTTGTGCTCCTCGACGAGATCGAGAAGGCTCACCCGGACGTCTTCAACATCCTGCTCCAGATCCTGGAGGACGGGAAGCTCACGGACGCCCAGGGGCGGAAGGTCGATTTCCGCAACACGATCGTGATCATGACCTCGAACATCGGCGCCTCGACGATCTCGAAGAACCAGACGCTCGGCTTCTCGGTCGGCGACGACACCGGTCTCTCCTACGAGGAGATGAAGGACCGGATCATGGGCGAGCTGAAAAAGGTGTTCCGGCCGGAGCTCCTGAACCGGATCGACGAGGTGATCGTCTTCCACAAGCTGGCGCGCGAAGAGATCATGATCATCGTCGACCTGCTGCTGAAGCGCCTGCGCGAGCAGATGGGCGAGCACGAGGTGGCGATCGAGCTGACGAGCGACGCGAAGGAGCTGCTGGTCCAGTAGGGCTACGACCCGACGATGGGCGCGCGCCCGCTGCGGCGTGCAATCCAGCGCCACATCGAGGACCCGCTCGCCGACTTCGTCCTCGGCCGGAGCCTCGAGCCCGGCTCGACGATCCTCGTCGACCGTAAGGGCGACGACGCCGAGGAGGTCGACATCACGATCATCCCGGGCGAGATCACGCCCGAGAAGGTGACCGTGCCGCCGGAAGAGCCGAGCGACTCCGCCGGCGACGAGGAGTCGTCCGAGGACGAATAGCGAGACGGCGGCCTAGGGGCCGCCGCCTCTTGGAGGGGGCTTTTGTCGCCGGCTCAGTACACGTAGAGCCAGTCGCCGATCCCGAACGAGCCGTGACGCCCGTCACCGCTCTTGCCGTGCCAGGCGGAGTGCAGGGCGCCGATGTCGTTCCAGTGCGACACCTTGATGCAGCCGTGTGAGTAGTAGTCGCCGTCGCTCTCCCAGCAGAAGGGGTCGTCGTAGGGTGTCGGGCAGTACTGGCCCTCGGCGGCGGTCTCCTCGGAGTGAATGAAGAGCGCGGTCCGCCAGGTGCCGTTCCAGCACTGCTTGTTCTGGAGGTAGAAGACGCGGCCCTTGATGTCGCTGCCGTCGTAGTGGTCCCAGTGGCCCCAGAGGTCGTACCAGCCGTTCGGGAGCCAGCCGTGGCTGACCCAGCACTCGTTCGTCGAGACGCCGGAGCCGGCCCGCCAGCTGATCGTGCTGAAGTGCCCGGGCAGCTGCTGCCACACCAGCGTCAGGGTCGAGTTGATGTTGGTGTTCTTGTGGAAGTCGACGTTCGTCGGCCAGGCGCCGGCGGGCATCGGAGCCGCCAGCGCGGCGGCCGCGACCGCCCCGATCAGCGTTAGCTTCACGCGCGTCACGATCACTCACCTCCCTTCAGCGGCCGGCTTGGATTGCCGACGAGGCGCAGCCAGTCGCGCGCCGGCGCGGAGTCCCCCCGCTCGCACGTTCGGGCCACGCGGTCGCAGTCGAGGAAGAACGTCTGCGCCGGCTCGGGCCCGCGCGGCGGCAGGTCGACGGTGGCGACGATCTCGTTGCCCTGGTCGTCCGCGAAGCGCGGCTCCTGCATTCCGGCGGGATAGGCATCGCGGTCGAGGCTGAGCACCTGCTCGAGCGCGATCGTCTCGGCGTCGACGTCAAAGACGGCAAGGCCGGCGCTCACGGGTGCGACGACGCGGCCGTTCGACCACGCGCCCGAGTACGCAGCCCACTCGAGCGGCGGATTCGTCTCGCTGAGGTCGAGCTGCGCCGCTTCGCTTCCGTCGGCGAGCCGGAGGACGCGGAGATGCCGCCGGTCGCGAGCGACGACGAAGACACGTGTCCCGTCGGGCGAGAGCGCGACGATGTCAGCGGCGCCGAGCGAGCGGACCTGGCCCGGGCCGTTGAGCACGAGCAGCTCGAGCTCCTCGCCCTGGCCGATCCGGTAGGCGACGAGCCTCGTTCCCGCCCAGCCGTAGACGACGTAACGGCCAGGCTCGCTCGTCCACTGCTTCGTCGGCCCGCGGAGCGAGTCCCGGACGACGATCTCGCCGAGGAAATCGCTTCCTGCCCGCAGCCTCGGCGAGACCCCGCGAACGAACGCGAGCGTCCCGTCCGCGCGCCACGCGACCGAGTAGGCGCCGTGCTCGAGCATCGAGTCAGTACCGGTGCGCGAGTCGTAGAGTCGGAGTGCGGGCGTCCCGAGCACGTCGCCCGGGCGGATCCCCTGCTTCGAGAACGAACGGCTGTTGTCGATCTCCCGCGGCGCGAACCACGAGCTGTAGGCGACGTAGCGTCCATCCGGGGAGCTGACTGCGACGGGAGAGAGCGGGCCGGTCAAGGCGCCCGAGACGCGTGCGCCGAGGTCCGCGTGCGCTCGGCCGCCCAGGTCGAAGACGCCGTTCGCCCTCACGAAGGCGCCGGGCGGTTGTGACGACGAGCGCGTCACGCGCAGCGGGCCGTTTGCGGGGCGGCCGCCGCTTGCGGTGAGGGCGTTGATGCCGACCGCGACGACGGCGAGCAGCGCCACCGCCGCGAGTGCCGCCACCGGGCACCGCAGCCTGCCCCAGAGCTGTTCTCTCATCGTTCCTCCTTCCTGTCGGCCGACGCTCCCGGCGGCGGCCGCGTGTTGACCGTACGGGCAACAGGCGAACGATGGGGCGTCCGGCGCACATCCGACACACCCGCGTCTCTCTTCCGTCACTTCCGCGGCCGGGGATCGTCGGGACCGGCGGCTAGAGTCGGTTGCATGGCAAAGACAGCCGTCCAGTTCACGTGTGGCGAGTGCGGCTACTCGGCGGGCCGCTGGTTCGGCCGCTGCCCCGGCTGCGGCTCGTTCGGGACTCTCGTCGAGGAAACGCCCGCGGGGGCGACCGGCGCGGCCGCGAAGCCGCTGCTTCGCCTCGTCGAGATCGAGGCCGAGGAGGCGGAGCGGATTCCGACCGGCGTCCCGGAGCTCGACCGCGTGCTCGGCGGCGGGCTCGTCCCGGCGTCACTCGTGCTCGTGGGCGGCGAGCCGGGTGTCGGCAAGTCGACGCTGCTCCTGACGGCGCTCTCCGCGATCTCGCGGGAGCGGCGCGCCCTGCTCGTGACGGGCGAGGAGTCGACGGCCCAGGTGAAGCTCCGCGCAGCGCGTCTGGGTGGGGCCGAGCAGGTCGAGATCCTCGCCGAGACCGAGCTCGAGTCCGTCTGCGCCACGCTCGAGCGCGAACGGCCGGCCGTCTGCGTCGTCGACTCGGTGCAGACGCTCTACTCCGCGGAGCTCGGCTCTGCGCCTGGGTCGGTCGCACAGGTTCGGGAGGCCGCGTCCCGTCTCCTGCGCGTCGGCAAAGAGGCGGGAGTCGCGCTGTTCCTCGTCGGGCACGTCACGAAGGACGGCGCCGTCGCCGGGCCTCGCGTGCTCGAGCATCTTGTCGACTGCGTGCTCCAGTTCGAGGGCGACCGCTACCACGCGCATCGCATCCTCCGCGCGACGAAGAACCGGTTCGGTTCGACCAACGAGCTCGGCGTCCTCGAGATGACCGGAAGCGGGCTGGTGGGCGTGCCGGAGCCCTCGGAGCTGTTCGGCCGCTCGGACGACGGCGAGGCGGGCGCCGCCGTCGCTTGCACGTTGGAGGGGACGCGACCGCTCCTGCTCGAGATCCAGGCGCTCGTCGCGCCGACCGACCTCGCAATGCCGCGGCGGGTGGCGACCGGCGTTGACCCGAAGCGGCTGGCGATGATCGTCGCGGTCCTCTCGCGCCACGCCGGGGTCTCGCTCGGCCAGGCCGACGTGTTCGTGAACGTGGCCGGGGGTGTGCGGATCGACGAGCCGGGGGCCGACCTCGCGGTTGCGCTGGCGATCGCCTCCGCTGCGCGCGGTGTCCCGGTCGCTCCCGGCACCGCCGCCTTCGGCGAGCTCGGCCTGACCGGCCGGCTGCGCCCCGCCACGCAGGCGGAGCGGCGGCTCGAGGAATGCGCGAAGCTCGGTCTCGTCCGCGCGGTTACCCCGAAGGGGGCGAAAGCTCGTGGCAAACTACGCTTAGTGGAGGCGGAGACGCTTCGAGAAGCGATTCGGGCCGGGTTGGATGCAGACCGAGCCGCAGGCGGGTAGAGCGGAGAAGCGGGCCTCGGCCCCGCTCGGTTTCCCACGCGGTCCGTCCGAGGCAGACCCGCGCCAGGACGTGAAGCTGCTCTCCGCACTCGCGCGGATCGCGCCCGGCACCGCGCTGCGCCAGGGGATCGACGACATCATCCGCTCGCGGGAGGGCGCGCTGATCGTGATCGGCGACCCGTCCGAGCTCTCGTTCCTGTTCTCGGGCGGGATCAGGCTCGAGCACGCGTTCACGCAGCAGCTCCTCTACGAGCTCGCGAAGATGGACGGCGCGATCATCCTCGACGCGGCGTTGACGAAGATCGCGTACGCGAACGTGCAGCTGATGCCGGACCCGACGATTCCGTCGAACGAGACGGGGACGCGGCACCGGACGGCCGAGCGCGTCGCGAAGCAAACCGATGCGCTCGTGATCTCGATCTCGCAGCAGCGCGAGACCGTGACGGTCTTCATCGGCCCGTCCCGCTACCAGCTCGATCCGATCGCCGACGTCCTTGCGAAGACGAATCAGGCGCTGGGGACGGCGGAGACGTACAAGCAGCGGCTCGAGCAGGTGATGACGCGGCTGACGGCGCTCGAGTTCCAGAACGCGGTCATGCTCGACGACGTGCTCGTCGTCCTGCAGCGGGCCGAGCTGACGACCCGGATGGCGGAGGAGATCGAGCGCGCCTGCGTGGAGCTCGGCGCCGAGGGACGGCTGATGCGGATGCAGCTCGAGGAGCTCGTGACCGAGGTGCCGGCGGAGAAGGCTGCCCTCGTCTTCGACTATCACGCCGAGGCGTCGACGGAGCGAATCCAGGAGGGGTTGGAGGCGCTGGCGGTCTTGCCGTACAAGGATCTGCTCGAGTTCGAGTTGCTCGCGGTGCTCGGCTACCCGGCGACGACGAACCCGCTCGACCACTCGGTCGCGCCACGGGGCTACCGGATCCTCTCGCACATCCCGCGGCTGCCCGAAAACGTGATCAAGCGGCTGGTCGGCGAGCTCGGCGGGCTCGAGGCGATCGTGCGGGCTTCGCAACGCGACCTCGAGGCCGTGGACGGCGTTGGCACGGTGCGCGCACGCGAAATCCGCGAAGGGCTGCGCCGCCTCCAAGAGCACAACCTGGTCGATCGGTACCTGCAGCTCTAGGCCCCTGAGCAGGGGTTTTTTCGGGCTGTCGGAAAATCCCTGCAAAAGTTGCCGTTTTCCGGCGATTTTCGCTATACTGCTGTGGTTCGCCGACGGCGCCCGCGCCGTCGGCGTTCTGACGAGTAACGCGACGAGAAGGGGAGGGTCGGCTTGTACAAGGTCGGCGACAAGGTGGTGTATCCCCACCACGGTGCTGGGACAGTCGTGAAGAAGGAGACGCGCCAGGTGCTGGGGGAAAAGCGCGAATACCTGACGATCAAGATCCTTCACAACGACATGACCGTGAACGTTCCGAGCGAGAACGCCGACAAGGTCGGTCTCCGGAAGGTGATCGACGAGCAGATGGTCGCCAAGGTCGTGAAGGCGCTGACCGGCAACGGCACACAGATGCCGAAAAACTGGAACCGGCGCTTCAAGCACAACCGAGACAAGATGAAGACAGGCGACATCTTCGAGCTTGCCGAGGTGGTGCGGAACCTCTCGCTCCGCGACCACGAGAAGGGCCTTTCGACCGGCGAGAAGCAGATGTTCGTCAAGGCAAAGAAGATCCTCGCCAGCGAGCTGATGTACGCGAAGGACATGAACGAGGAAGAGGCGGCGGCCTGGCTCGACGACGTCCTCGACGGCGTCGGCTCGCGGAAGAAGCGGGCGAAGGTCCCCGCCGGCGCGTAGCTTTCGCGCCGACACGTGAGCGTCTGGGCCGTCCTCGTCGCAGCGGGGCGCGGCGAGCGACTGGGGCTGGACCGCCCGAAGGCGTTCGCCAAGCTCGGCGGCCGGCCGCTGCTCGCCGAGAGCCTGGAGCGGCTCGAACGCTCGGATTGGGTCGACGCCGTCGTCGTCGCGGCACCGCCCGGCTGGGAGGAGCCCTCGATCTTGCTCGCGGAGGAGATCGGCGCGGGCAAGGTCAGCGCCTGCGTCGCCGGCGGTGAGACCAGGGCGGAGTCGGTCCGGAACGGCGTCGCCGAGGTTCCCGCCGAGGCGGAGGTCGTGCTCGTCCACGACGCGGCGCGGCCACTCTTGTCAGACGAGGTGATCGCGCGGGTCCTCGCACCGCTCGCGGACGGCTACGACGGAGTCGTGCCGGCGTTGCCGGTTGCAGACACGATCAAGCGGGTCCGCGGAGACGAGGTCGTGGAGACGCTGCCGCGTGACGAGCTCGTTGCCGTGCAGACACCGCAGGCCTTCTCGGCGCCGGTGCTGCGCGCCGCGCTCGCCGGCGAGCTCGGCTCGGCCAGCGACTGTGCAGCCCTCGTCGAGGCTCGGGGAGGGCGAGTCAAGACCGTTCCGGGTGACCGGCGCCTCCTGAAGGCGACCGACCCCGAAGACCTGGAGCTGATCGAGCGCCTGCTCGTCTCGAAGTGATCGTCGACTATCACACGCACCTGCGCGACCCAGAGGAGCGGATCGACCACACGGTCGAGGCGGTCGAGCGTTTTGTCGACACGGCCTCGGCGCGCGGCCTCGACGAGATCGGGTTCACCGAGCACGTCTACTACTTCGAGCAGACGCGCGAACTCTGGACGGAGCACTACCAGCTCGAGCGCTGCGTCTACGACCTCGATCGGTACGTCGGCGCGGTGTTGCAGGCGAAGGAGCGTGGGCTACCGGTCAAGCTCGGGCTCGAGGTCGACTACTTCCCGGGGATCGAGCGTGAGCTGGCAGAGGCGCTGGAGCCCTACCCGTGGGACTACCTGCTCGGCTCCGTCCACTTCGTCGACGGCTTCGCGGTCGATCAGCAGCCCGGGCTCGTCGAGAAGCTCGGCCCGGCCGAAGGGTGGCGGCGCTACTTCGTCTGGCTGCGGAACGCCGCGCGCAGCGGGCTCTTCGACTCGCTCTCGCATCCCGATCTCGTCAAGCACCATGGCCCCCGTGCGGAGACCGAGCAGGTGCACTACCTACATGAGGAGACCGCCGACGCGATCGAGGCAGCCGGGGTGTGCGTCGAGGTTTCCGCCGCTGGGCTGAGGAAGCCGGTCGGCGAGCCGTACCCGGACCCCGCGCTGCTGGGCGCCTGCCGTGAGCGCGGCGTCGGGATCACGCTCGCCTCGGATGCTCACACTCCGGCCGACGTCGGGCGCGACCTTGACCGCGCAGTCGAGCTAGCCCGCGACGCGGGCTATGAGACCCTGACGGTGTTCGAGTGCCGCCGGCGCCGCCAGGAGCCGCTCGGGTGAGCGAGCTGCGGATCGGCCTCGGCATCGACGCACACGCGCTCGTCGAGGGCATCCCGCTCGTCCTCGGCGGCGTCGAGCTCGAGTCCAGGCGCGGGCTCGCCGGGCACTCGGACGGCGACGTGATCGCCCATGCGCTGATCGATGCCGTGCTCGGCGCCACCGGGCTGGGCGACATCGGCACGCTCTTCCCGTCCGACGATGACCGCTGGCGCGGGGCTTCCTCGCTCGACCTGCTCGCTCGGGCCTATGCCGCCGTGCGCGAGGCCGGCTACGAGCTGGTCAACGCCGACTGCGTCCTGATCGGGGAGGAGCCACGGCTCTCACCGCACCGAGCGGAGATGCAGTCGCGGCTCGCGGCCGCGCTCAGTGTCGACGCGGATCGAATTGCCGTGCGTGCGACGACGACTGACCGGCTCGGGTTCACGGGGCGCGGGGAGGGTCTGGCCGCGCAGGCGGTCGTGCTGCTGGCCGGGGCGGAGGCCGCCCCGGCCAGCTGAGCCTCCTAGGGCTGAACGGGGCAGCGAAAGTCGCTGTCGGGCGCGCGCGTCACGGTCACGTCGCCGGCCGCTTCCGCGGCGAAGACCGCGTCGGCCGACGTGAGCAGGTACGGCGTCACTCCCGGGTTGAAGGTGACGAAGTGAAATGCCCACTCGCCGCCATGGTAGCCGGCGTCGCCGGGGGCGACTCCCGCGATCCCGAGCTGCCCTCCCACGCCGTTGGTGACTGAGTAGAAGGGGTCGCGTCCTGTCCCAGGGGCGACCGGCGCGGAGACCACGACCGTGCGGACGACGCTGCCGTCGTGGAACAGCTGCCCCTTCGTGGCGGGCGAGGCCAGGACCCCGACGGGGACGGCGAGCGCCGCCCCTGCCACGGCAAACGTCAGCGCGATCTTCGAGTACATCGATCCTCCTAGCGTTCGCTTGACCCGAACGACGCTAGAGACCGTTGGTTGCGCCGCCGTTTCGGCGGGATTACCGATGGCTTAAATCAGACGGCCGCCGGCAGCGTGAAAGAGACGCGGGCGCCACGCCCCGGCCGGTTCTCGGCCCAGATCCGCCCGCCCTGCGCCTCCACGAGACCCTGCGCGATCGCGAGACCGAGGCCGGCGCCGGCCGAGCTCTGCGTCCGCGCGGCGTCACCGCGCCAGAAGCGCTCGAACATCCTTCCCTCGGCGTCCGGCGAGAAGCCGTCTCCCGTGTCCTCGACCGTTACTTGCACGGCGCCCGCCACCGGCTCGACGAGGACCGCGACGGCGCCGTCGGAGGGCGTGTGCCGGAGCGCGTTCGCGAGCAGGTTCAAGAGCACGCGCTCGACTTGCTCGGGCGCGCAGCGCACCTCCGGGAGGGACTCGTCCAACTGAGCCTCGAGTCGCACCTGTTTCGCGCGCGCCTCGGCCTCCAGCCCGCGGAGGCACGACTCCACGAGGCCGTCGAGCGGCGTCTGCCGCAGCTCGAGGGTGAGCACGCCGGCGTCGATCCGCGCAAGCTCGAAGAGGTCATCGACGAGCCGGCCGAGCGTCTGCACGCGTTCTCGCATCGCCGGCACGTAGAGCTCCGGCTCCACGACCCCGTCCTCGACCGCCTCGAGCATCGCCTGGAGCGAAGCCAGCGGAGTCCGTAGATCGTGGCTCGCCCAGGCGACGAGCTCCTTGCGTGCGTCGAACAGGCGCTCGAGGTTCGCCGCCATCTCGTTGAAGGACGCCGCCAGCTGCGCGAGCTCGGCGGGGCCGCGTTCTTCTGCCCGTGCGTGCAGATCGCCGGCGGAGAGCTCGGCGGCCGCTGCCCGCAGGCGGTCCACGTGCCGCGCGATCGTGTTCGCGAGCAGGACCGCCGCTGCGACAGCGGCGGACGCGGAGGCGGCGACGACCGCGAGGATCTTCTTGTCGGCGCCCATGTGGAACATCACCCACCCGGAGAGCAGGACGGCCGCGAGGGGAAGCAGGACTGCGAGAAGCGCCAAAGCGGAGAGCTGCAGACGCATCGTCGGAAGGCTCCGCAGACCTCCGACCGCGAGCAGCCCGACTCCGAGCGTGGCCGCCGCAACGATGGCTGCGGCCTCGATCACGGCGTCAGTCGATAGCCGACACCCCAGACGGTCTGGAGGTGTCGCGGGTGTGAGGGATCGTTCTCGATCTTCGCCCGCAGCCGTCGCATGTGGACGGTCACCGTGCCCGTGTCGACTACTGCCGCATAGCCCCAGACCCGGTCCATCAGCTGGTCGCGCGAGAAAACGCGCCGCGGGTGGCGCGCGAGAAACAGAAGCAGGTCGAACTCCTTCAGCGTCAGCTTGAGCGCGCGCCCGCCTTTCCGAACCTCGCGGGTCGCCTCGTCGATCTCGAGATCGCCGACGGTGAGTTGCTCAGCCCCGGCCTCGCGTGGAGCGCCGCGGCGCAGCACTGTGCGCACGCGTGCGACGAGCTCGCGCGGAGAGAAAGGCTTCGTGACGTAGTCGTCGGCGCCGAGCTCGAGCCCGACAATGCGGTCGGCCTCTTCTCCCCGGGCGGTGAGCATGATCACGGGGAGGTCCGAACGCGAGCGGATCCACCGGCACAGCTCGAGCCCGTCCGTGCCGGGCAGCATCAGATCGAGCACGACGAGCTCGGGAGCATGGTGCTGCAGGAGCTCGCGCGCGCGATTCCCGTCCCCCGCCTCCAGCGTCTTGAAGCCGTCGCGACGGAGATAGCGCGCGACGACGTCGCGCACCATCGGCTCATCGTCTACGACCAGAACCGTCGCCATCTTGCCCGGATTCTGCCTCGAAGGGCTTACAAAAGAGTGAAATCGCGCTACTCGGGCAGGCTGACGCGCCCTCGCCGGATCCTGACGAGACCATCGCGCGCAAGCGAATCGGATGCCTCCGCATCGAGCTCGCCGAGCGCGCGCGGGGCTACAGCGACCAGGCGGAGCGTCGCGGCTCGGCGCTGGCGGAAGGAGCCCTCGAAGCGCGACTGCTTTCGCAGGGGCGCGTAGCGGCGGCCGCGCGAGGAACAGGAGAACGCGAGCGGGCAGCAGCCACAGCGCGGCACACGCGCGAGGCAGATCGTTCGCCCAAGATCCATCAGAGCCTGTGCCGACTCCGGTCCGAACTCGGCGCCGGTTCGAGCGATCACGCGCGCGATGTTCGTGTCGACCGGCAGCACACGCTCGCCGAAGGCGAAGCGGCGCAGAGCAGCGGCGGTGTAGCTCCCGACGCCGGGCAGCTCGGTGAGGTCGTCCGGCCAGCCTGTGGCCGCTACCCGCCGCGCCGCGCGGTGCAGATTGAGCGCGCGTCGGTTGTAGCCGAGCCCTTGCCACTCTCGAATCACGTCCGCCGGCGAGGCCGCCGCAAGCGCCTGGACCGTCGGCCAGCGCTCGAGCCAGCGGAGGTAGCGCGGGACGACGCGCTCCACCTGCGTCTGCTGGAGCATGACCTCGGAGACGAGGATCGAGTACGCGTCGCGGGTCCGCCTCCACGGCAGATCGGCCCCGTGCTCGGCGAACCAGTCGAGGAGCGCCGCCTCCATCCCGGGCACCCTAGACTCTGGCCCGGACCATGTACGTCCCCGGCGCCGCCCGCTACGAGCGGATGATCTACAACCGCTGCGGTCGCAGCGGCCTCCTCCTGCCGGCCGTCTCCCTGGGCCTGTGGCAGAACTTCGGGCACGATCGCCCGCTCGAGACGAGCCGCGCGATCGTGCGGCGGGCCTTCGACCTCGGCATTACACACTTCGACCTCGCCAACAACTACGGCCCGCCTTACGGCTCTGCCGAGGAGACCTTCGGCGTGCTGATGCGCCAGGATCTGGCTCCCTTCCGCGATGAGCTCATCGTCTCGTCCAAGGCCGGCTACGACATGTGGCCGGGAGGGTACGGGGACTGGGGCTCGCGCAAGTACCTCCTCGCCAGTCTCGACCAGAGTCTCCGCAGGATGGGCCTCGACTACGTCGACATCTTCTACTCGCACCGACCCGATCCCGAGACTCCGCTCGAGGAGACGATGGGCGCGCTCGACACCGCCGTGCGTCAGGGCAAGGCGCTCTACGCCGGAA
>JBARRS010000061.1:0-9915 GCA_049644345.1 Gaiellaceae bacterium
ATTCAGTCGTGCGGCGCGAGCTCCTTCGCCATCGAGGCCGCGAGATCGACACCGCCGGCGACGGCTTCTTGGCGTCGTTCGACGGGCCGGCGTGCGCGATCCGTTGCGCCTGCTCGATCGTCGACGGTGTGCAAACGCTCGGGCTCGAGGTCCGGGCCGGGCTGCACACAGGCGAGTGCGAGGTTGTGGACGGGAAAGTGGCGGGCATCGCTGTTCACACCGGCGCGCGGGTGGCAACCGAGGCGAAGCCAGGGGAAGTGCTCGTCTCGAGCACGGTCAAGGACTTGGTCGCGGGCTCCGGAATTCGGTTCGAGGACAGGGGACTCCGCCCGCTCAAGGGCGTCCCCGGCGAGTGGCACCTGTTTGCGGTCGAACCGAGCTAGCTGCGGAACTCGTGGACGACGTCGAAGACCTGCACCGACTGGACATCGCCCTCGACAGCGCCGATTGCCTTCTGACGCAACATCGCGGAGCGTACGTCGCTCGCGTCGAGGGACGCCTGGTCGGCCCAGACCGTCAACGTGACGATCGAGCCTTCGTTGGAGTCGACCAAGAGGTAGCCGCGCTCCAGCCCGCCGAGCGCGGCGATCTCCTTCGACGCCTCCATGAAGGCGTCGACGGCCTCGTCGCAGCGCTCCGGCTCCACCGTGTATCTCGCCAATCTGACCGACATGGCGCGTTGGAGCCTAGCGCACGACATAATCCTCTCCATGGCGACTTGGCGGATCTCCGGGACGTATCTCGAGCTCTGCAACTGCGATCCCGGCTGCGGCTGCAATTTCCGCGGCGTTCCCAACTCGCCGGAGGGGAACTGCGAGGCATTCGTGGCTCACCGGATCGAGGACGGCAGCTGCGACGGCGTCGACCTCTCCGGCGCGAAGGTCGCCTGGGCGCTCTGGTGGCCCGGCGCGATCCACGAGGGGAACGGCCACGGCCATGCCTATGTCGACGCGAGCGACGGGCAGTTCGATGCTTTGGCGCGGATGTGGCGCGGGGAGGAGGGCTACTCGTTCTTCGAGATCTTCAACTCGACTTTCACCGAGCCGAGCGCGGTCGACCGTGCGACGGTCGAGATGACCGTCGACGGGAAGAGCTCGCGTTTCTCGGTCGAGGGCGTCGGTGAGGCGGTGATGACGCCGCTTCGGAGCCCGGTGTCGGGTGAGGAGAACAACGTCCGGATCGTCAAGGACGAGGGCTTCATCTGGGCGGACGGCGACATTGCGCAGAGCGAGCGTTTGCGTGTTGAACTCCCAGAGATGAAGTACGACGTCGCAGAGCGGCACGCCGTCTTCGCGGCGTTCGAGTACGCGAACGGCTAGCTGCGGCCGGGCGGAGGCGGGCCGAGCGACTCGAGCTCATAGCTGCGGCCGTAGGTTCGGCGGCGCATCTCGGTGCGCAGGCGGGGCCGGCGGCGCGACGGCAGCAGCCTGATCCCGCGCGAGCGGGCTCGCATCGCCGCGGCAACGGCGCGGCGGAGCTGGGGCGAGGGGTGGCGAAATCCGAAGGCGTCGAGGATGGGGTCGTCGAGCATCGCCGCGATCACCTGCTCCCCCAGGCGGCCCGGCAGTCCGGGGAACCAGGCGAGGAACATCGCGCGGGTCGCTCCTGCGACGCGGCGGCCGGCTGCGGTGGATTGGAAGCGGTCGCGCTCGTACTCGACGTTGAAGCGCTCGAATTCCGCGAAGTCCTCGGGGATCTCCTCGATCGCCATCCTGTGAGCGATCTCGCGCCAGCAGTGGAAGAGCGCGAGCTTCTCGTTCTCCGTCATCGGCCGCCAGCCGAAGCGCGCGTTCCAGCGGATTGGCTCGAAGACGAAGGTCGAGAGCACGTAGCGAAAGTCGTCGTTCGCGATCTCGAAGCGCCCGTGGATCTGGTTCATGCGCCGCAGCGCGCGGGTGCCGACCTCGCTGTCGTAGCCGTGCTCGAGCATCGCGCTGATCAGGATGTCGGTGTCGTCATAGCGCTTCTGTGCGCGGCCGGCGAACTCCCCGGTCGAGTCGAGCAGCTTCGCGATCGTCGGCACGGCGAAGGTGCGGAAGAGCGCGAACTCGAGCGAGCGCGTGGTGTCGAACGGGAACTCGTAGCAGACGTGTAGGTGGACGATTCGCTTGTGGTCGCGAAGCGGGTCGAGCCGGAGGATCTCAGCGAGATACGGCGAGCGCGCCATCGGCGGGCCCGATTATCGGGCCACGCGCCGGCTAGCGGGCGCGGAGGACGAGCCCCAGCGCCGCGAGCAGCAGGAGCCCGAGGAAGAGCAGCGTGATCAGGAGCCGTCGCTTCATCGTCTTCGCTTGCAAACGCTGCGCCGCGGCTCCGTGTTCCCTGCGGGGTCAGACCCCGCAAAAAGAGCCCGGCAGAAGCGTCAGGAATTGCAGACATCGCACCTCTCGGCGTCGCAGCGATGCGAAGGTGCGCGTGGCCGCCGTCGCAGTTCGGTGCGGGGGTCTGACCCCATCGGGGCGGGCCGACGGAGAGGCCGGGCGCCGCTTGCCACAACGAGCTGCGGCCCCGCCGGGGCGGGGCCGCAGCGTCCGCGCGATGCGCGTCTTTTTCTACGGCGTCGGGATCGTCCAGATGCCTCGGCCGTGGGTCGCGGCGATGATGTAGCTCCCGTTCGGGCTCAGCTGGAGGTCGTTCACCGACGCGTTCGGGAGGTTTGTCCCGAGGCGCGTCCAGGTCCCGCCGTGCGGGCCGGACGAGACCATCACGCCGATGTCGCTTGCCAGCACGAGCCTGCCGCTGGACGTGAGGACGATGTCGTCGCCCGGCGCGTCCGGCAGGTTGCCGCTGATGTCGGTCCACGTCGCGCCGCCGTCGCTCGACTCAAACACGTGGCCCTCGCCAGCGGAGAACGTGTTCGTCCACCGCCGCGAGAAGCCGTTGAAGACGGCGTACACGTGGTTCGGGTGATTCGGCTCGACGTAGAGCCCCTGGATGAACCGGTTCGGGACGTTCCCGGCAGGCGGCGCCGGCAGGCTCAGCTGGTGCACGGTCCCGCCGTAGTTCGTCAGGATCCCGCGCGCGAAGCCGGCCGTGTTGCACGGGCCGCACCATGCGGCGTACCAGACGTTGTTCGCGACGGAAACCTGCGTCGTCGAGTGACCGGCGCCCGTGTCGCCGACGATCTTCCAGTCACAGGACGAGGCGCCGCACGTCGTGTCCCAGCCCTTGTTCTGGTTGTCCCAGACGAACTCGCCACCGGCGATCCAGTGCGACGGGTTCGTCGCATCGGCCTCGAACGGCGCGATGAAGCGCGGGTTCGGGTCACAGGGGCTCGGCGTGTACGTGAAGGCCGAGCAGGACGGCGTGATCTCCCGGAACGAGTTCGAGCCGGGTGCCCCGCTCGAGACGCCGCCGTTCGTCGTCAGCGCCATGTCGAGTCCGACGTACTCGACCACTGCGTGGTTGCCGTTCGTGTGGTCGACGAGCGTGTCGCCGCCGTCACCGCCGAAGGGCGAGACCATCGTCGAGGCGCCCGGGTTGAGCAGCGACTCGCCGTTGTCCTGGAGGCCGCCCCAGAACGCGTCTCCGCCCGAGACCGGGCCGGCGTCGGCGTAGTAGTACTGGAGCGTGTTCAGGCCGTCGTTCAGCGAGGCGAAGCTCGCCGAGCTGTTCAGGCTACGGACATAGACGCCGCCGTCGTTCCCGTCGTAGACCTTGCCGTTGCCGATCGCGACGGCGTGCTGGTCGGGATGCGTCGTCGGCGGGCAGCTGTCGAGCCCGTTGGCCGAGCACGGGAGGCCGAAGTTCCAGTACGGCCCCGCGGCACGCCAGGTGTGGGCGCCGTCGGTCGACTCGAAGACCTCCTCGAGCCCGAGGAACACGTGGTTCACGTTCTGCGGGTCGACGGCGAGGAATTGGTTGTACCAGGCCTGGACGCCGGGGTGGTAGCCCTTCGAGGTGTTGCCGAGCGCCGAGCCTGTGTGCTCCAGGTTCCGCCACTCCGCGACCTTGTTCCACGGGCCCGCGAAGCTCCCGTCCGACTCGTAGATGCCCTGGAGCAGCGTGCCGCCCAGGTCGGTCCTCGGGTGGTTGAACATCCCCGCCGACTGGACGACCGCGTAGACCTTCGAGCCGTTCGCCGCCCACGCGATCGTGACGCGACCGAGGTCGTTGTCGTTGATCGCGCCGCTGACCGCGACCGGACTGAAGGTCTGGCCGCCGTTCGTCGACTCGAAGAAGCCGTTGCAGTTCGAGCCGGCTCGCCAGCCGACGACCGCATCGACGACGTTCCCGGCGGTTCCCGGCTTGACCGCGACATCGCTGACGAACGCCTTGCCGGAGACGCCGCCGGCCTGCGAGCAAGCGCTCGGCAGGCCCACGCCCGCGGCCAGGACAGCCGTCCAGGCGCCGCTCGTCGTCGCGGCGGAGTGCCGGAACAAGCCGCGGCTCGTAGCCGCGAGCACGAAACCGTTCGTGTAGGCGAGGCGGCCGATCGTGTGGTTGTTCAACTCGTCGCCGCCGACGCGCGAGAAGTGCGCGCCGCCGTCGGCCGAGTAGAGAACGCCGATGCCCGCATAGGAGTCGGAGCTCGTATTCGCTTCGCCGGTCCCGACCCAGAGCCCGTGGCTCGGGTCGACGAGCAGCGCCCCGATCGAAAGCGTCGGCGCGTCGTCGGTCAGCGGCTGCCAGGCGCCGTTGCCGACCTTCTTCCAGACACCGCCGTCGGCGGCGCCCGCGTACAGGGTCGAACCGTCGAGCGCGAGCGCTGTCATGCGCCCGGCCACGTGCTGTGCGCCGCCGCCGGAGTTCGACCAGACCGGGTCGCGGTAGTTGTGTGCGTCGCTGTCGTACGGCTTGTTGGTGACCTCGTTCCAGGTCCCCGGCGTGACGGCCATCGTCTTGTAGACGCCGTACGCCGAGCTGAACGCGCCCGCGTCGACCTCGTCCGCCGGGGCTGTGCGCGCCTCGGCGTACTGGTTGGCCTGTTCGAGCACGTCGAAGTTCCCGTTCGCTGCGTCGGTCAGCGTGCGCTCAGACGAGCGACCCTGCGAGCCGCCGGCGAAGACCGGCGTGACCGCGAACAGGAGAGCGAGCGTTACGAGGCCGCCTGCCAAAGCGAACCGCGAACGCAACCATGCGGAACCTTGCAAACCCATCCCCTCCTGAGTTTTGGACCCCCGAAGCCGGGCCCCCGTGCCCCGGCGCCGTCGGAGAGTAGCACGGAATCTACGGAGCTATATGAAGAAAATTACGTCAGGCCCTTGGCACGGAGCTCGTCCATCGCACGCTCGGACTTCTCGAGCCCGTCGAGGCCCATGCCTCGCAACACCTCAGGCGCCTTCGTGAACTGCACGTCACGGTAGTCGACGACCTGAACGTGGTTTCCCCACGGGTCGACGAAGTCGAGCCCGCGGCTGGGCAGCAGCTCGGCGCCCGCCTGCTCGAGCGCGTGGCGCGTCGCCTCCTTGTCGTCGACTACGAGCCCAAAGTGCCGAGCCCGGTCGGGCGGCTGCGTGCGACCCGCCGAGAGCGCGATGAACTGGTCGCCCATGTCGACGAAGGCCATTCCGCGGCCGCGGCCGCGCAGCTCGAGCTCGAAAATCCGCCCGTACCAGGCGAGCGCCTCCTCGACGTCTCCGACCTCGAGCGCAACGTGGTTGATCCCTACGAGTCGCGGCATGGAACCGCAGCGTACCCAGCGGTGTAGAAACGGCAGTGGTGGGCCGACCACTCGGGGAGACGGAGCTCGTCGAGCGCGCAAAGCGCGGCGACATCGGGGCGTACGAGCAACTGATGGAGACCTTCCAGGGGATTGCGTTCAGGACCGCGTTTGTGATCACGGGCTCCGCCGCCGACGCCGAGGAGGCCGCGCAGGACGGGTTCGTAAAGGCGTTCGCGGCCCTCAAGCGCTTTCGCTCCGGCGAGCCGCTGCGGCCGTGGCTGCTGAAGATCGTCGCGAACGAGGCCCGGAACCGTCGTCGCTCGGCGGGGCGGCGTACACAGCTCGCCTTGCGCGCAGCGCAGCGAGAGACCTCGGGGGACGCGGCCCCGTCCCCCGAGGCGTCAGTTCTCGCCGGGGAGCGGCACGAGACTCTGCTGGCCGCGGTCAACCGCCTGCCGGAGGCCCAGCGCCTCACGGTCGCCTTTCGCTACTTCCTCGATCTCTCCGAGGTCGAGACCGCGGCTGCGCTGGGCGTGCGTCGCGGCACCGTGAAATCGCGCCTGGCGCGCGCGCTGGAACGGCTTCGGGCGGAGGTGGGGGATGTCTGAGCTCGAGCGGCAGCTCGTCGCGCTCGGCACCGACGTCGAGTTCCCCTCGACGCCGGATCTCTCGGCCGCCGTCGGCGCCCGGCTGCGCGAGGCGCCCCCGTCGCGGCCGAGGCTCGCGATCGCGCTCGTCGTGCTCGCGCTGGCGATCGGCGCTGCGTTCGGAGTCCCGCAGGCCCGAACGGCGATCCTCCGCTTCTTCCACCTGCAAGGGCTGAGCGTCGAGCGGGTCGAGACGCTGCCGGCGGCGCAGGAGCGCCTGCTAGCTGCCGGGCTCGGGCGACGCGTTTCGCTCGCAGACGCCGAGCGGATCGCCGGATTTCGCATGAAGCAGCCACCGCTGAAGCGGCCGCTGCGACGGGTCTATGCAGGTGACGGCTACGAGGCCGCCCTGCTTCGTGTCGATGGGAAGCCGGTACTTCTGTTTGAGTTCCGCGGCCTTAACTTCGGCTTCGTCAAGAAGTTCTCCGGCCCGGAGACGGTGGTCGAGCCCGTCACGGTGAACGGCCGGCCCGGCCTTTGGATCTCAGGAGCGCCGCACGTCGTCACGTACGTGAACCGCGCCGGCCAGTACGAGACGAGGGCGACACGCCTCGCCGGCAACGTCCTCGCCTGGGAAGACGCCAGCCTCACGCTACGCCTCGAAGGACGGCTGAGCAAAACGCACGCACTCCGCCTCGCTCGGTCGATATCCCCCGGCTAGGGGACATCCGTAGCGCCCGTTCAGCCGAATTAGCTAGACATGACTGCGGCTGAGACTTACCTCACTCTCGAGAGCGAGCAAGAGCGGATCGAGCTGTGGCGGGCAGAGGAGCTCGAGCGGGCCGGATACGACGCACGCTCGGCGATGGACCTCGCTTCCCGGCACGACGTCGATCTGCATCTTGCGATCGAGCTCCTGCGGCGCGGCTGCCCGGGCGAGCTCGCTCTGGAAATCCTGCTGTAACGAGCAGGCCTCCAGCGCTCACGGCAGAATGGTCTGCCCGTGACCGCGCCGCTCGCTTCGATTCCATCACCCCACAACGCGGTCTTCCACGTGCTCGGCCGTTCGATCCACATGTACGGCCTGATGCTGTTGCTCGCGATTGTCGTCGCGGTTGCGCTGACGTGGGTGCGCTGGAAGCGCTGGGGCGGCGATCCCGACCTCGTCCTGCGGGCAGCGGTCTGGGGTGTCGCGGCCGGGATCGTCGGCGCGCGCGCGTACCACGACGTCACGAGCTGGAACCAGGTCCCGCACAAGTGGTGGGGCCCGTTCGCCGTCTGGCAGGGCGGCCTCGGCGTCTGGGGCGGGATCCTCTTCGGCGTGCTCGCCGGCGCCTGGGTGGTGCACCGGGCGGGGGCTTCCGTTCGGCTGATGATGGACGCGGTCGCGCCCGGGCTCCTGCTCGCGCAGGGGATCGGCCGCTGGGGCAACTGGTGGAACCAGGAGCTGTACGGGAAGCCGACCAGCCTTCCGTGGGGGTTGAAGATCGACTTCCAGCACCGCGTCGCCGGCTATGCCCAGTACTCGACCTTCCATCCGACCTTCCTGTACGAGTTCATCTACGACGTGCTCGCCGTCGGGGTGCTGCTGCTCGTCGGATGGCGCTTCCGGATCAAGCCGCCCGGGCTGTTTGCGCTCTACGTCTCGCTCTACACGGCCTTCCGCGCATATGAGGAGACGTTGCGGATCGACCCAGCGCACCACTTTCTCGGCCAGCGGGTGAACTTCTGGGTCTCGATCGTCGTCTTCGCCGTGTCGACCGCGTTCTTCATCTGGTGGCAGTTCTTCCGCCGCGTCGAAGGGCCGGAGCCGGCGGCGGCGGCGCGACCCGCGCCGACGGGGCCGGCGATGGCGATCCCCAAAGGCCGCGTCCGGCCCTCCCGATAGCCTCCGGCCGGTGATCGTGCACGAGCTCGAGCTCGACCTCGACGCGTTCGAGGGGCCGTTCGACCTGCTGTTGACGCTCGTGCTCAAGGAGGAGCTCGAGCTGGCGGAGGTGGACGTCGCCGAGGTCGTGCTTGCGTTCGTGGAGCGGCTCGAGGAGCAGGGACGCCTGGATCTCGAGGCATGCGGCGAGTTCCTCGTGCTGGTCGCGGCGTTGCTCGAGCTGAAGGCGCGCGGCCTCTTCCCGGAAGAGGATGCGGAGCTCTCCGAGCTCGAACCGGAGCAGGCCGCCGAGGAGCTCGCGCGTCGACTCGCCGAGTACCGGCGCGCGAAAGAGGCTGCGGCCTGGCTCGCCGGGCGCCTGGAAGGAGAGCAGGGGCGCTTCTTCAGGCTGGGGCCCGCGCCATCCTACGGATCCTGGAGTCACGAGCGCCGGCTCGCGCCGCAGGAGCCGGAGCGGCTCGCTGCGGCGCTGCGTCTGCTCGCGGCGGAGCCGCCATCGGTCTCGCTGTCGCACATGGAGTTGCGCTTTCCGCCCGTCTCGGTCTTCCTCGAGCGCTTCCGCGCGCTGCTGCGCCGCCGCCGCCGGCTCGACTTCGAGGCCGAGGTCGCGGAGCTGTCGCGGGTTGAGCAGGCGGTCGCGTTCCTCGCGCTGCTCGAGCTGTGCCGAGGCGGCGAGGTCGCGATCGAGCAGGCGAGACCGTTCGCCCCGATCAGGATTGTGCGCGCCGACGTCGAACGAAGAGAGGCATGGACGAGCGCCCGCTCCGCCTGATCTCGACGAACCCGGTCGACCGGCTCGCCCGGACGATCGAGGCCCTCCTCGTAGTCGCCTCACAGCCGCTCTCCGTCGACGAGCTGGCCACCGCGGCGAACGACGACGCCGAGCGCGTCGAGACGGCGCTCGGCCTCCTCGGCGAGCGCCACCGCGACGGCCGCAGCGGAATCGTGCTCGAGCACGTCGCCGGGGGCTTCGCCTTCCGGGCCGCGCGAGAAGCGGCCGAGGCGTGCGAGCGCCTGTTCGAGCGGCCGGTCGAGCGCGGCCTCTCCCAGGCGGGGCTCGAGACACTGGCGATCGTCGCCTACCTCGGCCCGGTCAGCCGGCCGGAGATCGCGCGGATCCGTGGCGTTGCCGCCGATTCCGTCGTCGCGGGGCTCGTCGAGCGCGGAATGATCGCGGAGGCCGGTCGCGAGGACGAGGGCGGGGCGGTCCGCTATAGGACGACGCCGCTGTTCGAGCGCGTGTTCGGGCTCGAGAGCCTCTCACAGCTGCCGCGCCTGGAGGAGCTCGGGGACGAAGCCGACGAGATCCGCGAACGACTCGAGGCCGTCGCCGAAAAGCGACCCGCGTAGACTCCGGCGCGGTGCGTGTCGAGATCTTCTACTGCCCGACCTGAAGCGGCTACGACGAACGGGCCGCGAGTCTCGCGGCCGAGCTCGGGCAGGACGGCCATGAAGCGGCGGCCACCGCGGGCAGCAAGGGCCAGTTCGACGTCGTCGCGGACGGCCGCATCGTGTTCTCGAAGCACGAGACCGGTCGCTTTCCGGAGACGGCAGAGATCCGCACCGCTCTGGCCTGACGCGGCCTGAGAGCCGTCCGGCTCGCTCTGTAGCTTTTGCCTCGATTTACCGATTAAAGGCGTAGGCGAAGCAGTTTGGACGTCTGCAAAGAGGTTCAAGGAGGCAGCGATGGACATAGGCGCGCCTGATACCGAGCGAGAGATCGAGATAGCGCCGCTCGAAGAGCCGGTCCCGATGCCGGCTCCAGCCGAGGAGCCGGTCGAGGAGCCCGTGCCGGCGTGAGCGAGCTCTCCACTGAGCCCATCCTCGCGTGGCGA
>JBARRS010000062.1:0-13000 GCA_049644345.1 Gaiellaceae bacterium
CTCTACCCCACCTGTGCGGGATGGGTGCAGGACGAACTGTTCGTCAAACCGTTCGATGCGGCGTCAACGGACGTGACTTCCACGACCATGCGCTGGGAGTCAGCCCCGGCGTGGTCGCCCAGCGGACGAAACATCGCGTTTTCCTTCACAGACAGAAGCTCGGCTGTGTCCGGTATCGCGATCCTCGACCTGCAGACAGGAGCTCAAAAGGTTCTTGCCTCCGCGCCGTTGGATAGCGGGATGTTCTACTCAAACCCAGCCTGGTCTCCGGATGGGCGCCAGGTGGCGTTTGTGTTCAGTGGCGACATCGCGGTGATCAACGCCGACGGCAGCGGATTCCACATCCTGATCCTCGGCCCGAAAGGTGTCTACAGTGAAGGACGGGCCGATCTCAGCCACCCCTCCTGGTCACCCAACGGGCACGAGATCGCATTCAGCGTCTCCTGGTACGACTCAAACAGCGGCATCTTCGTCAGCAAGCCAGACGGAACGCACCTAAGACGACTCACGCGCGGCAATGACACCGAGCCGGCCTGGTCGCCCGACGGCCAAAGGCTCGTCTTCGTACGCCAGCCAAGGAACACCCGCAGCACCCTTCGCGTGGTCCGGTCGGATGGCCGCGGTTACGGCAGGCGCCTTCTCTAGCCTTGATCCTCTATGCGCTCGTCGACCACCGCCTCGCCGAGCATCGACCTGCGCGGGCTCGGTGGTCGCGGTTTCTAGCGGTTTCTACCGATTTCAGGCGGTAAAGCGAGAGATGCGCTTGAGACGCCGAAACCCGCCTAGCAAAGCGGGTTTCGGGTCAACCATGAGCCACAGGGGCGGCAGGACTCGAACCTGCAACCCCCGGTTTTGGAGACCGGTGCTCTGCCAGTTGAGCTACGCCCCTAGGGGTTGGCTCGACGATTGTAGCCGCGCCTCGGTGGGCGCTAGGCGCGGGGGAGCCGAGTAAGCTCGCCCCGTGAGCCGGCCCGGCCAGCGGCGCTCGCTCGGCGCGCTCTTTCTCGTCCTCTCGCTCGTCTTCGTGGGCATCGCCGCGGCGGCTGCCGACGCGGCCACGCGTGAGCCGAAGCTGGTCGTGATCGTCGTCGCGGCAGCCGTGATTGCGCTCTGGCTGGGCTCTTTGGCGGTGCGCTCGCTGCGGCCTCGCTGAGGAAAACGCCGCAGGACGCCGTATCCTCTCACCGTGGCAGACGAGATGCAGCCGCTCTGGCAGGAGTTCCGCCGGACCGGCGACAAGGCGATTCGCGACCGCCTGATCGTCAACTACGCGCCGCTCGTCAAGTACGTCGCGGGCCGCGTCGGCAGCGGCCTCCCGGCGCACGTGGACGACGGGGATCTCGTCCAGTACGGCCTGCTCGGCCTGATCAGCGCGATCGAGCGCTACGACCCGGGCCGCGACGTCAAGTTCGAGACGTATGCGATCTCGCGGATCAAGGGGTCGATCATCGACGAGCTCCGCGCGATGGATTGGGTGCCCCGCTCCGTCCGCTCCCGCGCGCGAGACATCGAGCGTGCGATCGCCGACCTCGAGTCGAAGCTCGGACGCACGCCTACCGACGAGGAGGTCGCGTCAAAGCTCGGGGTCACCGAGGACGAGTTCAACGAGAGCCTCTCGGAGATCTCCCGCTCCTCGATCGCGGCGCTCGACGAGCTCTGGACGATGTCGTCGGGCGGAGACCAGGTCGCCCTGATCGACACGCTGCCGGACACAGAAGGGCCGGAGCCGCAGTCGGCGCTCGCCGAGACGGAGATGAAGGAGGCGCTCGGAGAGGCGATCGCAAGGCTGCCCGAGCGCGAGAAGCTCGTCGTCACGCTCTACTACTACGAGGAGCTGACGCTGCGCGAGATCGGCGAGGTGCTCGGCGTCACCGAGTCGCGCGTCTCACAGCTGCACACGAAGGCGATCCTCCGCCTCAAGGCGCGCCTCGCCGGCCCGGCGCGCGAGCCGCTCGAGCGCTCCGGGTAGCGAGCCCGCGGCTCGCTAAGATCGGCACCGCACCCGTCTCGAAGGAGGAGACTCACGCATGCCCGTAGAGCCCGCCAAGATCCGAAACGTCGCGGTCGTCGGTCACCGCGGTACGGGCAAGACCTCTCTCGTCGAGGCGATGCTGTTCCAGGCCGGCGCGGTCAACCGCCTCGGGGCGATCGAGCAAGGCACGACCACGACCGACTGGGACGAGGACGAGCAGCGCCGGCAGATGTCCCTCTCCGCCGCGCTCTCGCACCTGGAGTGGCAGGGTCGCAAGATCAACCTGATCGACACGCCGGGCGACCCGGGCTTCCAGGGCGACCAGATCGCGGCTCTCCGCGTGGTCGAGGGCGCGCTCTTCGTCGTCAGCGCCGTGATGGGGGTCGAGGTCGGTACGGGGCGCGCTTGGGAGCGCGCCGAGTCGCTCGATCTCTGCCGCCTCGTCTTCGTGAACATGCTCGACCGCGAGCGCGCCGACTTCTTCCGCGCCCTCGAGCAGCTGCGCGGCCAGCTCTCCGAGCGCTGCGTCGCCGTCCACCTGCCGATCGGCGTGGAGCACGAGGTCAGCGGGATCGTGGATCTCCTGCACATGAGGGCCTACAAGAGCCCCGAAGGGGAGCGGGAGGGGGACCCGGGGCCGATTCCCGAGGAGCTCTCCGACGAGGTGGCCGAACACCGCGAGAAGCTCCTCGACGCGGTCGTCGAGACCGACGAGGGTCTGATGGAGCGCTACCTCGACGGGCAGGAGCTCGCCGAGGACGAGGTCGCGCATGCCCTCAAGGATGCGGTCACGCGCGGCGAGATCTTCCCGGTCGCCTGTGGCCTCGCCACGAAGAACCTCGGCACGACGGCGCTGCTGGACCTGCTTGTCGAGGGCGTGCCCTCGCCGGCGAAAAAGCCGAGCCCGCTCTCGGTCGACGGTGGCGGCTCGGCCGCGTTCGTGTTCAAGACGATCGCCGACCCGTTCGCGGGCCGGATCAACGTCTTCCGCATCCTCGACGGCACGCTCTCGGGCGACATGACGCTAGTCAACCTCCGAACGCACGGCAAGGAGCGAGTCGGCCAGCTGCTGACGCTCCAGGGGAAGGAGCACGAGCAGACGACCGACTTCGGGGCCGGCGACATCGGCGCGGCCGCGAAGCTGAAGGACGTGCAGACGGGCGATCTCCTGCTCGCGCAGGAGCGCGAGGTGGAGCTGCCCAAGCTCGACTTCCCGGAGCCGGTGATGAGCTTCGCCGTGACGCCGAAGGCCAAGGGTGACGAGGAGAAGGTCGCTTCTTCCCTTCGGCGTCTCGGCGAGGAGGACCCGACACTCGTCCTCCGCCGCGACGAGCAGACGGGCGAGCACCTGATCTCGGGGATGAGCCAGATGCACGTCGAGGTCGCGGTCGACCGGCTGAAGCGTCGCTTCGGAGTCGACGTCGACCTTCACCAGCCGCGCGTGCCGTACGTGGAGACGATCCGCAAGGATGCCCGCGCCCGCCACCGGTACAAGAAGCAGACGGGCGGCCGCGGCCAGTTCGGCGACTGTGAGATCGTGATCGAGCCCCTAGACCAGGGCGAGGGCTACGAGTTCGTGGACGAGATCGTCGGGGGCGTCATCTCCCAGAGCTTCCGGCCCGCCGTCGACAAGGGGATTCAGGAGGCGATGCGCTCGGGTGAGCTCGCCGGCGCTCCGGTGAAAGGAGTGCGCGTGCGGCTCGTCGACGGCCAGATGCACTCCGTCGACTCCTCGGAGATGGCGTTCAAGATTGCAGGCTCGATGGCGTTCAAGGAGGCGTACCAGAAGGCCGACCCGGTGCTGCTCGAGCCGATCATGGAGGTCGACGTCAGCGTTCCGGACGAGGCCGTCGGCGCCGTCAACGGCGACCTCAACTCACGCCGCGGCCGGCTGCTCGGGATGGAGCCGCAGGGCGGCATGACGTCGATTCGCGCCGAGGTGCCGATGGCGGAGATCCTGACCTACTCGCAGTCGCTGACCTCGCTGACGGGCGGGCGCGGGGACTACCACATGCACTTCGCCCGTTACGAGCAAGTGCCCTCGCACGTCGCGCAGAAGGTGATCGACGAGCGCAACCGCGAGAAGGAAGAAGCGAAGGTCTAGGGCGTGTCCCGCCGCGTCAACAGCGTCGAGCTCAAGCGCGTATGTGCCGTCTGCGAACGCACGTTGCTCGTCGGCGAGCGTGCGGTCCGCTACGCGCCTGACGGCGAGACCTTCGTGGACGTCTGCCCACTCTGCCAGGAGATCGCCGTCGAGGAAGGCTGGCTCAAGGAAGGCAGTCCGACCACGCCGATCGTCGACGGCGAGTCGCGTCGGCGGAGGTTCAGCCTCT
The DNA here is from genome assembly GCA_049644345.1 of Gaiellaceae bacterium. GTDB lineage: Bacteria > Actinomycetota > Thermoleophilia > Gaiellales > Gaiellaceae > JBARRS01. The sequence continues at coordinate 4,306 of JBARRS010000062.1, forward strand.
CGGCTCTCTTCGACGCTCGCCGCGGCGAGGAGCCCGCCGTCGCGCCGGAGCCGATCCTGCGGCGCCTGTCGGAGCCCGAGCAGGCGATCGTCGAGGCCGCGGAGCTGTTCAACGCGAGCCCGTTCCGGCGGACGATCGCGGGGATCGCAAAGAGTCTCGCCGGCCCTCGCGTCTCGATCCTCCCGCTTCCCGGGGTGAACATCGAGGTGGTGTTGACGATCGCCTGGGACATCTCGTGGTACCAGTACCGCGTCACGCCCGAATCGGCCCAGCCCGTGCGACTGGAGGAGCGCGGCTACGAGATCACCGAGCTCGACCCGCTCTACAAGGAGTGGAACGGGCACCTCGAGCCGGACGGCCGGATCGTGGCGGACCTGCCGCGGCTCTAGCGCGCGCAGCACCCGGCCTTACACTGAGAGCGTGATCTATTGCGTGATCCCGCGCGAGCTCGCCGACGAGCTCTACGAGAAGATGGTCGAGTATTACAAGGACAACCCGAACGTGACGGTGATCGTCGACCGGCGCGAGGGGCCCGACCGGCGCGCGGGGCAGCCCGCCGGCGAATACAAGGAACGAAGGACAACGCGCGACCGCCGCCGGAAGCGGATTCCGGGCACGTTCCCGGAGACCGAGGCTCCGGAGTCGGAGACCGGGTAAGCCCGTAGAATCGCGCCCGTGGCTACGACGGGCGCAAAGACCTTCCAGAACTACATCGGCGGCGAGTGGGCCGACGCCGCCTCAGGCGAGACCTTCGAGTCGACGAGCCCGGCGACGGGCGAGCGGATCGGCACCTTCCCGAGATCCGGCGCGGAGGACGTTGACCGCGCCGTCGCGGCCGCGAAGGCCGCGTACGAGGAGTGGCGACTCGTCCCGGCCCCGAAGCGCGGCGAGGTGCTCTTCCGCTTCGGCCAGCTCCTGATCGAGGAGAAGGACGACCTCGCGGGGCTGATGACCCGCGAGATGGGCAAAGTGCTGCCCGAGGCCGCCGGCGACGTCCAGGAAGCGATCGACATGAGCTTCTACATGGGCGGCGAGGGTCGGCGACTGTTCGGCCAGACGACTCCCTCCGAGCTCCGCGACAAGTTCAACATGAGCGTCCGGATGCCGATCGGGGTCGTCGGCGCGATCACGCCGTGGAACTTTCCGATCGCGATCCCGTCGTGGAAGATGCTGCCGGCGCTCGTCTGCGGCAACACGGTCGTCTTCAAGCCGGCCACGGACACGCCGGCTCTCGGCGAGCGTTTCGTCGAGCTGCTCGACGAGGCGGGCGTCCCTAAAGGCGTCGTCAACATCGTCCACGGCGGCGGGGGAGAGGTCGGGCAGCGGCTCGTCGAGCATCCCGACGTGCCCGTGATCACCTTCACCGGCTCGCGTGAGACCGGTGTCGCCGTGACCCGCGCAGCGGCGGAAGGGCTCAAGCACGTCCACCTCGAGCTCGGTGGCAAGAACGCGATCGTCGTCCTCGACGACGCCGACCTCGAGCTCGCGGTCGAGGGGATCGTCTGGTCGGCGTTCGGCACGACGGGCCAGCGCTGCACGGCCGCGAGCCGCGTGATCGTCCAGCAGGGCGTCTACGACGAGCTCGCCTCGAAGCTGGTCTCGGCCACGGAGAAGTTGCGCCTCGGGCCCGGCTGGGAGGAGGAGACCGACGTGGGGCCGCTGATCAACGAGGCCGCGCTCGAGAAGGTGCACTCGTACACGCAGGTCGGCAAGGACGAGGGCGCCGAGCTCCTGACCGGGGGCGAAGTCGCGAGCGGCGACGGCCTCGGCGACGGCTTCTTCTACAGGCCGACGGTCTTCGGTCGTGTGGAGCCGGGAATGCGGATCGCGCAGGAGGAGATCTTCGGGCCGACGACGGCGCTGATCCCCGTCCGGGACTTCGACGCGGCGATCAAGGCCGCGAACGGCGTCAAGTACGGGCTCTCGTCCTCGATCTACACGCGCGACGTCAACAAGGCCTTCCGGGCGATGCGCGACCTGATCACGGGGATCACGTACGTCAACGCGGGCACGATCGGCGCCGAGGTGCACCTGCCGTTCGGCGGCATGAAGGACACCGGCAACGGCCACCGCGAGGCGGGCCAGGCCGCGTTGGACGTCTTCACCGAATGGAAGTCGATCTACGTCGACTACTCGGGCAAGCTCCAGCGGGCCCAGATCGACACGATCGAGTAGCCGCGCCTGGGTGTGAATCGGAAGCTCGTCGTCTTCGTGCCACGCGAGGCGCTCGAGACCGTCCGGTCGGCCCTGTTCGAGGCGGGGGCGGGTCGGATCGGCGACTACGAGCGCTGCTCCTGGTACACCGCCGGCACCGGAACCTTTTTGGGAGGGGTGGGGACCGATCCCTCCGTGGGCGAAGCCGGGCGCGAGGAACGCGTGGCGGAGCTCCGGCTGGAGACGGTGTACCCCGTCGAGCGAGAGGCGGAGGTCTTGCAGGCGCTGCGGGAGGCCCACCCGTACGAGGAGCCCGCGTTCGACCTCTATCAGCTCGTCGAGCCGTCCGAGTGAAGGCTCGGCTCTCGACGGACGGCGGCGCGCGCGGCAATCCGGGACCGGCCGCATTTGGCTACGTGCTCGAGACGGAGGACGGCACGGTCCTCGACGCGCACGGCGAGGCGATCGGCGTCGCGACGAACAACGTCGCCGAATACCGTGGCCTCGTCGCGGGGCTCGCGAAGGCGCTCGAGCTCGGCGTCCGCGAGCTCGAGGTCGTCTCGGACTCCGAGTTGCTCGTCAAGCAGATGCGCGGCGAGTACAGGGTGAAGAACGAGGCGCTCCGAACGCTCTCGATCGAGGCGGCGCGCCTCGCGCGGCAGCTCGACCGAGTCTCGTACCGCGCGGTTCGGCGAGAGCACAACGAGCTCGCCGACCAGCTCGTGAACGAGGCCCTGGACGCTTCTTCGGCTTCCTGAAGCCGGGGCTATACTGGCCGCACGCGGATGTAGCTCAGTTGGCTAGAGCGTCTGCTTGCCATGCAGAAGGTCGTGGGTTCGAATCCCATCATCCGCTCCTCCTCCTCCTCCTCCTCCTCCTCCTCCTCCTCAGAAAGCCCCCGCAACAGCGGGGTTTTCTTTCTTTGAGTGGTGTGCTCGACCAGCGGGTGTACGGTTTTCAATCAAGATGGGTCAGCAGACGGGTCAGCACCAGAGAACGAAGCAACGGCCGATTCGGCGTTCATACGTTTTGAGCGAGAATCGGGTCTAGACAGGTCCAACGGTTCGGGTCAGCAGCGGCCTTATGCGGTCTCGCAGCCGCAAACCGCGCAAGCTGGCACGGTTCGAGTCTAGGACGGCCGCATCGGAACAACCGGCGGACTCGTCGAGAGACCCAGTCGAGGTCGCGAATCAGCAGGGCCACGTGTTCTTCTACTTGGCCGTCGGGCGCGTGAGCCTGCCGAACAGGCGGCGTAGGCCATGTTGAGCAGACCATTCTCGCGCCGGATTCCCATATCGCTCGAGGGATCCGAGCGTCTGGGGTTCGAGCGCATCCAGATGGGACGCGAGAGCGAGGAAGACCTGCCCGGTCGTCAGGGCGTCGCCGTCGGCGTGGTGAGGACGGTGAATCGGCAGGCCCAGGCTGCGGGCGAGCGACGAGAGATCAGCCGGGTCGGTGACCGACTCGCCGCGACGCTGCCGTAGCTCTGCTGCGAGCCCGGCCGTGTCGATCACAGGATTCCACAGCCGCAGGCCATGGCTCTGCAATGCGGTGTCGAGAAAGACCTTCTCCACCGAGGCCACGTGGGCGACGAGCGCAGTGCCGGTCAGCGCCTCGAGCAACGCGTCGAGGACGTCCGACAGGGTCGGTGCGCCGACCAGGTCGCTCCTTCGCAGCCCGTGGATGCGGATCGCCTCGGCGTCGGGCATTCGCGCAGGCCGGACGAGCTGGTACCGAAGGTCGCTCAGGCGCAGGCGTCCGCCGGCGATCTGCAAGGCCGCGAACGAGACGATTGAGTCCACGGCCGGATCAAGCCCGGTCAGCTCGAGGTCGATCACGCAGAAGCGGGCCTCACGCCAGAGCGTCGTCTCCGCAGGCGGCGGTGTCCGCTGGTAGACGGTGACGCTAGGCGAGGCGACGACCCGCGTGGTCACGGCTGGGTACGCCACTTCAGTTCCCCCGCCAGACCCTTCTGCACCGAGGCGACAGCCCGGAAGGCGTCGCGCAGGTAGCGGCGCGTCAGAGGACTGAGCGCCTTCGGATCGAGGCGGTCGTCCGGTCGCGCACCGGCTTCGAGCTGCTCGACCTGGTGCTCCAGGCGCAAAGCCGCGAACAGGTCGTAGCCCTCCTCGAGCGTGTGGGCCGCCTCCTCCGTCAGCGTTCCGGCGGACGCTGCGGCCCGCAGGCGCTCGGCCGTGGACGTGACCGTTGCCCCCGCCGAGAGACCGCCGTAGCGGGCGATGCCGACGATCGGCTGAGTCCCACCGAGCTTGATGTCGAAGCTGCCGCGATTCTCGCCGGAGTGCTCGATGACGATGTCCCTGCGGAACCCGGTGGGTGGCTTGTCGGCGAGCGCGAGCCGTAGAAGCAGGCGCCGGACGGCAGGCCGATCGGGAACGGACCGCAGCTCGGCAAGCGCGCCGAGCGCGTCGTCGGGCCCGTAGACGATACGACCGTCGAGCACGATCGAGAGCGCCATCAACACGTTTTCCTCGTCCGGATGGTCCAGCCAGCGCTTCACGTTCCGCTGCCAGTCTGGGACCGACCGAGCCGAGATCGAACTGGATGCAGTCACCCCGTGGGTGTCGGCCTCCCAGCCCGTAGCGGCCAGCGTGGTGACGACCTCTTCGCCGACTGATTGCATGTAGGCACTCGGATCGGCGTCTCGCCCGTCCGCCCACACCATCCCCGAATCGATGTCGGAGGACGGAACCCCTTCGCGCCGGCCGTGGCTACCCAGCGAAAGCCAGGCGAAGTCCACCGGAGGTGGTCCTTTGCTTGCGGTGGCGAGCTCGATCCCGCGGCGAATCAGCGCGTCGACGACGACGGAGATGACCGCGCTGATCTGGGCCGGTGCCAGGTCGACCTGGTGCAGTCCGATCAGCGTCGGGGTGAGCCGGCCCGCCGCGCGGCGCAGCTGGTCGACATCACGGGCATCGACGATCGCACGCCGCAGCACGAACGGGGTTCGGGTCTCGGCGGCCAACAGGTCGATGTCGCTGACGACCCCGAGCACCTCGGCTCGCGCCGAGAGCACCGGCACGTGCTGAATCCCGCGGTCGAGCATCGCGAGCAGGACATCGGCGCCGTAGAGGTCCGGGCCGACGGTGAAGGCGGGAGCCGTCATCACCCGGCTCACCGGAGCGTCGACCGAGACGCCCTCCGCAACGACCCGGGAGCGAAAGTCGCGGTCGGTGACGATCCCGTACTCGCCGTCCCCAAGACGCACGAGCGCCGAGCTGGCGCCCGTCTCGGCCATGCGGCGCGCGACGTCTCGCACCGCTAGTTCCGGCTCGCAGATCAGGGGCTGCTCGCGGATCAGCGCCGTCACGGGTTGCTGAGCGAGGTCGAAGCCGCTCACGTCCGCGGCAACGAGCGGTCCGGGCTTGGGACGGGCGAAGAGCGAGCGGGCGAAGTAACTCAGACCCGCAGGACGGGTCAGAAGCGGGAGCACGTCCTCCGCCGCCAGCACGTAGCAGAGCGAGTCCTCATGAGCGCGCGCCTCGAACCCGGGCGGGGTGCCGGAGAGCATTGAGGGATGCCCGAACAGCTCGCCCTCGCCCAGCACGTCGAGCACACGCCCGTAATCGACGAGAGCCACAGCTCCCCGGCGCACGATCCGCACGTCGATCGGGGAGGGCTCGCCCTGTTTGAAGATGGTCATGCCTGCGGGGAAGAACTCCACCTCGACCCGCTCGGACAGCCCTTCGAGCGTCGCGGGATCTAGTTCGCTGAACGGGTCGTGTTCTTTCAGAAACTCGGCAACGTCGTGCACGGTTAACCGCTGCCGAGCTTAGTTCAGTACGTGTGCTCGCACTACGTTGCCCCGGTCGAATCGCGCCTTTCCTCTAGAGCTGCGCGACCGCATCATTGCTTTGAGACAGCACTCGCATCCTGGGGCAAGCCGTCCGCCGCGATGCTCACCTTCCATGATTTGCTCGAGCCTTTCTCTCTCTAGCCTCATGGGAGTCTCGCGTGCTGCCAGGCGCGGTGGCCCCGTGGATTGCGCACTTGAATCCAGCCTCTGGAGACTGCCACGTTCCACGAGCGGCCCACGCTGTACCTGCTACAGAAGAGAACGGGACCCGTCAGGTGCCCGTCCGGGTCGGTTCCGGAGACGGCGCAGGACAGATCGAGCGTCGGAATACTGAGGCGGTCACCAGTCCTGACCGTGATGACCCGCTTCGCCGCGTGATGCGACCCGAGCGCCGGTGCCGCGACCGCGGCCGCCCCGAGCGTGACTCCGGCGGCCAGCGTGATGAGTGTGCGTTTCATGCCCCGACCTTCTTCCCTTGCCGACTCAATGTCAAAGGGAGTGCTATCGCTTCTCTAGTCTGAGACCCCTGCGCCGCGGCGAAGCGCGCTCCTCGGCAGCGACGCGAGGTTCTACGGATCGGCGGTGAGCCGCGTCAGCCCGGGGCGCTGCGCCGCTTTGTCGAAGGCGCGGAGTGGTCGACCCTTCAGGTAGTGATCGAGAAAGGCGACCGTGGCGCGTTCGACGATGCCGAGCTGCGGTTGCTGATCGCTGTACGGGGGGCGGTGTGACGCCCCGAGAAGCCAGAGCAGGAACTTCGGACGACGCGCGAGCCGGAAGAAGGATGCGGTCGTCGCCGGAGGGTTGATCGTGTCGGCCGTCCCCTGCACCGCGAGGAGGGGCGGGCCGCTTCGGGGGAACGAGCCCATTCCGGGCAGCGCCGCGCCCGACAGTACGATCGCCGCGCGGATGCGCCGATCGCGAAAGCGGCGGTCGTAGGCAACGGCGAGCGCAGTCACGCCGCCGTCGGAGTGGCCAGCCACCGCGATGCGCGACGGATCGATCCTCCCCGCGAGCACGCCGCTGGGCCGGACGTCCAGCGCGAGCAACCTCGAGATGACGAAGCTTACGTCCCGGGGCTCGTTGACGAGATCGGATTCGTTGGGACCGCCGGGCGCGTTCGCCTTCTCGAGCGGGAACCAGGGAGCGGCGACAACGTACCCGGCCCGCATCCACGCGCGCAACAGCCCGTTGTAAGTCTCAGGAGTGAGCGCAAATCCGTGCCCGAACACGATCAACGGGTGAGGTCCTCCCGTCGCCGAGTAGCGGACGGTTGTTTCGAGCGACCGGGGTACGCGCTTTCCGTTCGGCAGCCGGATCGTGCGCGAACGGTCAATGAACCGGAACAGTCGGACGCGGAACGCCTGCCCCGGTGAGGGCGTCTGTGAGGCAGCCGGCGACCCTGCGCCCACGCCGAGGACGCAACCGATTGCCGCATACGCGCACAACCGCGCCCGGATAGGCATCGTCACGGTCGTTCCATACCCGACGCGGCCGGACGTTATTTGAAGGGCACGGAGATCGGGCCTGGCAGGCGCCGGTAGACCGCGAAGAAGTCGCGGTCGTCCGGGACGAGGTAGCGCGTTGCAGGCTGCATCCCATTTGGTACGACCTTGGTCGGGCTCAGGCCGCCTTGGTGGCCATAGGTGATCAGGGTCGGCCACTCTGGGTTGATGTCGAACTGCATGGCTCGGGCGGCGCCCGCCCGTTGGAGGATTCTCGCGAGCGTGATCACGGTCTGGTCGTTCGCGGCGGCGTAGATCAGGTTGCCGCGTCGGTCGATGCCGACGCCGGTGCGCCAGACGCGGACGGCGTTCCCCAGAGTGGCGCCCCATTGCGAGCTGTCGTTTAATGCCGGGCTGAGCCGACCGTCCCGGATGATCAGCGGCAGGCTTTGACGGGCGAAGACGATGCCGGGCCCGGCGTTCGGTCCGCCGGTCCAGGCCTTGATGTCGATGCGACCGTTGCGGTAGCCAATCAGCGTCGCCAGGCCGTCCTTGAGCGGCTCGTAGGTGAGGCCGTTGATCGCGGAGCCGTTCTGGCCGTCGATATAGGTGAAGCCGCCGTTGAAGGTGGCCCGCAGGCGCCAGCGCTGACCGTACGGGACCGACATCGGCCCACGCACGGGCGCGTTCGGGGGCTCGTAGCGGCCGGGGTAGAAGGCGAGCGCCGTCCGCTGGTGGTCGAACCAAGCGACGTAGGCGACGATCCGCGGATAGTCGAGCTCGGTGCGAAAGGTGGTGACGAGGACCGGCGGGCGTCCGCGGACCGAGGGGCCCGCATGCTCCCAGATCCCCTCTCCCGGCAACGGATGAGCGAAGACGGGCCTGATCCGGGGCGGCCAGGCCGCCCTGTGGGCGTGCGCCTTCGCGCCCAGGCCGACCGCCGGCAGGCTCTTCAGCTGCGGTCCTCCCTTCTTGGGAGCGTTCCAGCTGTAGTAGATGTGCTCGGTCTCGTCGACCAGCCAGTTGCCATGGTGGTTTCTGAGCCACTCGACGCTCCGCACGCCCAGGGGGAGGCTCGACGGCTGCAACATCGTCGTGATGTACGAGTAGAAGACCGGGGAGAGCAGGACGACCACGCCCAGCAGCATTGCCAGCCGCCGCCGCCGACGACGTAGGGCCGCCGCCTCCTGCCGCCGCGCCGCAAGTCTCGCCGGCGTAGCGGAGACGGGCAGTGACTCGTCAGCGGGTAGCGGAGCACTCACGAGAGAGTGCTCACCGGCCT
>JBARRS010000063.1:0-5642 GCA_049644345.1 Gaiellaceae bacterium
TCGGCAATCGCCAGGGCTCCGCGGAGAGCCTCGACCGCCACACCAACCTCGCCCTCGACCCAGCCGCGGATGTAGGCCGAGGTGTACGCCGCGCGGATTTGAAGTCGCTGGTCGTCAATCTCGGCCGCGAGTGGCTCCGCTTCGGCGAGCACTCGACGCGACTCCGCGGGGCGCCCCTGGATCTGGGCGATGTTCGCGAGAATGACGAGCGCCCCGCAGCGGACGTCTAGGCGCCCGAGCCGACCGGCATCCTCGGCCACGTTGCCGAGCTGCTCCTGGGCCCGGGGAAACTCCCCTTGCGCGAAGAGGATGCGACAGCGCCGGAGCCGGAGATCGACGGCCGCTTCGGGCCGGTCGTCTCCAGCAATCTCGAGTGCGCGCTCGTAGAAGCGGTCGGCCTCAGCCGTTCCTTCTCGCCGCTCCGCCTTCTCCGCCGCGCGCACGAGCGCTTCGACCGCCGCGTCGACGGGCGGCGGCTCCGCCGGGCGGGCGATCGTCTGCGCGATCAGGCACGCCTGCTCGAGGTGGTAGGCGACGAACTCGACCAGCTCGTCCTCCGCAACCGTGAGGGCGCTCAGCCACTCCGCGAACCGTGCATGCAGCGCCGAGCGACGACTCTTCGTCAGCTGGCCGTACGCGACGTCTCTGATCATGATGTGCTTGAAGACGTACTCGAGCTCCCGCGCCATGCTCGACGCGCGGTTTCGGCGAATCAGGTCGCGCCGCTCGAGGGAGTCGAGCCCGCCTTCCAGGTCGGCCTCACTCCCGCTCAGGTGTGCCAACGCCCCGGGCCAGAAGGCCAGGCCGATCACCGATGCGTTGTGGGCCAGGCGCTTGGCCGGAAGCTGGAGCTGGTCGAGGCGCGACGCGATCAGTGCCTGGAGTGAATCGGGCACCGCAAGCCCGCCCTCCTCGTCGCGGACGCCGCCGCCCTCGGCGAGCATGCGCACCGTCTCCTCGATGAAGAGGGGGTTTCCTCCAGCCTGGCGCAGTACTGCTTCGACCACCTCTGTGGAGAGGCCGGCCTGGCCGGCGACCGCGGACACGAGCGACGAGCTCGCCTCGTCTGTCAGGGCGTCGAGCTCGAGCGCCCGACGATTTCCGTCGCTCCGGAAGAGAAGGGACCGCGTCTCCTTCGCCTCCGGACGGGCCGACCCCAGCACGAGCAACGGCGCCTCGGCAGCGCTCTCGGCGACCAACCCGACCAGTTCGAGCAGGGTCGGTTCGGCCCAGTGCAGGTCCTCGAGGACGACGACCATCGGACGGCGAGCCGCGAGCAGCTCCAGCAGGCGGCGGAGGCCCCAGTGCAGCTCCGCCTGGGTGATCTCGGCGGTCGAGTACGTCCCTTGCGGAGTCGTCTCGGCGCCGATCAGGTTAGCTACCGCCGCCGCGATCGTCCGGAGCTCGTCCTGGTCGGTCGTGCCGAGGCTCTCGAGCAGTGTCCCGAGCTTCGTCGACGCGGTCGCCCCGTCGTCGTCGTGGAGGATGCCGGCAGCGTCCTTCAGGATCTCCTCGACGGGCCAGTACGTAATGCCTTCGCCGTACGAGAGACATCGCCCGAAGTGGACGTCGCAGCGCTCGCGGAGGCGCTGCGTGAGCTCGGCGAGCAGACGAGTCTTCCCGATGCCCGGCGCGCCGATCACCGTCGCGACCGCCGGCCGCCGCTGCTCGAGCATCTCCTCGCAGAAACGCAGCAGCTCCTCGAGCTCTGCTTCGCGGCCGATCAGACCGAGCTCCGTCAGCTGCCTCGGCCCGGCACCGTCCCTGGCGCCGACGACCTCCCAGACCTGAACCGGCTCCGACTTTCCCTTCGCCTCGACGGGGTCGGCGGGCCGGAACTCGAACGCGTGCCGAGTCGCGCGATACGTCTGCTCCCCGACGAGGACGCCGTCGACCGGCGCCGCAGACTGGATCCGCGCCGCCGTGTTCATCACGTCGCCCGCGGCCGACCACTCACCCTCTGTCGGCCGGGCGTCGAGCATCACGAGCGCCTCGCCGGTGTTGATCCCGACTCGGAAGTGAAGGTCGAGCCATTCGTCCTCGGCGTTCAGCTCCTCCAGTGCTTGGCGAACTGCGAGGGCGGCTCGCACGGCCCGCTCTGGGTCATCCTCGTGCGCAACCGGCGAGCCGAACAGCGCGAGGACGGCGTCTCCGCTGAACTTCTCGAACGTGCCCCCGTGGCCCTCGAGCTCCGCGCGCACTCGAGCGTGATAAGGCGAGACCAGTGCCTTGACGTCCTCAGGATCGAGCTGCTCCGAACGCGCGGTCGAGCCGACGAGATCGACGAAGATCGCGGTGACGATCTTCCGCTCTTCGGCGGGAGCCGGAGCCGTGTCGGTGAGAGGCGAGCCACAGCCTAGGCAGAAACGCGCCTGCGGCGGATTCTCGACGCCGCACTTCTCACAGATCAGCACCCCGCCAAGGGTAGGACGGTCTGCAAGGGAAAACTAGTCGGGGCGGGCGGATTCGAACCGCCGGCCTCCGCCTCCCAAAGGCGGCGCTCTAACCAGGCTGAGCTACACCCCGGCACGTCCAGTGTAGAGGCGAATCCCAACGGGAAGGCCTGACTCGTGCGGGACGACCTCTCTCCCGGCAGCCGCTTTCCGGACCTGCGCCTCCCCGAGCACACGGGCGAGGAGCTCTCGCTCTCAGGGATCGCAAGGCGCCAACCGCTCGTCCTCTGCTTCGTCCGCGGGTGGTGGTGCCCGAAAGAGCAGGTGCGGCTGCGCAACCTCGTGAGCATGCAGGACGAGATTCAACGCGAGTACGGGAAGATCGCAGTCGTCACGGTCGATGATCCGAACGTGAACGGTGCCTTCCGCGCCGGCATCGGCGCCGACTTTCCGTTCCTCTCCGACGTCGACCGGCGGGTCGCAGAGGAGCTCGACCTGCTCGAGCTCACCGACCACAAGCACCGCCCCTACCTTCCGCTCACGTTCCTGCTCGACTCGACGCTGCGGATCCACGGGATCTGGTGCGGGTTCTGGTTCTGGGGCAACCCGACCCCCGAAGAGCTACGACAGGGGCTGCGCGCGATCACGCGCGCGGAGCAGCCGAGCTTCGAGCCGCAGCGCGTCTGGGCCGACGGCGGCGCGGCGCCCGCGGACGCCGGGATCGAGGGTGACGTCGTCTGGATCCGCGAGGACGACGAAGGCCGCGAGCTCCAGCGCGGGCTATACGAGGGAGACGGCGTGCCGGACGTGGGCGACCCCGTCTCGGGCAAGGGCGTCGACGGGCGCGAGTGGGTCGTCCACGAGATCGAGCGTGCCCGCGGACGGACGGCGCTCCACCTTCGCAAGCGCGGGAAGCGCGACTCGAGCCCGTACACGAAGCATCACATCACGGTGCCTCGCTGAGGCTGAAGTCGAGGGCCGCCGCGCGTCGGCGGCAGCGTCCGACCGCCTCCTCGCGGGTCGCCCCCACCTCGGTGAAGATCGCCAGCCGGTAGCTCGCAGCGTCGTTCACGCCCTGTTCGGAGAGGCGCGAACCTGGGCGGACGAGCAGCTCGAGCCCCTCTTCCGGCTCGGGCACGGCGTCGACGAAGGCGTCTTCGAAGACGCGGACGACATAGCTGATCGCGACGCCGTCGCGCCGCTCTGGCTCCCACGCCGGATCCTCGCCACACGCGAGGGCGAAGAGCGCGTCGTAGGTCGACCGACCGTGGAGCGCCTGCACGAGCGGCGAGAACTGCGACGCGATCCGCGCATTCACCTCGATGATCTTCGCCGGCCCGCGCTCCGTCACCCTGAACTCGACGTTGAAGAAGCCGCCGTCGAACCCGAGCGCCGCCATCACTCGAGCCGCGACCTCGGCGAGCTCGTCCCAGGTCTCGGGCGACAGGCTCGACGGGTACTCGAAGCGCTCGAAGCTTCCAGTGCCGGAATAGAAGACGGAGTCGGTGACGCCGATCGTCGTCACGCGGCCGCGGTGGACGAACCCCTCGTAGGTGACCTCGCGTCCGTCGACGAGCTCCTCGACGAGGTAGCCGCGGAACGTCTGCGGCGCACCTGCAAGCGCCGCCATCGCCTCGAAGCTCGCCGCGTACGGGCTCAGGTCCTCGGGGGATGGAAGCTCCTCGAGCCGCTCGATTCGCCTGGCTCCTTGGGAGAGGCGGCTGACGACGGGCTTGACGACGAAAGGCGGCGAGAACGGCGGCGGGCCGTCGAGCAGCGCGAAGCGCGGCACGGACTCCGGTACGGCCCGTTGCTGGACGAGGCGCGACGTGAACTTGTGCTGGCTGCGCAGGACCGCGGCCGGGGACGGCCCGGGCAGGCGGAGCCGCTGGGCTGCGAGCGCCGCGAGCAGCGCCGAGCGGTCCTTGGTGCCGACGACGCCGTCTGTAACGACCTCAGCCGCCTGCTCGACTAGGTGTCGTGGGTCGAAATCCGGCGTCTCGTCGAGATCGCCGCCGAGGCCACGCACGCGGTATCGCGACGTTGCGCCGGCGGCGAGATCGCGCTCTGTCGGGGCGATAACGAGGACGTCTTTCACGCTCGCGGGATGGTACGAGGTGCGAAAACCGTTAGAAATCGCAGCAATGGCCGTCGTCCGCCCGGCCACAGACCGCGACCTGAAGCAGACGATCGCCGCCCAGCTGGAGCAGGCGCGCCGCCGCACGCTCGAGCTCGTTGCGCCCGTCGACGACGCTGACCTCTGCCGGCAGCACTCGCCGCTGATGTCGCCGATCGTCTGGGACCTCGCCCACATCGGCTACTTCGAGGAGCTCTGGCTCGTACGGCGCCTCGCCGGCGAGCAGCCGCTCGACCCGCAGGTGGACGACCTCTACGACGCCTTCCAGCACGCACGCAGCGAGCGCGAGGCACTGCCGCTGCCGAGCCGGCGCGAGGCGCTCGCGTTCCTCGAACGCGTCCGCAACCGCTCGCTCACCGCGCTCGAGAGCGTCGACCTCGACCGAACCGATCGGCTCCTCGCGAGCGGATACGTGTACGGCTTGGTGATCCAGCACGAGCAGCAGCACTGCGAGACGATCCTCGCGACGCTCCAGCTGCGAAAGGGCAAGCCCTACCCCCTCGGCGAGGAGCGGCCCTCGGGCGCGGCCGGAGGCATCGAAGAGGTTCTGGTCGAGGGCGGGCCCTTCGTGCTCGGCACAAGCGACGAACATTGGGCCTACGACAACGAGCGCGAGGCGCACGAGCTCGAGCTGCCGCCGTACTGGATCGATGCCGCTCCGGTCTCGAATGCCGACTTCCTCGAGTTCGTCGAGGCGGGCGGCTACGGCGACGAGCACGCGTGGTCGCCGGCCGGCCGGCGCCACAGATGGGCGGCCGGGCTCGAGCATCCGGAGTTCTGGCAGCGCGAGGGGAACGCCTCCTGGTCGCGGCTCCGCTTCGGCCACCGGGAGCAGCTCCCGCCGGATGAGCCCGTGCAGCATGTCTGCTGGTACGAGGCCGACGCATTCGCCCGCTGGGCCGGCAAGCGGCTGCCCACCGAGGCCGAGTGGGAAAAGGCGGCGACTCGACCTGACGGGACGAAGCTCGAGCCGGGACCGGACTCCAATCTCGGTCAGGTGCGATTCGGGCCCGCGGCGGGTGGGGGCGATGGTCCACGCGGATGCCGACAGCTCCTCGGAGACGTCTGGGAGTGGACGGCGAGCGACTTCCGCGCCTACCCCGGCTTCGAGG
>JBARRS010000064.1:0-7011 GCA_049644345.1 Gaiellaceae bacterium
CGCCGCTCGAGCGCCCGCGCGGCGGCGAACCAATTGAGGACAAGGACGATCGCGTCGGCGCCCCGATCAGGTCGACCCGTTCCGACCTTGCGAACTCGAGCCCGGCGAGAATGGCGTCGCGACGATCAAAGGGAGAGCATTGAGATGGCCACTACGACCACGAAGAATCGGCTTCGTCGGCTTGGGGCACATGGGCGGAAACATGGCCGCCCGGTTCCTCGACGCCGGATACACCGTCTATGGCGAGTCGCGCGACCGCCGCCACGCAGACGAGCTCGTGCACGAGGGGCTGCAGTGGCGCGACACCCCGCGCGACGTTGCGGAAACCGCCGACGTCCTGATTACGTCTGTTCCCGACGACGAGGTGCTCGAAAGCGTCGCGTCTGGGCCCGACGGGATCCTCGCCGGCCTCACCGACGGGAAGGTCTGGGTCGACATGAGCTCGGTGAGCCCGCGGGCGAGCCGTGAACTCGCGAAGCGGGTGCAAGCCCAAGGGGCGGCGATGCTCGACGCGCCCGTGTCGGGAAGCGTTCCCCAATGCCCGCGTCGAGCAGGTCTGCGTCGACCGCTTCCGCGTCGGGGTCGAAGGCGAGTACTCTCGCCGCGTCGGTGGCGATCCCGAGCGTGAGCCGGCGTCGCCGCAGCCGAGCTCGAGGATGCGCTGGTCGCGGAAGGCACCCAGACGGCGGAGCGCGGCGAGATGCGCGCCCTCGGGGTCGAGCACGCGACTCATGTTCGGGCGGCGGGTTTGTACGCCTTCACGGTTGTGCCGCGGGCGCCGAACTTCTGAGCCTTACGACGCGTATCCTCGAACTTGGAGCGCGCGTAGGTGTCGACGAGCAGACCAGTCTCGATCCGCTCGAACCCGTGCCGCTCCAACAGCCTGGCGTACGCTGCTTCCAGCAGCGCCCCGGCTATTCAGCCGGTCCAGAGATCGATATCGCGCCGGCCTTCGGCGCTGACCGGATTCTGGATCGTCACATCGGCGAGCTGCATGCGCCCGCCCAGCGCGAGCACGCGGTGCAGCTCGGAGAAGACGGCATCCTTGTCCGGGATCAGGTCGATCACGCCGTTCGAGATCACGACGTCGAAGCTCTCGTCTGCGAACGGCAGCCTCTCGGCCTCGCCCTCGACGAACTCGACATTGATCCCAGCCAGCTCGGCGGCTGCGGCTCGCGCCTTCGCCAGCATCTGCGGTGTCATGTCGATGCCGGTGACGTGGCCTTGCTCACCGACCATCTGTGCGGCAACGAGCGAGTCGGTGCCCGCCCCGCAGCCGAGATCGAGCACGCGCTCGCCGCGTGCGAGCCGGCCGAGCGAGAACGGATTCGCAACGCCCGCGAACGACTCTGCGGCGGCGTCAGGGATGTTCGCAAGCTCCGGGGGGTAGGCGAGGTCCTCCGCCCATGCGCGCCCGGTCGGGAAGATGAAGTCTTTCTGCGGTTCCTCCGAGACGGAGGCGTAGGTCTTCTTGATCTCGCTCTTCAGTAGCTCGACGTCGAGTTCAACATCGACTGCCATCGCGCCTCCTCGATCTCAGTAGCTGAAAACCGTAGCGCCTTCGCCGATCCATTCCCAGAGCGGCGTCGCGCCGGCCAGGCGTGAGTTCGGTACCAGGCTGCCCTCGTGCAGCTTGCGGGCGTTGAAGCAGATTGGACAGACGAGTAGCTCGCCGCCTCCGTCCGTGTACTGCTGAAACAGCTTTGAAAGCGGCGGACAGCCCTCGCACGCGACCGCCTCCGCGTAATCGGGCAGTCCCAGCCTGACCGCCTCCTTGGTAAGAAACATCGCCACCTGCTTGCCTTGCTCGAGCGCCGCGCCACCGACGAGAAACGCAACCGTCACGCGCTCGGTGTCCTCGAGCCCGGTTGCGAGGTTGATCACGACCTTCTCGTTGCCTGCCATCATCGCTCCTTAGACGTCGTAGGCATCAGCGGCGACCCGCTGCCGTAGCTCATCGTCGGTGCGCTGCATTTCCGGATGGTCGCGGTCGACGTGCTCGCGCGCGAGCCGGAACAGCTCCTCGTCGTCTGCTCCCTCGAGGTGGTGGCCGCATGGACATTCGATTGCTCGCATCTCTCCTCCTTCGCAGCTCGTTCGCCCGTCGGACTCCGAGCCTACGGCGGCGGGTCGCATCGGCCAAGGGGAAGTTGGCGATAGCAGCCATCGCCGCAGGCGAAGTCGAGGGCCGGCTCGCGGCTCCCACGGCGTGGTGGCCACGAGCAGGCCGCTTGCCCCGGTAAGAGCCGCGACCAGCGCGATCGCCGTCCCGCTGCCGAGCGCGTCGGCGACGAAGCCCGCGAGCAGCGCCCCGACGACGAAGCCGCTGTCGCGCCAGAACCGGTAGACGCCGACGACCGAGGCGCGATCACGCGGCTGAACAACATCCGAGACTGCGGCGAGCAAGGTCGGGTAGACGAATGCAGTGCCGACCCCGAGCAGCGCCGCCGCAACAAGCGAGGGCGCGAATGCGCCGCCGCCGGCGACAAGCAGCGCGAGCGCGCCGGCCTGCACGAGCATCCCGAACGTGATCAACGGCTTGCGCCCCGCCTGGTCGGAGAGCCAGCCGGTACCGAGCTGGAGGAAGCCCCAGGTGCCGGGGTAGACCGCGGCGACGACGCCGATCTTGGTCGCCGTCGCGCCGTGCGCGGCGAGGTACAGCGGCGCCAGCCCCCAGGCGAGCGCGTCATTCAGGTTGTTCACGAGCCCAGCCTGCGAGCAGGCACGCAGCACCGGCTGGCGGACGCTCGCTTCGGCAAAAGCGACCCGCAACGGCAGCGCCTCGCGCTCGCCGTGCTCTTCCTGCTCATGCGTAACGTGCACTCCCGTGTCGCGCACGAACACGACCGCGAGCAGGGTGCCGGCGAGGGCGATCGCCAACGCACCCACCCAGACGACCGTGCGCGGAGCGATGCTCGCCGCCAGCGCCCCGCTCGCGAAGGCAGTGACGGCGACGCCAAGATAACCGGCCGACTCGTTCAGCCCGAGCGCGAGTCCACGCCGCGCCGGCCCGGCGAGGTCGATCTTCATCACGACCGTCATCGACCAGGCCAGCCCCTGGTTCGCGCCGAGGAGCAGGTTCGCGACGACGATCAGCCACCAGCTCGGCGCGAGCCCAACGAGCGGCGCGACCGGCAGCGCGAGCAGCCAGCCGAGCACGAGCAGGCGCTTGCGGCCGACCCGGTCGGCAAGCGCCCCAGCGCCGAGATTGGCGAGTGCCTTGGCGGCACCAAAGGCGACGACGAAAGCGAGGACGGCGGTATGCGAGGCGAGATGGAAGTCCTGCTTGCCGACCAACGGCAGCACGCTTCGCTCGAGCCCGACCATTGCTCCAACGAGGGCGTTGAGCCCGACGAGCAGGCTGAACTGCGCGGCGTTCGCGCGCAGCCCAAGCCGCACGCCGCTCACGCTCGCGCGGTCGCGATTCCGGCGCGGTTCGCCGCGACGATCGCCGCCTGATCGGCAGGCGGCGGCGGCACGTCGATAAGAAGCTCCCGCACAAACGCGTCGGCGTCGGCAGCCGCAAGCGCCCGGTTGTGCGAACGCTCGAACCCGATCGTCGAGAACGGATTGCCCGACAAGGCGCGACCGCAGACCGAGCCGGCGTAGTGACTCGGCAACACGAGCACGCCGTCGGGAAGCTCGAGCAGCCGCCGCAGCGAGGCGTACAGCTCGCGCGCAAGCGGCTCAGGCTCGCCCTGCGCATGCAGGTCCGGCCGCCCGACATCGCCGACAAGGAGCGAATCACCGGTGAGCACCAGCCAGGGCTCGCTGTCCCCGCGACGCAGGTCGGCGACCACGTAGGCGTTGTGGGCCGGCGCATGCCCGGGCGTCGCGAGCGCGCGCACGCGCGTGTTCCCGAGCGCAACCTCGGCGCCGTCCGCGAGCTCCTCGTGCTCGAACTCGACCCCAGCCTGCGCCGGCAGGTAGGCCGTCGCGCCCGTCGCTTCGACGAGCGCCGGCAGCCCCGAAACGTGGTCCGCCTGCACGTGCGTCTCCAGGACGGCGACGATCGGCGCACCGGCCCGCTCCGCCCCATCCAGATAGGCCTCGACCATCGCCTCGTGCGGATCGACGACGGCCAGCTTGCGCTCGGCCAGGCAGCCGAACAGGTACGACGCGCACGCCGTCTCCGCGTGCAAGAACGGACGCAGAATCACACTCGCAGGCTATGGCGGTCGCGACGATCGCGCTAGACGAAGTTGCCGATAGCTGCTATCGGTATTCGATATGGCCAGTACAAGTACCCTGCGCGAGCTCTGGGACACGACCCGGATGCGCCTGCTGGTCGAAATCGAGCGGCAGGGAAGCGTCTCCGCTGCTGCCTCCGCGATCGGCATCGGCCAACCCAGCGCGAGCCAGCATCTGCGGCTGCTCGAGGCCGCCGCTGGCCAACGACTGGTCGTGCGCACCGGCCGCGGCAGCCGCCTCACCGATGCCGGGCAGGTGCTCGCCGCCCGCGCCGCCCAGGCGCTCGCCAGCCTCGGCGCAGCGGAAGAGGAGCTCGGCGCGATCGCCGGACTACAGACCGGCACCATCCACCTCGGCGCCTCGACCGCACCCGGCGTCTACCTGCTCCCCGACACGCTCGGCTGCTTCCGCCGCAGCTACCCGGGCGTCACTGTCGAGGTAGAAGTGGCGGCCAGCGAGGAGATCCTGAAGCGACTGGTCGCCGGCCACGTTCAGCTCGCACTCGTCGGCGCCGCGCATACGGACGATCGGATCGCGCTCGACCCGTTCCTCGAGGACGAGATCGTCGGCGTCGCGAAACCCGGTCTCGTGCCCCTGACGAAGGGTGCGGTCAAACCGGCGCGCCTGACCGAGTTCATGCTCCTCGCACGCGAGCCCGGCTCGAGCTCGCAACAGGCGATCAATGAGGAGCTGCGCGCAATCGGGATCAAGCCGGCCGGCGTCTGGGAGCTCGGCTCGAGCGAAGCAATCAAGCGGGCCGCCCGCGAAGGGCTCGGACTCGCCTTCCTCTCACGCTACGCCGTCGCCGAGGAAGTCGAACGCGGCGACCTGGAAAGCTTCCGCCTCGCCGGACGCCCGCCGCTCGTCCGCCACTTCTCCGTCGCACGACTCGCAGGACGCCCCCTCTCGCCGGCTGAACGAAGCTTCGTCGACACGCTCACGACCTGTTGCGCCAAACAAGCCGACTACGCCGCAGCCTGTGTCGGGTCCACCCCAAAGCGGCGATCTCGCGCGCCGGCCGCGCAGCGATCAGTCTCCTAGCACCCGCCTACGTCCATGCGAGGAGTTTCGGGCTCTACTCGGCGTGCCAAATGAGTCCCATCGCATCGAACGGTCGGCGGCTTGCTCGATCAGCAACTCGTCTTCGCGGATGGCGCCGAGGGCCCCACTCGAAGGAGCGCTGTCTGAAGCGTATCTTCGCCATGAATCTCATCCTGCGTTTGCGCCGAAGAAGGCGCGGCCCACGACAAACACGCCGCGCTGCGGGATCGCGAAGTCGCGCAATTGCGCCTGCTCGGGAGCGGGACCCATCACACCGAGGTCGGCGCCTTGCAGGCGTGCGCGACTCTCGCGCGCAACCCATATGTGCAGCGGATTGGCGACGAAGCGCTGTCCGTTCGGTGCGAGGCCGATCAGGCGCACGCGGCCCGCGCGCAGCGCAAGCCCGGAAGCGCGCGACATGGCCGCGAGGAACGGCGGCGAGTGCCACGCACGGTCGGGAAGCAGAGAGGCGACTCGGTTGAGCGCGCTGGTGACCGGCGTCGACGCGAGTTCGAGGGCCCACGTCAGCTCACGACCGCCCGCGCTGACCTCGAAGCTGCGCGGCCCCGTCCACGCGATCTCGATCGGACCTTCGCGAACCTCCGCGACCGCCGCCCCGAAGTAGCGCGTGCAGGCGAACTCGGCGGGCTGATCCTGGTAGAAGGTCCACCGACCGCTCGGAGCGCGGTGCCAGACCGAGCGATAGCCCGGGCCGATCGACGAGGCCGAGAAGCGCCTGAGCCCGAGGATGTGCCCGGACCGGAACGGCAGCCCCATGACGCCGTAGCCGGAGAAACGCTCACCGGAGCCGGCCGGCAATCTGGGCTCGCGCTCGATCTCCTCGGCGTACTCGGCGGGCTGGCGCATGGGCGTACCCTCTCAGCGCGACCACTCGCGCCGCAATCGGGTCTGCGTGGAGTCGCTGGTCCACGAGTTGGACCGGGAGAGCAAGATCTGGGCGCAACAAGACCGTGGGCGGTCCCGAGCTTGCTGCCTAGGTGGAAAACTCATGGAAAAACGAGGCCGCAACAGAGCGCAAAGGCTGTCGTTCGCAACCGGGGCGAAGCGCCTCACTGAATGCGGCACCTATGTCACTGCTTCAGGTCGGCGGTGGCGGTTGCATACTGCGGGCGGCCGGTGGGCCGGTAGACCTGGATCGTTACCCCCGTCGAGGTGGCTCGCGAGTCGACCAGTTCAAGTGCTGTGTCCGGGCCGCTGGCGGGGAATAGCCGCGTGCCCTGGCCGATGACCACGGGATAGGTGAGCAGGGTGATCTCGTCGACAAGGTGGTTGTCGAGGAGCCAGCGGACCAGGTTGCCGCTGCCGTGCACCTGCAGCTCGCCTCCCGGCTTGGCTTTCAGCTCGCCGATGGCCGCCGCGACGTCACCGGAGAGGACGGTCGTGTCCGCCCATTGCGGGTCGGTGAGCGTGGTCGATGCCACGTACTTGGGCCGCCTGTTCAAGGGCCCTGCGATGGGGTTGTTGTCCGGATCTGGCATTACTCCCCAGTAGCCGGCAAAGATCTCGTAGGTCCGCCGGCCGAACAGGAAGGCGTCGGCGCGCTGGAAGACCTCGTTGAGAAACGTCGCGGCCTCGCTGACGAACAGCGGCGGCGCCCATCCGCCGCGCTCGAATCCGCCCCTGCGGTCCTCATCCTGCCCGCCGAGTCCCTGCATCACGCCATCGACGGAGACGTGCGTGACGGTCGTCAGTTTCATGGGTTCGCCCCTCCTCTCGTGGTGGTCTTTCTCGTATGACCGCACCAAGGCGCGGAGCTCA
>JBARRS010000065.1:0-2608 GCA_049644345.1 Gaiellaceae bacterium
AGATATGGAGGAGACGCACGGGCATCCGCGAATCGAACCTATACTCAGCGATGGTGGCGAACGACCCGACAGAGCTCTTCGACGACCTCTATCTCGGCCTCCGAGCGGGCGGCGCCATGCGCAAACGTCGTCGTGGCGAGCCCCTGACGACCGAGGAGCAGGAAGCTCTCGGCCGCTGGCATCGGCTCTCACCCTGGCGAAAGGCGATCGCCGTTGGCGCCTTCGGGGTCGGCACATTCGGGCTCGGATTCACGCTCGGCGGACTCGTATTCGGCCGCTGGCGCAAGGCGGCCTGAGTCAGACCTCGACGTCCTTCGCCGGGAACAGCACAGTCGGCACGTCTTCCTTCGCTGGATCCTTGTCGCGGATGATCACGTCGACGAGCGTCCCGAGCACGGCCGCCAATGGGACGGCGAGCAGGACGTAGATCCCCCCGAGCAGCAGGCTCAGCGAAGTCACCGAAACCAGGACGACGAGCGGTGAGAGCCCGACTGCCTGGCCGAGGACGCGCGGGGCGATGATGTAGTCCTCGAGCATCCGCACGACGAGGACGGCGATCCCTGCCGCCAGCGCCGTCTGCCAGGAATGGGTCAGGCCGACGCCGATCGCGAGCGCGCCCGCCGCGAGCGGCCCGATCACCGGGATGATCTCGACGACGCCGGCGAAGATCCCGAGCAGGAGCCAGAAGGGCACCCCGATCAGCCGGAACGTGACCGAGAGCACGGTGCCGACGAAGAGGATCAGCAGCAGCTCACCTCGCACGAAAGCGCCGAGCTTGAGGTCGATCAGGTCCCAGGTGTCGCGGACCACACGCCGGCGGTCGCGCGGCAGCAGTGATAAGACGAGCCTTTGGGCCCGCTCGCGCTCGAAGATCCAGTAGGCCGCGCTCGCGAACGTGAAGAAGATCCCGACGAGGATCTCGAACGCGGTCTTTCCGAGCGACACGCTGCGGTGGAAGAGCGAGCTCGCCGACGGCAGCCGCTTCAGCCTCTTCTGGATCGCGATGAGGATCTCGTGCTTGAAACCGGTCGAGTGCTTCGCCTGCCGGTTCAGCTCCTTCCGACTCGTCGGCACGGTTCCGATTGCGTCGCTGATCTGGGTGATCGCGCGTGGGACGACGAACCAGAGGAACAGCGTGACGACACCGGCGAGCGCGAGGTAGTGAAGCGCGAGGCCGACGCCCCGCGGAATCCCGCGTCGGCGCAGCGCGTCGATTCCCGGGCGCATCGCCGCGGCGATCACGAACGCGAGCAGGAGAAGCCCTACGAGGATGCGCAGCTTCCAGAGGGCGAGGGCGAGCGCGACGATCGCGACGGCGACGCTCGTCCCTACCAGGGCCCTGCGGGCGGTATCGCGCATGATGGAACTCATTTTCCTCCCGGGAGCCCTGCAGGAAACCCGCAGCGAGCGAAGAAGGCTGTCCGCCCTTGCTCACGAGCCCTGAGGAGCGCGTCTGTCTCGACTCCCGCAGGCACGGAATCGTGCTGGTGCGGCCGCTCCTACAAGCGACCGTGCTCGCGGCAGCCGGCGGATTCCTAGCCTCCCGTTCGTCGCTGCTCGCCGGGATCGGGGCGGTTCTGACCATCGCAGGCGCGCTCGTCGGCGTGCGTGCAGTCTGGCGCTGGGAGCGCACGCACGTGGTCGTGACGACCGACAAGCTGTTCGTCGTCCGCGGGACGGTTCGCCGCCGCACCGCCGCGGTCCGGCTCGAACGCGTCGGTGGTGTCGAGATCGAGCAAGGCCTGCTCGGCCGCCTATTCGGCTACGGCACCCTTTTGGCCGGGCCGCTCCGCGTCGACCACGTCCCCGCCCCGCGGCGTGTCTATCAGCTCGTCGAGCACCTGCTCGTCTAGGCGGAGCTAGACCCCGCCGCCGACGATCCGCCCGCTTCGCAGGGGTACCGAAATCGACGCCTGCAGCCGCTGGACCGAACACTTGTTCGCGTCTGATCCCGCCGATACACTGGGTCGGTTATGGCCCAGGAAGAGCTGGTCGTTCACGGCGCCCGCGAGCACAACCTCAAGGACATCACCGTCCGCTTGCCGCGGTACGCGCTGATCTGCGTGACCGGCCTTTCGGGCTCGGGGAAGTCGAGCCTCGCCTTCGACACGATCTACGCGGAGGGGCAGCGCAGGTACGTGGAGTCGCTGTCCGCCTACGCGCGGCAGTTCCTCCAGATGATGGAGAAGCCGGACGTCGACTCGATCGACGGCCTCAGCCCCGCGATCTCGATCGACCAGAAGACGACCTCGCGCAACCCGCGCTCGACTGTCGGCACGGTCACCGAGATCTACGACTACCTGCGCCTGCTCTACGCGCGCATCGGCAAGCCGCATTGCCCAGTCTGCGGGCGGCCGATCGCCGGGCAGAGCCTCGAGTCGATCGTCGACCAGATCCTGCAGCTGCCGAAGGGGACGAGGTTCACGGTCAACGCGCCTGTCGTCCGCGACCGCAAGGGCGAGTACAAGGACGTGTTCGAGCATCTGCTCGCGGAGGGGTTCGCGCGTGTGAAGGTCGACGGAGAGGAGCGACTGCTCGACGACGCCATCCCTGAGCTCGACAAGAAGTTCAAGCACACGATCGAGGTCGTCGTCGATCGGCTGGTGAT
>JBARRS010000066.1:0-2409 GCA_049644345.1 Gaiellaceae bacterium
CTCCTCGGCACGCAGGCAAAGATCGATCTTCTCGGAGAGCGGAACCGAGAACGGGTCGCGCTCGACCGGGGTCCGCCATTCCGCGACCGCCGGCTCCACGGGCGCGAGCGCCCGATGGTGCCCCCCCGGAGCCGCCCGCGCGAACGCGGCCGCTCGGGTCGCCGCGTCGTGGGCGCCCTCGCGATCGAGACGCCGGTCGCAGGCAAAGCCCCAGGCCCCGTCGACGAGAACGCGGACGCCGATCCCCTCGCTCTCGAGGTCGTCGACCCGCTCGACGCGTCCGTTCTTCGTGGCGACGGTCTGCGAGCGCCGGTGGACGACGCGGGCGTCGGCGTACGACGCTCCGGCGGCGAGCGCTGTCGAGACGGCGAGGTCGCAGAGCTCGCGCACGGCGCAAGTATCGCCGCAAAGTCCGCCCGCTTCGCGGGCATGACGACTTTGCGGCGGACTTCGAGTTCCTCTGGGAGCGCAGCGAGCTTGGCCGAGCAAAGCCCGGCCAAGCGGCGAAGTCGGCCGCCCGCGGCGCACGAAGGCCGTCGCTACAATGCCCCGGCTCTCGCGCTGGTGGCGGAATTGGTAGACGCGCTAGGTTGAGGGCCTAGTGGGGTTAAAACCCCGTGGAGGTTCAAGTCCTCTCCAGCGCATTCCTCGCGCAAAGTCCGGCCTCCGCTGCGCGGAGGCCATGACGACTTTGCGCGAGTTCATCTTCTCCGGAGAGCTGCCAGCGAGCGGATGCGAGCAAAGCCCGCCTCCGCAGTGGTGCGGCCGGACTTCCGCGATGAGTTGACGGCGTCCGGGAGGAGCGCTACCTTCTTTGGCGAACGTATGTTCGTCACGACCCCGGCGAAGGAGACGCGATGCTGACCGGACGGCAGCAGGAGATCTGGGACTTTCTGGTCGACTACGTCGACCGGCATGGCTATCCGCCTACGGTGCGCGAGATCGGCCAGGCGGTCGGGCTCGCCTCGCCGTCGACTGTCCATGCGCACCTTGCGAACCTCGAGCGGGCCGGGCTGCTCAAGCGCGATCCGACCAAGCCGCGGGCGCTCGAATTGAAAGTCGCCCGCGAGCCGAAGCGCGCCGGTCAGTCGGCGAATGCGCTGCCGCTCGTCGGTGAGATCGCGGCAGGTGGGCCGCTCCTCGCGGAGGACAACGTCGAGGACTACGTCGAGGTGCCAGATCTCGTCGCTCCGGGAGGCGCGGATTTCCTCCTCCGCGTCAAGGGCGATTCGATGATCGAAGCGGGCATCCTCGAAGGCGACTACGTCGTCGTCCGCCGCCAGCAGGACGCGCGCGACGGCGAGATTGTCGTCGCGCTCGCGGGCGTGGACGAAACGGCCGACGAAGCGACGGTGAAGCGCTTCTTCCGCGAGAACGGACGCGTCCGGCTCCAGCCGGAGAACCGGGCGCTCGAGCCCATCTACGCCGACCACGTCGAGATCCTCGGCAAGGTCGTGGGGGTCTTCCGCTCGCTGTGACCGAGCTCCGCGCCCTGCACAGCACGCTCGACCAGGAGGTGCTCGCGCTGTTGCGCGGAGCGAGCCTCGAATGCCTCGTGTGCGGCGAGTTCGTGCAGCACCGCCTCGGCGTGATCGGCTGTTCGGAGTGCGGCGCGGAATTCGGCCGGAAGGCCGAGCCGGGGCTACAATTGGTCTCGCAGGCCGGGTGACCGCGGCTCGTCCGTAAGGGCGGGTCGAGGAAAGTCCGGACACCGAAGGGCAGGGCGCTGGGGAAACCCAGGCGGCGAAAGCCGATGGAAAGTGGCACAGAAAGGAGACCGCCTCCGGCAACGTGTCTCTCCGGAGATGCCGGCGGTAAGGGTGAAACGGTGGGGTAAGAGCCCACCAGCGTCGTGGCGACACGGCGGCTCGCCAAACCCCGTCCGGTGCAAGGCGAACAGGCTCCGTTATCAGGCGGCCCGCCGAGGAGCCGGGTAGCCGCCCAGAGGGATGGTCACCCTCGACAGAATCCGGCTTACAGGCCTGCTACGGAGAAAGCCCTGGAAACGGGGCTTTTTCTATTGGCCCCGATTCGCCGGCGACTCGTCACGTTTCCGCTCCGACAGGCGAACGCGGCGGTCTCCTTGGAACCGCTCGGCCCGGGCGCCCGGCCTGCGCCTTTCCGGCTGTGCCGGCGTCGCTCCGAACCGCGCCGAGCACGTTACCAGCCCTTCCCGCCACCCTCAAGTCGCGGTAGAAGTGGCCCACCGTGAGGCGGAGCGAGGCGACGCGCAGGCTTGAGCAGCTACTCCGGAACGCGGCCGCCGGCGGCGGCTACGTGACGCGGATTCGCGAGATCTGGGTGTTCGGCTCCTACGCCCGCGGCGCGCTCGAGGTCGGCGACATCGACCTCGACGTCGAATACGAGCACGATCGCGAGCTGAGCATTGAAGCCGTACGGGCGCTCTCC
>JBARRS010000067.1:0-26390 GCA_049644345.1 Gaiellaceae bacterium
CGTTCGCCCACCTGGACGCGTTCATCACTCTCTCCCGCGCGATCTCGGAGCAGGGGCTCTATCCGGCGATCGATCCGCTCGACTCGAACTCTCGCGCGCTCCAGCCTGACATCGTCGGCGAGGAGCAGTACGGCATCACGACGCGTGTGCAGGAGATCCTCCAGCGTTACAAGGACCTCCAGGACATCATCGCCATCCTCGGGATGGACGAGCTCTCCGACGAGGACAAGCTCGTCGTCCAGCGGGCCCGCAAGATCCAGCGTTTCCTTTCCCAGCCGTTGTTCGTCGCCGAGGCCTTCACCGGCCAGCCTGGGAAGTACGTGAAGCTCGAGGAGACGATCCAGGGCTTCACCGAGATCCTCGACGGAAAGCACGACGAGCTGCCGGAGCAGGCGTTCTACTTGGTCGGAACGATCGACGACGCCGTGCAAAAGGCGAGGGAGCAAGCCGGCGAGGACGATTCCGAGGAGACCGAGCGGGAGGCCGAGGAGGAGCCCTCCGAGGCTGAAGCGGTTCCGGCGTAGTGGCCGACCGCCACACCTTCTCCGTCTCGCTCGTGACGCCCGAAGGCCCCGCCTTCGAGGGCGAAGCCGAGATGCTGGTCGTGCCCGGGGCGGCCGGCGAGATCGGCGTGCTCGCGCGGCACGCGCCGCTTGTCGCGATGCTGAAAGCCGGGTCCACGCGCGTGTACACGAATCGAGATGCCGGGGACGTAGTCGAGTTCGCGACAGGCGCCGGCTTCTTCCAGGTCGCGGAGGATCGTGCGCTCGCGTTGGTGGATGACGCCGTCGCAGCCGCCGAGATCGACGATGCGAGGGCGAGGCGCCAGCTCGAGGAGGCCCAGGCGGAGCTCGAGCGCGTCGAGCGCGGCGAGTCGGAGGCCGATCGCTGGCAGCTCGAGCAGCGAATCAAGCACGCCGAGAACCAGCTCTCCGTCGCCGGGCGGGAATAGGCGACTGCTAGGCTTTTCCGTACCTGGAAAGTTTTGATTGGCAGCTTGGCGACCAGGCTAAAAAACGCCTAAAGAGCCCGCGAGTGCTTCCCCGGCTCCCGAACCTCTTTAGGCGGGAGCCGATTCGTTGAAAGACACGCGCGAACAGATCGAGAGCCTCCTCCGCGAGCGGATCCTCGTGCTCGACGGCTCGTGGGGCGTGCTGCTCCAGCGGCAGATCAAAGGCGAGGAGGCGTACCGAGGCGAGCGGTTCCGCGACCATCCGCACGACCTGGCGGGCGACCCCGACCTGCTGAACCTGACCCGGCCGGAGGTCGTCCTCGGGATCCACCGCGAGTACTTCGAGGCCGGCGCAGATGTCGCGACCACGAACACGTTCACGGCGACGAGGATCGGGCAGCGCGAGTACGGGCTCGAGGACGTGGTCTACGAGCTGAACGTCGAGGGCGCGCGCCTGGCGCGGCAGGCGGCGGACGAGGCGGGGCCGGGGCGGTTCGTGGCCGGCTCGGTGGGCCCGCTGAACGTGACGCTCTCGCTCTCGCCTCGCGTCGAGGACCCCGCCTACCGTGCGGTCTCCTTCGACGAGATCGTCGACAACTACAGGGAGCAGATGCGAGGCCTGGCCGAGGGCGGTGTCGACCTGCTCCTGGTGGAGACGATCTTCGACACGCTCAACGCCAAAGCCGCGATCCAGGCGGCGAAGGACGTGGCGCCCGCGTTGCCGCTGTGGATCTCGTTCACCGCGATCGACCGCGCCGGCCGGAACCTGTCCGGCCAGATGGTCGACGCGTTCTGGATCTCGATCGAGCACGCCGAGCCGCTCATCGTCGGCGTCAACTGCTCGCTCGGTGCGCGCGAGATGAGGCCGTTCGTCGAGGGGCTTGCGCGCGTTGCGTCCACGTACGTCTCGTGCCACCCGAACGCGGGCCTGCCGAACGCATTCGGCGGCTACGACGAGGGCCCTGAGGAGACGAGCCGCCTCCTAGGGGAGTTCGCCCAGGACGGCCTCGTCAACGTCGTCGGGGGCTGCTGCGGTACCACTCCCGATCACGTCAGGTCCGTTGCAGCCGCGTGCAGGGACCTGGTCCCTAGACGCGTCCCGGCGCGGCAGGGGCTGACGCGTTTTTCCGGACTCGAGCCGTTCGTGATCGGTCCCGACACGGGTTTCGTGCTGATCGGCGAGCGCACGAACGTCACCGGCTCCGCGCGCTTTCGCCGGCTGATCGAGGCGGACGACTTCCAGGGCGCAGTCGAGGTCGCGCTCGAGCAGGTGCGCGGCGGCGCGAACATCCTCGACGTCAACATGGACGCCGACCTGCTCGACTCGGCGCGTGCGATGACGACGTTCCTCAACGTAATCGCGACCGAGCCTGAGGTCGCACGGATCCCGATCATGATCGACAGCTCACGCTTCGAGGTGCTCGAGGCCGGGCTCCGCTGCGTCCAGGGAAAGGGAGTCGTCAACTCGCTCAGCCTCAAGGAGGGCGAAGAGGACTTCATCACCAAGGCGCGCATCGTGCGCCGCCATGGGGCCGGCGTGATCGTGATGGCCTTCGACGAGCAGGGCCAGGCGGACACTGTCCAGCGGAAGGTCGATATCTGCGAGCGCGCGTACCGGCTGCTCGTCGACGAGGTTGGCTTTGCGCCCGAGGACCTGATCTTCGACCCGAACGTTCTCGCGGTCGCGACCGGCATCGAGGAGCACGCCGAGTTCGCGAAGGCGTTCATCGAGGCGATCCCGCAGATCAAGGAGCGCTGCCCGGGCGCGAAAATCTCGGGCGGGATCTCGAACCTCTCCTTCTCCTTCCGCGGCAACGACGTCGTCCGTGAGGCGATGCACGCGGCCTTCCTCTACCAGGCGATCCAGGCCGGGCTCGACATGGGGATCGTCAACGCCGGCCAGCTCGCGGTCTACGAGGACATCGAGCCGGAGCTGCGCGAGCGGGTCGAGGACGTCCTCTTCAACCGCCGGCCTGACGCGACGGACCGGCTCGTGGAGCTGGCCGAGAGCGTCCGCGGCGAGGGCACACGCCGCGAGCTCGACCTCGCGTGGCGGGACAAGCCGGTCGAAGAGCGGCTCGCGCACGCGCTCGTGCACGGGATCGTCGACCACATCGAGGAGGACACGGAGGAGGCGCGGCGCAAGTACCCGCGGCCCCTCGACGTGATCGAGGGCCCGCTGATGGGCGGGATGTCGATCGTCGGTGACCTGTTCGGTTCCGGGAAGATGTTCCTGCCGCAGGTCGTCAAGAGCGCTCGTGCGATGAAGCGTGCGGTTGCCTACCTCCAGCCCTACATGGAGGCGGAACAGGACGGAGACCGACGGCCGCAAGGGAAGATCGTGCTCGCGACCGTCAAGGGTGACGTCCACGACATCGGCAAGAACATCGTCGGAGTGGTGCTGGGCTGCAACGACTACGACGTGATCGACCTCGGGGTGATGGTGCCGGCCGAGCGGATCCTCGAGACCGCTGCCGAGGAGGGCTGTCACGTCGTCGGGCTCTCGGGGCTGATCACGCCGTCCCTCGACGAGATGGTCGGCGTCGCCCGCGAGATGGAGCGGCGCGGCCTCGGGCTGCCACTTTTGATCGGCGGCGCCACGACGTCGAAGCAGCACACCGCGGTGCGGATCGCGCCCGAGTACTCGCAGCCGACCGTCCACGTGCTCGACGCCTCGCGCGTCGTCGGGGTGGTGTCCGACCTGCTCGATCCGGTCCGCCGGGAGGAGCTCGACCGGGCCAACCGCGAGACGCAGGACCGCCTGCGCGACCAGCATGCCGAACGCGAGCGAAAGCCCCTGCTGCCGCTCGGCGTAGCCCGCGCCAATCCGGAGCGAGTCTCGTTCGCCGGCCTGCCGGAACCGCCCTTCGTGGGCTCGCGCATCGTCGAGCCCGGCTTGGCCGACCTGCGCGAGTACGTCGACTGGCAGTTCTTCTTCCACGCCTGGGACCTGAAGGGCCGGTTCCCGGCGATCCTCGACCGGCCCGAGGCGCGCGAGCTCTACGAAGACGCTCAGGCCCTCCTCGACGAGTTTGCTCGTGACGGGTCACTCATGCCCCGCGGCGTCTACGGTTTCTGGCCGGGCCGCTCCGAGTTCGACGACGTCGTGCTCGAGGAGGGGCGGCGCTTCAGCTTCCTCCGCCAGCAGGCCGCCTTCGGCGACTCACGCCCGAACCGCTGTCTCGCCGACTACGTGTCGCCGAACGGCGACCACCTCGGCGCGTTCGCCGTCTCGATCCACGGCGCCGACGAGCTTGCCGCCCGCTTCGAGGCCGAGCACGACGACTACCGGGCGATCATCACGAAGGCGCTCGCCGATCGTTTCGCCGAGGCGTTCGCCGAGTGGCTGCACGAGCGCGCGCGGCGGGAGTGGTACGCGCCCGATGAACGGCTCTCGAGCGGCGAGCTGATCGCGGAGCGCTTCCGCGGCATCCGCCCGGCCTTCGGCTACCCCGCCTGCCCGGACCACAGCGAGAAACGGAAGCTGCTCGACCTGCTCGACGCGAACCGGGTGGGGATGGAGCTCACCGAGTCGTTTGCGACGTTGCCGGCGGCAAGCGTGAGCGGGATCTATCTCGCCCACCCGCAGGCGCGCTACTTCTCGATCGGGCGGGTCGGCCGCGACCAGGTCGAGGACTACGCGGGCCGCCAGGGCGTTTCGCTCGAGCAGGCCGAGCGTTGGCTCAGCCCGAACCTCGCGTACACGCCCGAGCCCGCGCCGGCGCCTGCGTAGTGGAGGTCAACTACGGCCGTAGCCCGGCCTTCAGCCTCGGGATCGAGGAAGAGTTCCAGCTGCTCAACGCGGAGAGCTATGAGCTTTCCTCTCGTTGCGACGAGGTGCTCGAGACGATGGGCGGCGACGAGCGGATCAAGGCGGAGCTGCTCCAGTCGGTGATCGAGGTGGCGACGCCGGTGGCTACGACGGTCTCGCTCGCGGTCGAGGAGGCGCGCGAGCTACGGGCACGCGTCCGCGACGCAGCCGCGGAGAGCGGTGTGCTGATCGCCTCGGCCGGCACCCATCCGTTCTCTCGCTACGAGCACCAGGAGGTGACCGACCAACCGCGCTACCGCGAGTTGATCGAGGCGATGCAGTGGGTGGCGGAGCGGGAGCTGATCTTCGGCCTCCACGTCCACGTCGGGCTCGAGTCGGCGCAGCAGGCGATCGGCATCTGCGGCGCGCTTCGCACCTGTCTGCCCGAGTTGCTCGCCCTGTCGGTGAACTCGCCCTTCTGGCACGGGCGGGACACGGGCTTGGCGTCGACGCGGATCAAGGTCTTCGACGCGATGCCGCGCAGCGGCCTGCCGCCCGCGTTCGCCTCGTGGGAGGAGTTCGAGCTGCTCGTGGACCGGGGCGTGAGGACGCGGTCGTTCGAGGACTACACCTTCATCTGGTGGGATCTGCGGCCGCACCCCAAGCTCGGAACGATCGAGCTGCGGATCTGCGATGCGCAGACGCGCCTCGAGTCGGTGGCCGGGCTCGTTGCGCTGTTCCAGAGCCTCGTTGCGACGCTGGCCGACCGCTACGCGAAGGACGGCGCGCTGCCGATCCAGCCCTACACACTCGTCGACGAGAACAAGTGGCGCGCCGCGCGCTACGGCCTCGGCGCAGACCTGATCGACCTCGACCGCGACGAGGAGAGGCCTGCGCGCGAGGCGGCGCTCGCGCTCGTCGAGCTCGCCGAGCCGGCCGCAAGTCGGCTGGGCTGCACGGAGGAACTCGCGGAGGTCGAGCGAATGTGCGAGCGCGGCACCGGCGCCGACGAGCAGCGCAAAGTGTTCGAGGAGTCGGGCAGCCTGCTCGCCGTCGCCCAGCGCCTCGCCGAGCAGACGGTGGCAAGGCTCTAGCCGACCGCCAGGTCGGGTATCCTCGCCGCGGCTGGCGCCCCCGGGGCGCCCGATGCTTTTTCAGGACGAATGCGGACGACACTGAAAAGAGGGATCGGCCGGGGAGCCGACACCAACGGGCACGGCAACGGCGCGCTGCCGCCCGGCGCGTTCAGCGCGATGGTGGTCTACCGCCAGCCGCCCCCGACGCCGCCGGGCACCCTCCACCGCATCGCCCGCTTCTTCTTCTGGGTGCTGACGGTCCTGCTGATGCTCTCCTGCGCCGCCGTCGGAGGGCTCTACCTCTGGGCGCACGAGTCGATCGGGGCGACGGCGCCGAGGAGCGTGGCGATGAAGCGCGCCGCGAAACGGCTCGACGTCGCCTCGCCGCACGGCCCGGCGATCGCGCTCGTGATCGGTTCCGATCACCGCTACGCGGATCATGGCGCTCCCTCACGCTCCGACACGATCATGCTGATCCGGACCGACCCCGCTACGGACACGATCTCGCTGCTCTCGTTCCCGCGCGACCTGTACGTCACGATCCACTGCCCGGGCAAGCCGACGTGGAACGGAAAGATCAACGCCGCGTACGCCCAGTGCGGCCCCGCTGGAACGCTCGACACGGTGCGCTCGATCACCAACCTGCCGGTCAACTACCTGATCAACGTCAACTTCCGCGGGTTCACCCAGGTGGTCGACAAGCTCGGCGGCGTCTGGATGGACGTCGACCGCCGCTACTACAACAAGAACCTGCACACCGCGGCGACCGACTACGCCAATATCGACCTCCAACCCGGGTACCAGAGGCTGACCGGGGGCCAGGCGCTCGACTTCGTCCGCTACCGACACACCGACTCCGACCTGTACCGCAACGCCCGCCAGCAGCTGTTCGTGAAGGCGATGAAGGAGCAGGTCGGGCGGATCTCGCCGCTCGACATCGCGTTCAGGCTGCCCAAGGTCGTCGGGGCGATCGTCCACAACACCGAAATCGGCGAGGCGGGCGGAAAAGGCGTTCCCCCGAGCACCGTGATGAACTACGCCTTCTTCCTCTACCACCTGCCGGGCGGGCACTTCTTCCAGCCTCGGATCGGTGGGCTGACGGGCTACTCCGACCTGACGACCGCGCAGTCGAACATCGACCAGGCTGTGCACGACTTCCTCAATCCCGACGTCTCGGCGCCGGCCGCCGCGAGCAAGGCGCTCGGGTTCAAGCTGCGCCCGAAGAAGCAGACGGTGCGGCCGGTGGGGCCTTCGCGCGTCTCCATCACCGTCCTGAACGGGAACGGCATGCCCGGGATCGCGGCCAACGCCGCCAACGAGCTCGGCCAGCGCCACTACGTGATCCTGCCGCCCACCGGCGGCGGGCCGGCGAACGCCCCGGACGGCTTCAACCACCCGACGACGACCGTCTACTACTACCCGACCCGCTACCGGGCGAAGGACGCCGCGGGCCAGGTCGCGAAGCTGTTCGACAACGCGTCGGTTGCACAGGTGACGCCGACCCTCGAGCCGCTCTCGTCCGGGGCAACGCTCGTCGTCGTGCTCGGCGCGACGTTCAAGGGGCAGCTGACATCGCCGACTGTGGTCTCGCACACGCAGATCGTCAAGCAGGCTCCGTATATCAGCGTCGACCCGACGGCGACGCGCTCGATGTTGCTCGCGGTCCGAAAGCGGGTGCCGTTCCGGCTGGAGCTGCCGGCCGTGCTCGAGCGAAGCTCGAGGCCCGATTACGAGCGTCCGATCCGCGTCTACGAGGTCGCCGGGGGTCATCGAGCGGTCAGGCTGACGTTCAAGCGCGGCGCCGGCGTGAACGAGTACTGGGGCATCGAGGAGACCAACTGGACGGATGCGCCGGTGCTCGGCGAGCGGAACTTCACCCATCGGATCCACGGCCGGAGGTTCGACCTCTACTACTCCGGGCCGCACCTGCACATGGTCGTCCTGCGCGACAACGGCGCGACGTACTGGGTCGTGAATACGCTGCTCGACTCGCTCTCCAACGAGACGATGCTTGCGATCGCGAAGGGCCTGCGGCCCGTGCCCCGGTAACCTCAGCGCGGTGACGGCAGGAACAGGAAAGCCGGCGATCGGCGTCTTCGGCGCGGGCTGGGTCGGCGTCGTCACAGGCGCCTGCTTCGCGGAGCTCGGACACCGTGTCGTGATCCGAGACGTCGTCGCCGAGAAAGTCGAGCGGCTCAGGGCCGGGGAGCTTCCTTTCTTCGAGCCCGGCCTCGAGGAGCTGCTCGCGCGCAACCGAGAGCGGCTGACGTTCACGCTCGACTCGACCGAGCTCGCCGCCGCCGACTTCCTCTTCGTCTGCGTGGACACACCGCCGACGTACTCGGGAGACGCAGATCTCTCACGGGTCTGGAGCGTCCTCGACCAGCTGCCGTCCCTCGAGCGGCGGACGATCCTTGCGATGAAGAGCACGGTGCCCGTGGGCACCGGCGAGAAGGTGCGCGCCGCGCTCGATGCCCGGGGGCTTGCGCACGTCGGCTATGTCTCGAATCCCGAGTTCCTCGCGGAGGGGACGGCGATCCGCGACTTCACCAACCCGGACCGGATCGTCGTCGGCGCCTTCGTCGAGGCCGACGCGGACAAGGTCGAGGAGCTCTACCGGAAGCTCGACGTGCCCGTCGTTCGCGCGGACGTGGCGTCGGCCGAGATGATCAAGCTGGCCGCGAACGCGTTCCTGACCACCAGGATCAGCTTCATCAACGAGATCGCGAATGTGTGCGAGCTCGTCGGCGCGGACGTCGAGAAGGTCGCGAGCGGGATCGGGCTCGACCACCGGCTCGGGCCGCACTTCCTGCACGCGGGGATCGGCTGGGGCGGAAGCTGCTTCGGCAAGGACGTCTCGGCGCTGAAGCAGCTCGCGGGCAACTCGGGCTACCAGTTCCAGCTGCTCGCCGCCGTGATCGAGGTGAACGAGCTTCAGAAGCGGCGCGTGATCCAGAAGCTGCAGAAGCAGCTCGGCCGGCTGCGCGGGAAGACCGTCGCGCTACTCGGGCTCGCGTTCAAGCCGGACACCGACGACCTCCGCGACGCTCCCTCGCTCGTGCTCGCTTCACGCCTGCTTGCGGAGGGAGTGGATGTGCGGGCCTACGATCCCGCTGCTCGGCCGGATGAGCTGTTGCACGGCGTCACGATCTGCGAGAGCGCGCTCGAGGCGGTCACCGGCGCAGACGCTGCGGTGATCGTGACCGAGTGGGACGAGTTCCGCGGCCTCGCGACGCCGGAGGTCCGCGAGGCGATGCGGCGGCCGCTGATCGTCGACGGGCGGAACCTCCTCGATCCGGCGGCCGTCCGTGCCGCCGGTTTCTCGTACGAGGGCATCGGCCGGGCCTCGTCCCAGCTCGCCGATCTCCCGGAAACGGCGGAGGAGCGCGAGCGGGAGCTCGAGGCGTAGGCCCGTTGGAAGCGATCGTCCTCGCCGGCGGCAAGGCTGAGCGGCTCGGCGAAGTCGCCGGGGGCAGGCCGAAGCCGCTCGTCGAGGTTGCCGGCCGGCCGTTGGTTGCCTATCAGCTCCGGCTGCTCGGACGCGCCGGCGTCTCGCGCGTAATCGTGAGCTGCGCTGCGGGGCAGGGCGGGCTGTTCGAGCGTGAGCTCGACGGCTCCGGGCCCGAGCTCGTCTTGGCGGAGGAGCCTGAGCGGCTCGGGCGGGGCGGCGGCATCCGCTTCGCGGCTCGCCGGCGGCTGGAGAGCGGCGACGTCTACGCCCTCAACGGGGACGAGCTGCTCGACGTCGACCTGGTCGCGATGCTGGACCGCCACCGCGCGTCGGGCGCGGCCGCGACGATCGCCGTCGCGCAGCCGGTGTCGCCGTTCGGCGTCGTGGAGCTGACCGAAGAGGACGTCGTCAGGGGGTTCAGCGAGGGCGGGCGGATCCCCTCGTGGGTCAGCTGTGGCGTGTACGTGCTCGGCGAAGAAGCGCTCGCACGGTTTCCGGAACGAGGCGACCACGAGACGACCACATTCCCCGAGCTCGCCGCGGAAGGGCGGCTACGAGCATTTCGCCACGAGGGCCTTTGGCTCACCGTGAACACGCCGAAGGACCTACGTCGAGCCGAAGAGCACCTCACGGCTCATCCGGAGTGGCTGGTCACCGACCCCGTTTGAGTGCAGCGCGACGGCGTCGTAGGATCGCCGCAGTGGAGGGCCCGCTGTCCTCGCCGAATCTCCAGAACCTCGACCGCTTCGCCTTCGAGCCGCAGCGAATCGAGAAGCCGTGGGGGTACGAGCTGCTGTGGGCGCACGCCGAGGACTACGTCGGCAAGGTTCTCTTCGTCCGCGCGGGCGGCTCGCTGAGCCTTCAATTCCACCGCGAGAAGGACGAAAGCTGGTACGTCGAGAGCGGCCGGGCCGAGCTCCAGCTCGGCGATGTCGGCCAGGCGATCCTCACCCGGGAGATCGTCGGCCCGGGTGCGTGCTTCCGCTTCAGACCGGGGACGGTGCACCGCGTGAAAGCGCTGGAAGACACCACCATCCTGGAGGTCTCGACGCCCCATCTGGACGACGTCGTGCGGCTCGAAGACGAGTACGGGCGGGCCGAGCGCAGTAAGTAGACTGCGCCGCGCCATGGCCACGACGCGCCGCCACGACGTCAAAGATCTTGCGCTCGCCGACGATGGTCTAGCTCGGATCGAGTGGGCGGACCGCCAGATGCCGGTACTGGCGGCGATCCGGGAGCGGTTCGAGGCTGAGCAGCCGCTGGCGGGCTACCGGATCGCCGCGTGCCTTCACGTCACGAGCGAGACCGCGAATCTGATGCGGGCGTTGAAGGCGGGCGGCGCGGACCTCGTCCTCTGCGCCTCCAACCCGCTCTCGACGCAAGACGACGTCGCGGCCGCGCTAGTCGAGCATTTCGACGTCTCCGTCTTCGCGATCAATGGCGAGGACAACGACACGTACTACCAGCACATCGAGGCGGCGGTCGACCACAAGCCGCAGCTGACGATGGACGACGGCGCCGACGTGATCGGCGTCCTCCACTCGCACCGCCGTGAGCAACTCGGCGACATCCTCGGCGGCATGGAGGAGACGACCACGGGAGTGATCCGACTGAAGGCGCTCGAGCGCGACGGCAAGCTCGGCTTCCCGGTGATCGCGGTCAACGACGCGGACACGAAGCATCTCTTCGACAACCGCTACGGAACGGGCCAGTCGACGATCGACGGGATCGTCCGCGCGACGAACAAGCTGCTGGCCGGCTCGACGTTCGTCGTCGCAGGCTACGGCTGGTGCGGGCGCGGCGTGGCGATGCGCGCCAAGGGGATGGGCGCGCACGTAGTCGTCACTGAGGTCGACCCGCGGCGCGCGCTCGAGGCGGCGATGGACGGCTTCCAGGTCTTGCCGATGGCGCGGGCGGCGGAGGTCGGAGACCTCTTCGTCACTGCGACCGGAGACAAGTCGGTCATCCGCCGAGAGCACATGGAACGGATGAAGGACGGCGTCATCCTGGCCAACACGGGGCACTTCAACGTCGAGATCGACTTGGCTGCCCTGCGCTCGCTCGCCGCGGAGACGAGGACGGCACGGCCGCTCGTAGAGGAGTTCCGCCTGGAGGACGGCCGGCGGCTCTACCTGCTCGCGGAGGGTCGGCTCGTGAACCTGGCGGCCGCCGAGGGCCATCCCGCAGCCGTTATGGACATGTCGTTCGCTAACCAGGCCTTGTCGTGCGAGTACGTCGTCCAGAACGCGGCCAGTCTCGAGCGCCGTGTCTACCCGGTGCCGGACGAGATCGACAACGAGATCGCGCGCCTGAAGCTCGAGACGATGGGGATCCTGATCGATAGCCTGAGCGAGGAGCAGGCGCGGTACCTCGCTTCTTGGGACGAGGGGACCTAGGGCGGTGCGCCCCGCCTTTGCTCAGGAGTCGCGGCGGCTGTGAACTACTCGTCACCCTCACGGCGCGAGTGCGGCTCACACTGGCCCGTAATTCCCCGCTAGCGTTGTTCTTTCCCCTGGGTGGGTGGGGGTTGGGGACGGGAACGGGCACGAGGATCGCGAGAAAGGCTCCGTGACCGCCGAGCTGGCCCCGGAGCAGATCGTCCGGCTGGAGGACGACCGGGTCGTCCTCCTCGATCAACGAAGGCTGCCGGAGGAGGAGACGTGGATCGAATGCAGATCGGCGTCCGAGGTGGCCGAGGCGATCCGCGCGATGGCCGTTCGTGGAGCGCCCGCGATCGGCATTGCCGCGGCGTACGGCTACGCGCTGGCGGTCGCACGGGGCGAGGATCTCGACCGCGCCGCGGCCGCGCTCGCCCGTGCCCGTCCGACTGCGGTCAACCTCTCGTGGGCCCTGCGGGAGGTGCGCGCGGCTGAAGACCCGGCGGCCCGTGCGCGCGAGCTTCATCGAGAGGAGGTCGAGCGCTGCCGGCGGATGAGCGAGCATGCAGCCTCGCTGCTCGAGCCCGGCACGCGCGCGCTCACGCATTGCAACACCGGAGGCCTCGCCACCGCCGGCCACGGCACAGCGCTCGGAGCGCTGCGGACAGCCTGGGAGCGCGGCCTGCTCCGGCGCGTCTTCGTCGGCGAGACCAGGCCCCTGCTCCAGGGCACCCGGCTGACCGCGTGGGAGCTCGAGCGCGCCGGCATCCCACACGCTGTCATCGCCGATTCGGCCGCCGCCTCGCTGATGGCCGCCGCCGAGATCGACTGCGTGGTCACGGGCGCGGACAGGATCGCCGCCAACGGCGACACCGCAAACAAGATCGGGACCTACGCCCTCGCGGTCCTGGCGGCGCATCACCGCATCCCGCTGTACGTGGTCGCGCCGACCTCGACGGTCGACCAGGAGACGCCGAGCGGCTCCGCGATCCCGATCGAGGAACGACCGGGCTCCGAGCTGACGACGCGCTTCTCCGCCCGGAATCCGGTCTTCGACGTGACGCCGGCCTCGCTGATCACCGCGATCGTCACCGAGGTAGGCGTACACCGGGCGCCGTACGACGCATCTCTGCCGCGCCCGATCGCTGCAGCTGCCAGGTGAGAGCGCTCGTGCTCGCCGCCGGCTACGCCACCCGGCTCTATCCGCTGACCCGCGACCGACCCAAGCACCTGCTCCCGGTAGGAGGACGCCCGATGCTCGAGTACCTGTTCGAGCGGCTCGGGCCGATCGACGCTCTCGACGGCGTCTGGCTCGTGACGAACGGCCGGTTCGCAGAGCAGTTCCGAAGCTGGGCCGCCGGCTACGACCCGCCGCGGCGGGAGCTGCGCCCGACAATCGTCGACGACGGGACGACGAGCGAGGACGACAGGCTGGGCGCGATCGGCGATCTAGGGCTCGTGCTCGAGCGGGAGCACGTCGATGACGACCTGATCGTCGTGGCCGGTGACGGCATGTTCAGCGAGAGCCTCGAGGAGTTCGGCCGCTTCTGCGCCGGTCGCGAGACGCCTGTGCTGGCCGTGTACGACGTGGGCGACCTCGAGGCGATCAAGCGGTACAGCTCGATCGCCGTCGACGACGACGGCCGCATCGTCGACTTCGAGGAGAAACCGGAGCGGCCCACCAGCACGCTTGCCGGGATCGCGCTCTACTACTACCCGCGGACGGTCTTCCCGCTCATCAGGCAGTACCTCGACGAGGGCAACAACCCCGACCAGCCCGGTCGTCTCGTCCAATGGCTCTATCCGCGGGTGCCGGTGCACACGTGGCAGGTGCCCGGACGCTGGTTCGACATCGGCTCGCCCGACACGCTCGCGGAGGCCGACCGCGCTTTTACAGAGACGGCACAGAGCTGACACACACGCGCGCGCTCCGGGGCGCTAGCGTCGGAAACATGCTCCTCGACCTGCTGCTTCCGCAGCGCTGCGTCGTCTGCTGTGCCGGGGGCGACCAGCTCTGCGACGCGTGCGCGGCGGCGCTGCCGCGCCTTGGCGGCCCTTTGTGCGCCCGTTGTGGAGCGCCGACGGCCTGGCAGGTTCGGCGCTGTCGCGAGTGCGCCGGACGCCGGCTCGCCTTCGCGTCTGCGCGCGCGGCCGTCGCATACGACGCCGCGGTTCGCGCCCTCGTGACGGCCTGGAAGGAGCGCGGACTTCGGCGGCTCGCGGCCACGGCCGCCGAGATCCTCGCCCAGGCATTGCCCCCACCCGATGCAGCCGCGCTCGCCTTCGTGCCCCCAGACGGCGACCGCAGCCTACGCCGAGGTCATCATCCCGCCGAGCGACTCGCCCACGAGCTCGCGCTCCGTTGGGAGCTTCCGGTCGAGCCGCTGCTCGAGCGCGCGCGGCCGCTGCGCCGTCAGCGTGGCCTGCCGCTTCGGGAGCGGCGCCGCAACGTGGCCGGCGCATTTCGCCCGTTCGGCCGCTCTCCGCCGGTCGTCGCGCTCGTCGACGACGTCTACACCACCGGAGCGACGGCGGCGGCAGCGGCGAGCGCGCTGCGAAAGGCCGGTGCCGGCCGGGTCGAAGTTGTGACGTTCGCACGGGCTGTTCGTTAGATTCAGGACCGTGCAACTCCAGGTAAGGGGGCGCAACCTCGAGGTCAGCGACTCGATTCGCGCCTACGCCGAGCGGAAGCTCGCGAAGCTGGAGCGGCAGATCGACGATCCACGAATCGAGCTCGAGCTCGCAGTCGAGCGCAACCCGTCGATTGCGGCGAGCCACGTCGCCGAGGCGACCGTCTGGACCAAGGGCCCGGTCCTCCGCGCCCGCGAGTCCTCCACCGACATCAAGGCGTCGATCGACCGGCTCGTCGAGAAGCTCGAACGCCAGGTGACGCAGTACCGCAAGAAGCGGCGCAGGCGGCCACAGCACATGCAGCCCCCTCCAGAGGAGATCCCCGTCGTCCCTGACGAAGAGGAGCCGACGATCGTCAAGACCAAACAGTTCGCGGTCAAGCCGATGCCGCCGGAGGAGGCGGTGCTCCAGCTGGAGCTGATCGGCCACGACTTCTTTGTCTTCCGGAACTCGGAGTCGGGCCAGATCAACGTCCTCTACCGCCGCCGTGACGGCAACTACGGGCTGATCGAGCCGGAGTAGATGCCCCTCTGGCGACGCGAGCCGCTCCACGAGAGGCTCGCCCGCGAGGCGGGCCTCGACGCTTCGAGCGAGCCGCCTCCGCACGACGCGCAGCCGCGGTGGGGAGAGGCCGGGATTCACGGCGTACCACGCCCGCGCGAGTGGGACGTCGTCACGGCCGCGGATTTCGACGGCCCCCCGGTCGACGAATTGCACTTAACCGTTTTGCCCGACGGGTCGATGGTGGTCGACGAGGACGTGGACGAGAACCTGTCACCACTGGCAGAGGCCGTCGAGGCCGAGCTCCAGCCTCCGTACCGAGCGGAGGCGGTCCGCCGCGGCGAGCGCCGCTGGTTCGTCGGTGCGCGCACGATCACGGTCGTCGAGCTACCAGCGGAGCTCACCGGCGAACGTGTCACGCTGACGCTTAACCAGGGCGAGCGGATGCTCGTGGTCGACGGCGAGCGGTCCTTCGGCAGCGTCCCGGCCTTGGAGCGTCTCGTCGAAGGCGACGGCTACGTGCTCGAGGCGGAGCGGATCGACGACCGCTTCTGGGAAGTCCGCGTAACGCCGCTCTAGCGAAGGCCCGTGCTCCAGCCGCGGATGAAGGACACCCGTCGGCCGGAGCCGTAGACGAGCCCTCCGCTCGAATCGATCTGCACGAACGGATGTGCGGTCGTACGGAGTACGAGCGCGTCCTTGCCGTTCGAGAGGTTGAAGGCGTGGATCTGATGGCCGAGGGTGTAGACGGCGATGGTCGAGAACACGTCGGCGAGGTGCCAGGCGCCGTCGATCGTGCGCATCTGCCACCCGTCGGCGGTGAGCCACTCGAGCACGTGGCCGCGCTGGACGACGCTTCCCGCGGCCGCCACGGCATCCACAGGCCCGTCGAACGTCTCGGTCCGAAGAACCTGGCCCGCGGCGCCCAGGATCACGACCGGGCCCGAGGCGAGCGCGACCGCGAGCTCTCCGTTCCTCGCCGCGAGTGCGATCACCCGCTCGGGGGCCTGCCAGGAGAAGCCGAGTCTGCCGTCCGGCTGGAGCGAATAGACGGTGTCGTCGAGCGCGTAGGGGAGGATGAAGCCGCCTTTGGACGCGTCGCCCACGCCGAGAACGAGCGGCGGCGTCGACTCGACGTTGCGGGGCACGAACCTCAAGAGGCGTGGCTTCGCATGACCTACCGAGGCTGTCCACAGCGACCACTCGCGGATGTTGCCGCCGACGTAGGTGATCCAGAGTGCCCGAGGCCCGGCGATGGAAGGCCCGACCAGGCCCCGCCCGGTGCTCGTCACGGGCCCGCATGGGGCTGCGCGTCCGAGTCGCTCGAGGCGGTGACCGAGACGGCTCCAGATGAGCACGTGCGCGCAGTCGCCGGGACGAGACCCGAGCGCAACGGCGACCCGGGTGCCGTTGGCCGCCAGGCCGATCAGGGGCGCCGACAGCCTCAGACTCGTTGCATCCGCGCCGGCGAGGGGCACGACCATGGCCGCTGCGAACAGACACGTGAGCAGCCGTTTCATCGATCTCAGCGTAATCCCCGCGTGTGAGGGCGTCGTTAGGGAAATCGGAGCAAACGGCGTAGGCTTTTGCTCTTCCCGGACTCGCTACCCTAGGACGGATGGCGCAGAACCTCTCCCTCGAGAAGGCTCTTCGCTTCGGCGAAGGGCGCCGGCTGAAGCGCATCGCCGCGCAGGCGGACTACATCCGCACGCTCGAGCCCGA
Source organism: Gaiellaceae bacterium (assembly GCA_049644345.1). Lineage (GTDB taxonomy): Bacteria > Actinomycetota > Thermoleophilia > Gaiellales > Gaiellaceae > JBARRS01. The sequence goes on from JBARRS010000067.1 coordinate 16,463, forward strand.
GTTCGAGCGGCTCTCGGACGAGGAGCTCGCGGCAAAGACGGCCGAGTTCAAGCAGCGCCACGAGAACGGCGAGTCGCTGGAGGAGCTCCTCTTCGAGGCGTACGCCGCCGTCCGGGAGGCCGCCAAGCGCGCCCTCGGCCAGAACATCTTCGACGTCCAGGCGATGGGCGGCATCGTCCTCCACGAGGGCGACATCGCCGAGATGAAGACCGGCGAGGGGAAGACGCTCGTCGCCACGCAGCCGCTCTACCTGAACGCGATCCCCGGCAACGGCGTCCACCTGATCACGGTCAACGACTACCTCGCGAAGCGCGACGCCGGCTGGATGGGCCCCGTCTACGAGAAGCTCGGGATGCGGGCCGCGTTCATCGAGAACATGATGCCGTTCGCCGACCGGAATGAGGCCTACCAGGCCGACATCACCTACGGGACGAACTCGGAGTTCGGCTTCGACTACTTGCGCGACAACATGGCAGTCTCGCTCGAGGGCGTCGTTCAGCGGGGCCACCACTACGCGATCGTGGACGAGGTCGACTCGATCCTGATCGACGAAGCGCGGACGCCGCTGATCATCTCCGGCGAGCCCGAGGCCGCGGCGCAGACCTACTACGACTTCGCACGCGTCGTCCGCACGCTCGCAGGCGTCCAGCAGGACCCGCTGATGAAGGGCGAGCATCCGGACGCCGACTACACCTACGACGAGAAGCACAAGACGGTTGCGCCGACGGAGCGCGGGGTCGAGAAGGTCGAGCGCGCGCTTCGGATCGACAACCTCTACGACCCGCGCAACGTTCAGCTCGTCAACCATTTCGTCCAGTCGCTGAAGGCGGAGTCGCTCTTCCACCGCGATGTCGACTACGTCGTGCAGGACGGCGAGGTGAAGATCGTCGACGAGTTCACCGGCCGGATCATGGAAGGTCGCCGCTGGTCGGAAGGCCTCCACCAGGCCGTCGAGGCGAAGGAGGGCGTGCGGATCCAGGAGGAGCACGTCACCCTTGCGACGATCACCCTTCAGAACTACTTCAGGCTCTACGAGAAGCTCGGCGGCATGACGGGCACGGCGAAGACCGAGGAGAAGGAGTTCGTCGAGATCTACGGCCTCAGCGTCGTCGAGATCCCGACCAACGTCCCGGTCGCGCGCATGGACGAGAACGACCTCATCTTCAAGTCGAAGGAGGGGAAGTTCGCCGCCGTCATCCACGACATCAAGGAGCGCTACGAGAAGGGGCAGCCCGTGCTCGTGGGCACGATCGCGGTCGAGACCTCGGAGTACCTTGCGCAGCTGCTCGAGCGCCAGGGCGTGCCGCACAACGTCCTCAACGCGAAGGAGCACGAGCGCGAGGCGGAGATCATCAAGGACGCCGGCGCCCCGAACGCGGTCACGATTGCGACGAACATGGCGGGCCGCGGCGTCGACATCAAGCTCGGCGAGGGCGTGCGCGAGCTCGGCGGCCTCTACGTGCTCGGCACCGAACGCCACGAGGCCCGCCGGATCGACAACCAGCTGCGCGGCCGCTCAGGGCGCCAGGGCGACTCCGGCGAGACGCGGTTCTACCTCTCCGGCGAGGACGACCTGGTGCGCCTGTTCGCGGGGGATCGGATCAAGGGGATCATGCAGCGCTTCAAGGTTCCCGAGGATCAGCCCATGGAGGCGTCGATCCTCTCGCGCCAGATCGAGAACGCGCAGAAGAAGGTCGAGGAGCAGAACTTCGTCATGCGCAAGAACGTCCTCAAGTACGACGACGTCCTCAACAAGCAGCGCACCGTGATCTACGACCAGCGCCGGCGCGTGCTCGAGGGACAAGACCTGTCGGAGGAAGTGAAGGCCTGGATCGACGGCGTGATCGAAGGCGTCGTCGCGCAGTACACCGAGAGCGAGTACTCCGAGGAGTGGGATCTCGACGGGCTCTTGGCGGCGATGCACGCCGTCTACGAGCAGCCACGGGAAGAGCCGATCACGGTCGAAGAGCTGCGTGAGGACGTCTCGGCGCTGACGCGCGAGACGCTCGTGGAGGACTTCACAGAGGAGGCCCACGACCAGTACGAGCAGAAGGAGCAGGAGCTCGGAGCCGAGCTGATGCGCGAGCTCGAGCGCTTCATCATCCTCCAGGTCGTCGACCTCCGCTGGCGCGAGCACCTCGAGAACATGGACTACCTGCGCGAGGGCGTGCACCTGCGCTCGATGGCGCAGAAGGATCCGCTCGTCGAGTACACCTCAGAGGGTCACCAGATGTTCGAGGAGCTGAACCTGGCGATCCGCGAGGAGGTCGTCGTCACGCTCTTCCACGCACAGCTCGCGCCGGAGGACGCCGCGGAGCTCCAGCAGGCGCAGGAGGCGCAGGCCGCCGGTGACGGGCACGTCTTCTACGAGCACGAGACGCTGGCCGGGGCCGACGCGATCGGCACTGCGGCCGCCCTCGGCGGCGACGGCGCCTCGACTGCGGGCGCGCTTGCGGCCGGCGGCGGCGCTGTCGCCACGCAGCAGCGGGTCGCCCCGGACCGCGACAAGCTCGGCCGCAACGACCCGTGCTGGTGCGGCTCGGGCAAGAAGTACAAGAAGTGCCACGGCGCCTGATCCCCGGTGGCAGGCGACTCGAGCGGGCGCTGCTCGGCATGGTCATGAGCGCGGTTGCCTTCGTCGCCGAGCGACGCCTCGTGCGCGCCCTCTCGAAGCGGAGCTAGCGCCGGCGGACGAGGTCGGCGAGCAGCAGCGCCGCCAACAGACCGCCGACGCTGCCGAGCGTGATCGGCAGCCAGCGCGCGACGTTCGCCGCCGCCGCCGTGGCTCCTGTTGCGACGAGCGCAGAACCCGACGTGACCGCGAGCGCGAGGCGGCGCGAGGCCGTGCGGATCGTCTCCTCGAGCGGCGTGATCCCGCGCACGTCGACCTGGAGCCGCATGCCTGGGCGTGAGCCGCTGATCCGCTCGATCGCCTCGACGAGGCGCTCGGCGCGGACCTTCAGCTTCTGCGCGTCGAAGAAGAGGCGCTTCGGGTCGGCGGCCGCCTGCACACGGCCTGCCAGGTTCCGCACCAGGAAGCGGCCGACGAGCGAGAACGGGTCGAGCTCGGGATCGAGCTCGGCGGCGGTCAGCTGCATCTGCGCGAGGGCCTTGCCTGTCAGCACGAGCGAGGCCGGCAGCCGGACGCCGTGTTTGGCGGCGGCCTGGGTGATCTCCTGAAGCAGCGGGCCGACCTGGATCTCGCCGAGGGAAGCGTGGCGGTACCGGCGGAGGAGCTCGCCGAGATCGGCCTCGAGTCGGGGGATGTCGGCGTCGCGCGCCTCCGAGCCTGCCAGCATCAGCACCACTTCCGTCAGGAATGAGACGTCCTCCTGCCAGAACGCAAGCAGCAACAGGAGGACCAGTTCGCGCGTCTCCGGTGGCAGATCTCCGACCATCCCGAAGTCGAGGAAGTAGATCCGCTCGCGCCACCAGAGCATGTTTCCGGGGTGCGGGTCGGCGTGGAAGAAGCCTTCGCTCAGGATCTGCCGGTAGTAGAACTCGAGCAGCTGGTGCGCCGCCTCGCGCCGGGCGGGGCCCTCCGGCGTATCGCGCACCGGCACGCCCTGGATCTCCTCGAGCACGAGCAGCCGGCTCGTCGTCAGCGACTCGTACACCCGTGGTGCGTCGATCCGGGTGAAAGTTCGGGTCGCCGTTCGGATCCGCTCGACGTTGTCGGCCTCCTGCTTGAAGTCGAGCTCGCGGCGAAGCGAGTCCGAGAGGTGCTCGATCGCAGCCGGCAAGTCGACGATGCTCCTCAGCGCCCCGCGGTTCGCGGTCTTCTCCGCGAAGAGCTCGAGGAGGGAGAGGTCGCGCAGGATGTCGCCGCGTGCGGTGGGGCGCTGCACCTTGACCACGACCCGGTCGCCGTCCTCGAGCACGGCCCGATGCACCTGACCGATCGTCCCGGCCGCGAGCGGCTCCGGCCCGATCCGCTCGAACACGTCCTCCCAGGGGACGCCGAGCTCCTCCTCCATCACGCCGACGACCTCCGACTCCGAGAGCGGCGTGACGCTGTCCTGGAGGAGAGCGAGCTCGGCGATCACCTCCGGCGGGAGCAGATCCGGCCGAGTCGAGAGGATCTGCCCGAGCTTGGCGAACGTGGGGCCAAGCTCCTCGAGCGCGAGCCGAAGCCTGCGCGCCCGCGCCTCGGGCGAGGAGCCGTCGCTCGTCACCTCCGCGAAGCCGTACTTCCCCAGCACGTGGGCTACGCGCGTAGCGCGGCCGAGCAGCCGTTCGTGACTGGGGGCGCTCACCTCGTGGTCTGCACGATCACGACGGTGCAGGGCGCGTTGTGCGAGACGCGGTTCGGGACGTTGCGAAGCAGGAACTCCTTCCGGCCGGTCATCCCGACGCTTCCGACGACGACCACGTCGGCGCGCTCGCGCTCGGCTGCGGCGACGATGGCGTCCGCCGGGTCGTCGGCGACGACGACGGAGGAGCGGCCGCGCTCCCCGGCGACCTCGTGCGCGTAGCCCGCGAGCTCCCTCGCAGCTTCGGCGACGACGCCGTCGTCCGAGAGCAGAACGCGAAGAACGAGCAGGTCGGCCTCGTAGCGCTCGGCCATGTCGGCCGCCCAGCGGACTGCCCGGTCGGCGGTCTCCGAGCGGTCCGTCGCCACGAGGACGCAGCGGACCGGCGGCGGCCCGTCCGGCTTACGACGCAGCCGCATCGGGCTCCCATGCGCGCCGGAGGCCCCTCAGCCTGCGGCTCGCGCTTTCACTGTCGCTGACAGAATCTGACCGCCCCGGCCGCGAGCACCGCGGACCCTTGCTTGTCGAAGGCTTGCTGACGGCCTCATTGTAAAAGGGGAGGCTCTGAGAGGCGGAGGGGGCGACCCGCTTCTTCCACCCATCGAGTGGCCCCGGCCTACACTTCGGGCCACGGCTCCGGCTAACGATCCTTCGGCCTCAGAGCGTCGCGCGCGTGACCGAGCGGCCTCGCGGAGACGATTGCGTCGGCGGCGGTCGCTCACCGTGCTCGCGCTGATGGGGCTCGCCGCAGGCGTAGCCGTCTTGGTTGCCGGGAGTGGCCGGCATCATCGCCCGCACGCGCGAGGGACGTCCGCGTCACGGCCGGCGCTGATCGCCGTGGGGACCCCCAAGCGGCTTGCCGTACCTTCGCACGGCCTCGCTCCACGCCGGCTGGGGGCCGAACGGGCGGCGCTCCATCGCTTCCTCGAGCACGGACTGCCGATCTACTGCGGCGGAAGACGGCGCCGTGAAGTTGCTCTCACCTTCGACGATGGGCCCGGGCCGTACAGCGCGTACGCCGTCCGCGTCTTGCGGCGCGCCCGAGCGCGGGCGACCTTCTTCCTTGTCGGCAAAGAGCTCGCATACCGGCCGCAGATACCGCGGCTCGAGGAGTCGGTTGCGGCGCTCGGCGACCACACGTGGAGCCATCACCCTCTCGTCCTGCTCTCGCAGGCGGCGCTTGCGACTGAGCTGGCGAGCGCGAAGCGGGCGATCAGCGGTCTTGCCCGCGAACCGATTCAAATGTTCCGGCCGCCCTACGGTGAGACGGACGCCGCCGTGTTGCGCGAGGCAGAGGCCCTGGGGATGGTCGAGGTCTTGTGGAGCGTCGACTCCGGCGACTCCAGGCCCGGAGCAGACGCAGCCAAGGTGGCGAGGCGCGTGAAACGGCTTGTCCGCCCAGGCTCGATCGTCCTCATGCACGAGAACCGAGGACAGACGATGAAGGCCTTGCGGTCTCAGATCCTGCCCTTCCTGCGGAGAGACCGGCTGCGCGCGGTCAGCGTCCCGGCGTTGCTCGCCACCGATCCGCCTTCGCTCTCGCGGCAGCGTGCCGGTCTCGCCGGCTGTCTCTCGTAGGGCCCCTCATGGTCCTTCGCTAGCATCGGACAGCGATGGCCGACGAGACCCAGCCGCTGGAGCATCAGCTCGAGGAAATCGGGACCCGGCTCCACTGGGTCCGTGATTACCTTTGACCCGGAAGGGCTGAGGAAGCGGCTCGCCGAGCTCGAAGTCGAGCTCGGCTCACCGGGGTTCTGGGACGACCAGGAGCGGGCGGCGGCGGTGTCGGCCGAGCACGCGCGGCTCTCGCGACGGCTAGAGCGCTACGACCGGCTCCAGCGCGAGTTCGAGGAGGCGCGGGAGCTGCTGGCCATGGACGGCGAGTTGGCAGACGAGATCGCGGAACAGCTGCGGCCGATCCACCGCGAGCTGGACCGGCTCCAGGAGGACGCGCTCTTCTCGGGAGAGTACGACGCGGGGGACGCCGTCGTCACCGTCCACGCCGGCACCGGCGGCACGGACGCACAGGACTGGGCCGAGATGCTGCTGCGCATGTACCTGCGCTGGGCGGCAAACCGCGGCTTCGAGACGGAGATCGTCGAGGCGAGCCCGGGGGAGGAGGCGGGGCTGAAGTCCGCGACGTTCACCGTCAAGGGCGAGAACGCCTACGGGATCCTCAAGGCCGAGCGCGGCGTCCACCGGCTCGTCCGGCTCTCGCCGTTTGACCAGGCGCACCGGCGGCACACGTCGTTCGCTCAGGTGATCGTCTCGCCCCTCCTGCCCGCCGACGGGGAGGTCGACATCGACGAGAGCGAGCTGCGGATCGACACGTACCGCGCGAGCGGCGCCGGTGGCCAGCACGTGAACAAGACGGACTCGGCGGTTCGAATCACGCACCTCCCGACCGGGATCGTCGTCCAGTGTCAGAACGAGCGCTCGCAGGCGGCCAACAAGCAGACGGCGATGCGGATCCTCCGCTCGCGGCTGGCCGAGCTGGAGCAGGAGAAGCGCGAGGCCGAGCTCGCCCGGGAGCGCGGCGCCACGCAGCAGGCCGACTTCGGCAGCCAGATTCGCAGCTACTACCTCCATCCGTACCAGCTCGTCAAGGACCACCGAACCGACTACGAGACCGGGAACACCCAGGCCGTCCTCGACGGCGACCTCGACGGTTTCATCCAGGCCTACCTGCTCGAGAAAGCCGCCGGCCGAGTCGTCTAGCAGCAGGCGTCCCGCAGAACCCGCCGAATCATTCGTTAAACTCCTGCATCTGTAGCCCAGAAACCGGTGCGGCCGCAGGCGCCGCGCCCTGTGCCCCGGTGTCGGACTCGGAACTCATAGACAGCCCAGTGGCCGTTATCGAACGCGAAGAGCAGCAGCACGCCGCGCCGCCCGAGGCGCCGAGCGCGTCGGCGATGATCGTGTTCGAGGGCGTGACGAAGATCTACGAGCCTGACGTCGCCGCGCTCCGGGACGTCTCGTTCGTGATCGAGAAGGGCGAGTTCGTCTTCGTCGTCGGCGCATCGGGCTCAGGCAAGTCGACGATCATTCGCTTGATCCTGAAAGAGCTCGACCCGACGGGCGGCAAGATCCTCGTCGGCGGCCGCGACCTCACGCGCCTCAAGCGCTCGAAGGTGCCGCTTCTGCGCCGCAATGTCGGCTGCGTCTTCCAGGACTTCAAGCTGCTGTCGAACCGGACCGCCGCCGAGAACGTCGCCTTCGCGCTGAAGGTGCAGGGCGAGAGCAGGGGCCAGATCCGCAGCAAGGTTCCCGAAGTCCTCACCCTCGTGGGCCTTGCGGACAAGATGGCTTCCTTGCCCGATGAGCTCTCCGGCGGCGAGCAGCAGCGCGTCTCGATCGCCCGAGCCGTAGTCAACCACCCTCCGCTTCTGATCTGCGACGAGCCGACGGGGAACCTCGACCCCGACACGTCGGTTGGGATCATGCAGCTCCTCTACCGGATCAACCGCGCCGGCACGACGGTATTGATGGCGACGCACGACCGCGAGATGGTCGACAAGATGCGCAAGCGGGTGATCGCGCTCGACGACGGGCGGCTGGCGCGCGACGAGCGCCGCGGCGGCTACGTGTCGGAGTAATGAGCCGCTTCCGGCTACTCGTCTCCGAGGCGCTGACGTCCGTGACCGCGAACGTCTCGACGACGCTCGCCGCGACGGTGACCGTGCTGATCTGCATGTTCATGCTCGGCTTCGTGATCGCGCTCTCGACCTGGGCGCACTCGCTCGGAAACCACTACAAGCACGAGCTCGTCGTCAAGGTGTTCTTCGATCCCGACGCGACGTCGGCCGACGTCAACTCGGTGCGGACGAAGCTCGAGGCGAGCCCGCTCGTCAAGTCGATCGGCTACGTCTCGGCCCAACAAGGGCTCGCCCAGATGAGGAAGAAGCACCACGAGCTGTTCAACGGGGTGCCGCTGCCGTACAACCCGCTGGGCCCAGCGTTCACCGTGCAGCCGAGGAAGGGCGAGTTCACGCCCAAGATCGCGAATCTGCTCAACCCCTTCCCGGCGGGCGTCCACAACGTCACGTACGGGAAGAAGACCGCGCAGCGGCTGCTGAAGATCACGAAGTTCATCAGCATCTTCTTCGGGATCGTCGTCTTCGTGCTCGTGATCGCCGCGACGCTGCTCGTCGCGAACACGATCCGGCTGTCGATCTTCGCGCGACGGCGGGAGATCGAGGTGATGAAGCTCGTCGGCGCCTCGAACTGGTTCGTGCGCGGGCCGTTCATGGTCGAGGGACTGATCACCGGGCTGGCCGGCTCGATCGCGGCGGTGATCCTGCTCCTACTCGGGAAGGAGATCGCGCTGCCGACGATTCTCGGGCACGTCTCGAGTGGGAACGACGTGAGCGCCTGGCCGTTCGGGACGATTGCGCTGATCGTGATCGGGACGAGCCTTCTCCTCGGCGCAGCAGGGTCCGGGCTGACGCTCCGCCGCTTCCTGCGCATCTGACGCGCGTCGTCGAGATCGCCCGGCGGGGGAAGCTCGTCGTCGGGGAGCCCTATTTCGAGCGGGGTGTCCCGCTCGTGCTCGACAAGAGGGGGAGCGGCGAGGCGCGGCCCGGCGATCTCGCCGTCGTCACGACCGGGCGCGGACGCGCTCGGCTCGAGCGCGTGCTCGGACGCGCCGACGCAATCGAGACGGTGCTCGAAGGGCTGCTCGTCGAGACGGGCGCGCGCGTCCAGCACGAGCCCCACGAGCCGCCCGAGCCGAGCCTGGAGGGGCGCGTCGACCTGCGCGAGGAGCTCGCGCTCACGATCGATCCTGAGACGGCGAAGGACTTCGACGATGCGTTGACGTTCAGGCGGGAGGGCGACGGCGTTCGCGCCTTCGTGCACATCGCCGACGTCTCCTGGTTCGTCCCTGCCGGGACGCCGCTCGACCGCGGCGCCGCCGAGCGCTCGTTCTCGGTCTATGTCCCCGGCCTGGTCGCACCGATGCTGCCGCACGAGCTCGCAGACGACCTCTGCAGCCTGCGCCCGCATGAGGACCGCCTTTGCGTCACGGTCGAGTTCCCGCCGAACGGCCCGCCGAGCTTCTACCGCTCCGTCATCCGCAGTCGAGCGCGCCTCACCTACCAACAGGCGGAGGCGATCCTCGCCGGGCGCGAGCAAGCCGCCCCGGAGATCACGGACGCGCTTAGAGTCGCGGAGGGGGTCGCGATCGATCTGCGCCGCCGGCGCTTCGCGCGCGGCGCTCTCCGGATCGAGACCGGCGAGATCGAGTTCCGTTTCGACGGCCGGGGCGGTGTCGCCAACGCGTTCCGGGCCGCAGAACCGCATGCGCATGTGCTTGTGGAGGAACTGATGATCCTCGCCAACGAGGCCGTCGCCGAGCTGCTCTCGGGCCGCAGGCGCGAGGCGCTCTACCGCGTGCACGAACGCCCCGACCCTCAGGCGGTCGCGCTGCTCATCGCCAAGCTGGTCGACCTCGACGTCCCGACACCGCCTGCGCCCCACCCCGACGAGATCGGCCCGGCGCAGGCCGCGCGGCTCGCCGCCGCGGCGGCCGAACGTGTATCGGAGTACGTCGAGCGGTCGAAGCGGGGGAGGGAAGCGTTCCCGACGCTCGTTCTACGCGCGCTCAAGCAGGCTCGCTACGACGAGCGAAACCTCGGCCACTCGGGTCTCGCCTCGAGCGCCTACTGCCACTTCAC
>JBARRS010000068.1:0-8093 GCA_049644345.1 Gaiellaceae bacterium
CCCCACGTCGACACGGGCGACTTCGTCGTCGTCGTCAACGCGGAGAAGATCGCAGTGACCGGCAAGAAGCTCGACGACAAGATCTACTACCGGCACTCCGGCTATCCCGGCGGCCTCCGAGAGCGCCCGCTCCGCGAGGAGCTCCGGCGCCGGCCGACGGAAGTCATCCGCGCGGCCGTGAAGGGGATGCTGCCCCGCAACAGGCTCGCGCGGCAGCAGCTGACGAAGCTGAAGGTCTACGCGGGGCCCGAGCACCCGCACGAGGCCCAGTCTCCGCAGCCCCTCGAGGTGCGCCGCTGATGTCCGAGACCGCGAGCGAGCGGGCCGACTACCGCGGCACCGGCAAGCGCAAGACGTCGATCGCGCGCGTGATCCTGCGCCCGGGCGACGGCGCCACCTGGATCAACGGCCGTCCGATCGAGGAGTTCTTCCCGCGCCAGGTTCACCAGCAGCTCGCGCTGGCGCCGTTCGAGGTCGCGGGAGTCGCGGGCCGCTTCGATCTCCGCGTCCGTGTCCAGGGCGGCGGGCCGAGCGGCCAGGCCGGAGCCGTGCGCCACGGAATCGCCCGCGCGCTCGTCGAGGCCGACCCGAATCTCCGCGTCCCGCTCAAGCGCGCCGGCTTCCTGACCCGCGATGCGCGCATCGTCGAGCGGAAGAAGGCCGGGCTCAAGAAGGCTCGCAAAGCTCCACAGTGGGCTAAGCGGTAGCTTCGCGCGCCGTGGCGCGCCGATACTTCGGAACGGACGGCGTCCGCGGCGTCGTCGGCATCGATCTGACGCCCGACCTCGTCGAGCGGCTGGGCCGTGCCGCGACGCTCTGGTCGAAGGGTGGGCGTGTCTTCGTCGGCCGCGACACGCGCGGATCGGGCCCAGACCTCGAAGATGCATTCGCCCGCGGTGTCGTCGCCGCGGGCGGGAACGCCGTGCTCGGCGGCGTGCTCCCGACGCCCGCCGTCGCGCTGCTGGCCCTCGACCTCGGCGCGGTGATCTCCGCCTCGCACAACCCCCCGGAGTACAACGGAGTCAAGCTCTTCGACCGGGACGGCCAGAAGCTCACCGACGAGGCGGAGGAGGAGATCGAGGCCCTGCTCGACGCCGTGATCCCAGGAGCGAAAGCCGGCCAAATCGACCGTGTCGGCGTCGCCACGGACAGCTACCTCGAGCACATCGTCACCCGCTTCGGCAGCGATCTCTCGGGGCTCCGAGTCGCCGTCGACTGCGCGAACGGCGCCTACTCCGGGATCGCGCCGAAGGCGTTCGAGCAGCTCGGCGCGCACGTCACTGCAATCGGCAACGAGCCCGACGGAACGAACATCAATCTGGGCTGCGGCGCGACGGATCTCTCGACTTTGCAACAGACTGTTACTAGCGCGGGCGCGGACCTTGGTGTCGCCTTCGACGGGGACGGCGACCGGATGCTCGCCGTCGACGCCGACGGCCAGACGGTGGACGGCGACCAGATTCTCGCGATCCTCGCGCTCCATCTCAATGTTGACCGCGTCGCCGTGACGGTGATGACGAACCTCGGGCTGCACAGACTGCTCGCCGAGCACGGGATCGACGTCGTCACGACGGACGTCGGCGACCGCTACGTGCTCGAGGCGCTCCGCGAGCATCAGGGAGTGCTGGGTGGTGAGCAGTCGGGGCACATCATCTATCTCCGCGACCATGTCACCGGCGACGGGCTGGCGGCGGCACTCCTCCTGTGCGCCGCGCTCGAGGGCAGAAGCCTCGCCGAGGCGGCTGCCGTGATGCCGCGCTATCCGCAGGTGAAGGAGAACATCCCGGTCGAGCGGCGGGAGCTGACCGACCCGATCCGCGCCGAGGTCGAGCGCCTGAACCGGCGGCTCGACGGCAGCGGGCGCGTTCTCGTGCGCCCGTCCGGCACCGAGCCCGTGATCCGCGTCCTCGCCGAGGCCGAGCAGCTTGCGGAGGCCGAAAGACTCTGTGGTACCATCTCCGACCTCGTCAGACGAGAGCTCGGCTGACTCATTCCGACGGCGGGATGGGACGCGCAGCCGGGCTTTGCGCGTTCTACAGGAGGTTTCGGCGTGTGCGGGATCATCGGATACGTCGGGAGGCGGGCGGCAAAGGACCTCCTTCTGGACGGGCTCGAGCGCCTCGAGTACCGCGGCTACGACTCTGCCGGAATCGCCCTCCTCGAGGAAGGCGGGCTCGAGTACGTCCGCGCCGTCGGGAACCTTCAGAACCTGAAGCAGGCCGCGGGGCCGAACGGCTCGCTCTCCACTACCGGCCTCGGCCACACGCGCTGGGCCACGCACGGCCGCGTGTGCGACGAGAACGCGCACCCGCTGACCGGCTGCGAGGACTCGCGCATCGCGATCGTGCTGAACGGGATCGTCGAGAACTACCGCGAGCTGAAGGAGTCGCTTCAGCGCGCGGGCCACGTCTTCAGCTCCGAGACCGACGCCGAGGTCGTCGTGCACCTCGTCGAGCGCGCCTACGAGGGCGATCTCGTCGAGGCGGTGCGGGCCGCCTATCGGCAGCTCGAGGGCCATTTCGCCTTCGTGGTGATTCACCGTGACCACCCCGGCAGGCTCGTCGGCGCGCGCCTCCAGTGCCCGCTGCTCGTGGGCGTCGGCGAGGGCGAGATGTTCCTGGCCTCGATGGCGACCGCCTTTCTGAAGGAGACGCGGAAGATCCAGCTGCTCGACGACGGCGAGGTGGCCGAGATCACGCCGACGGGCGCGCGGATCTTCGACGTCGAGCAGGGCGAGCTCGAGCGCGAGACGCTCGAGATCGACTGGGACGACGAGGTGGCCGAGAAGTCCGGCTACGAGACGTTCATGCTCAAGGAGATCTACGAGCAGCCGGATGCGGTCAAGGAGACGCTGGGTGACCGCGTTCGCCACGGGCGCCTCGTGCTCGAGAGCCTCGGCCTCTCGGACGAGGAGCTCCGCAACCTGCGCCGGATCGTGATCCTCGCGTGCGGTACGGCCTACCACTCCGGGGTCGTCGGTCGCTACATCGTCGAGGAGTGGGCCCGCATCCCCGTCGAGCCCGACATCGCGAGCGAGTGGCGTTACCGGAACCCTGTGCTCTCGAAGGACACGCTCGTAATCGGAATCTCACAGTCCGGGGAGACGGCGGACACGATCGCTGCGATTCGGCTCGCGAAGGAGAAGGGCGCGCGCACGCTCGCGATCACGAACATGATGGGCTCGCAGATCACGAGGGAGGTCGACTCGGTCCTCTACACGCGCTGCGGGCTCGAGATCGGCGTCGCCGCCTCCAAGACCTTCACCGCGCAGGTCGCGCTACTGGCCCTGATCGCGCTCAAGCTCGCCGAGGTGCGACGGACGCTGCCGGCCGAAGAGATCGAGTTCATCCTCGACGAGCTCTACGCATTGCCGACGAAGATGACGGCGTTCCTCGAAGGGCACCACCCGATCGACGAGATCGCGGAGCGCCACTGCGAGAAGCCGTTCTTCCTCTACCTCGGGCGACACATCGGTCTTCCGGTCGCGCTCGAGGGCGCGCTGAAGCTGAAAGAGATCTCCTACATCCCGACAGAGGCGTACTCGGCAGGCGAGATGAAGCACGGTCCGATCGCACTGCTCGACGAGGAGACGCCGGTCGTGTGCGTCGCGACCGACTCGCACGTCTATGACAAGGTCGTCTCGAACATCCAGGAAACGCGCGCCCGTGGAGCGCACGTGATCGCGGTCGCGACCGACGGCAACGAGGACATCCAGCACCACGCCGACGACGTGATCTACGTGCCCCGGTCGCCGGCGTTCCTGCAGGCGGTGCTCGCGGCGCTGCCGCTTCAGCTGCTCGCGTATCGAATAGCGCGGCTGCGCGGCTTGAACGTCGACCAGCCCCGGAACCTGGCGAAGACAGTTACCGTCGAGTAGCCTGGCCGGCGAGGTGCGGCGGGCGCTGATCGCTACGGCTGTCGCGCTCGCGGCGCTCGGACTCGTCTCCTCGGCACCCGCGAGCCGGCTTCCTCCGCTTGTTCCGGCCGAGGTCGTGACGGACGTCCACACGGCGCTCGGCCGCGAGTTCCGCGCCTCCTATCGCGCGCGCTCGCGCGGAGCCGAGGCGATCCACCACTGCCGGTACGCCAGCCGGACGCGGGCCGTCTGCGGGGTCGCCTGGCGATACGGGAAGTACGACTACCGCGGCCCGGTGACGATCTGGCTGACCAAGGGCGGGGGACCAGTGGAGTGGAACTACTCCTTCACGATTCGGCGCCTCGATCACGACTGCCTCCAGGGCGGCCGAGCCCGCTCGGGCTGCACGAAGACGTTCGTGGTGCGCTGATCCGTTTCCGGAGGGGTGAGTACTGGACCCACTCGCCCGTCTGCGGTGTAATAGCAACGTGCAACACAAGCGTGCGCTGGGCCTGCTCGGCTGCGCAGCCGTGATCACCGCAGTGGTGGCCACGTCGTCGTCGGGCCGTGCGTTCGCGCCGTTTCCAGCGGCCCTACCTGCGAAGTCCGCTCCGCTCCTCGGCTTGCTCTACCGTGGGAACGGCCAGAGCGACTGGACGAACGTGCTGGCGCGACTCAACAGCCGCTCGCTGCGCCCGCTTCATGGGCCGCGCATCGCGGTCGGCCAGGCCGGTGCTTGGAGCTTCTCGCCCGACCGCTCGCTGCTCGCGCTCACGTCGCACCGCCAGCGGGGAGACGAGCTGCCGCACGCGACCATGCGGATCGTCGACGTCGGTGGGATGCGGGTCGCCGGGCGAATGTCGCTCGGGCGCGGCTACGTATGGACACTGGCGTGGCTGCGGCCGGACCGCCTGCTCGCGCTTCGCGAACGCTGTTGTCCCGCGAAGGCCGACGTGCTCGTCCTCGACCCGGGTGCGCTCAAGCCCGTCGGCGGCCACACGTTCGCGAACGACGTCGTCGCCTACGGCCGGCTCCCGGACGGACTCGTGCTGCTGCTCGCGCCGAGCGGCGCGATCGGGCCTGCGCGCATCGCCGTCGTGGACGCGGACGGCAACGTGCGGCTTGCGGAGCTCGACGGAATCCTCGCGGGCCGGGAGTCTCCGCCCCAGGACTCGGACACGACCTCGCTCCTGCACGAGAGTCTGCCGGGCCTCGCGGTCGATCCGGTCGGCCGACACGCCTACGTCGTCTCGGCGGGCGGCACGGTCGCCGACGTCGCGCTCGAGTCGCTCGCGGTCGCCTACCACTCCCTCTCTCAGCCGGTCTCGCTGCTCGGGCGACTTCGGAGCTTCCTCGAGCCGCAAGCCGAGGCGAAGGGGGAGGAGGGCCCGGCCCGGCACGCGGAGTGGCTCGGCAACGGCGTCCTTGCCGTCGCGGGCTCCGACGGCCACTTTTACACGGACGCGAACGGCAGCGGCCAGTTCCGAAGCACCGCCTCCGGGCTCGCGCTGATCGACACGCGCACATGGGCCGCTCGCACGATCGCCGCCGGCGCCGACTCGTTCACGCGCGCCGGCGACGAGCTGCTCGTCACAGGCGTCTCTTCAGACTCCGAGACCCGGACCTACAAGGGCATCGGGCTCGCGGCATACGGTCCGGATGGATCGCAGCGCTTCCACGCCTTCGGCGCCAAGATCGTCTTCGTCGGCCGAGTTTGGCGAGGACGCGCCTACGTCTACTTGCCGGGCACGAACATGCCGGCCGTCGTCGACATCGGTACGGGCCGCCTGCTCGGATTCATGAAGAGGCAGCTGCCGGAGCTCCTGCTCGACGACAGTTACTAGCCGGGCGGCCGCCGAAGGCGTTTGACGTCCGAGCGCCGGCGCTTCTGCTCCAGGCGACGCTCCCGCGACTGAGGCGTCGGCTTTGTCGGCCGGCGACGCCGCGGCACGCGGAGAGCTTCCCGTAGCGCCTCGACGACGCGCTCGACGGCGAGCTCGCGGTTGCGCCACTGGCTCCGCTCGTCCTGAGCGACGGCGCGGAGCACGAGGCCCGCTTTGGCAACGACCCGCCGCTTCTGCGCCGGCGTCAGCGCCTCCGAGCGCTCGACGTCGAAGACCGCCTCGACCCGAGTCTCGGATCGCTGTGCGTGCTGGCCGCCGGGCCCGCTCGAGCGCGAGAAACGGAGCTGGATCTCCGAGCGCGGCAGCAGGACCGAGCGGGTGACCCGAATAGACTCGCCGTCCATGGCCGCGATTCTGCTTGACATCGACGGCGTGGTCCACGTCTCCGGGGCGCCGATCCCGGGTGCGGCGCAGGCAGTCGCCGAGCTACGGGAGAACGGCCATCGCCTTCGCTTCGTCACCAACAACACGACCCGCGCCCGGCGGGCGCTCGCAGACGACCTGCGCTCCTACGGCGTCGAGCTCGAGGACGCGGAGCTCCAGACAACCCCGCTCGCGGCCGCGCGCGCCCTCGCCGGCCGCCGCGTGCTCGCGCTGACGATGGCGGCGATCGTCGAGGATCTCGACGGCGTCGAGCTCGTCGGCGAGAACGCCGACGCGGTCCTGCTCGGCGGCGCCGACGAGACGGAGGAGACGAACCGCGTCTTCAGCTACATGAACCTCGCCCGCGCCTTCGCCGAGCTCCAGGACGGCGCGGAGCTCTACTGCCTCCACAAGAACCGCTGGTGGCAGACCTCACGGGGCGGGCTACTCGACGCGGGCGCGTTCGTCGCCGGGCTCGAGTACGCCGCCGACGTCGAGGCGACCGTGCTCGGCAAGCCGAGCCGCCCTTATTTCGAGGCCGCACTCGAGGCGCTCGACGCCGAGCCCGAGCGGACGTGGATGGTGGGCGACGACCTGGAGGCGGACGTCGGTGGTGCGCAAGCGTTTGGCCTGCGCACCGTGCTTGTGCGAACCGGCAAGTTCCGCGGCGAGACGCTCGAGGGATCCTCGCTCGCTCCCGACGCGGTCATCGCGTCGATTACCGATCTTCCCGAGTTCCTCGAGGGTGCCTCCTAGAATCCAGGGTCGCGTGGTCGGCATCGACCTAATCGAGATCGAGCGCGTGCGGCGCGCGCTCGAGCGCTACCCGGGTTTTCGCGACCGCTGCTTCACTGAAACCGAGCGCGCGTACTGCGAGTCACGCCCGAACCCGGCGCAGCACTACGCCGCACGTTTCGCCGGCAAAGAGGCGATCGGCAAGGCGCTCGGCTTCGGCGTCGCGCGCGCTTTCGCCTGGCGCGAGGTCGAGATCTCGGGCCGGCCGAAGCCGGGTGTACGACTCTCCGGGAGGGTCGGCGACTGGGCCGAGCGGCTCGGCGCGGGCGCGATCGACCTGTCGATGTCGCACTCGCGCGAGCTTGCCACAGCGGTTTGCGTCATCGATGGCTGAGCTCGAGCCGCTCTACACCGCGGCCGAGATGAAGGCCGCGGAGGAGGGTCACGACGTCGAGGAGCTGATGCAGCGTGCAGGCGGCGCCGTGGCAGACGCCGTCGTGCGCGAGTACCCCGGTGCTCGGGTTGTCGCGGTCTGCGGCAAGGGGGCGAACGGCGGCGACGGCAGGATCGCGGCGCAAAAGCTCGGCGGCAGCGTCGTCGAGGTGGGTGACGAGATGCCCGCGGCTGACGTGATCGTCGACGCGCTCTTCGGCACGGGCTTCCACGGCGAGCCGCGTGAAGATGCGGCGCGCTCGATCGAGGCGATCAACGCCGCCGGCGCCAGCGTGGTCGCGGTCGACATCCCGTCCGGGGTCGACGCTTCGACGGGCGAGGTCGGCGGCGCGGTCGTCGACGCGGAGCTGACGGTCACCTTCCACGGCCCGAAGGTCGGCCTCGCAGTGGCGCCCGGCCGTTTTCACGCGGGGCGGGTCGAGGTCGCGGACATCGGCCTCGAGCAGGGCGAGACGGAGCACCGGCTCGTAACGCGCGAGATCCTCCGCCGTGTCCCGCGGAAGCGCCCCGAGGACAACAAGTACTCGGCGGGGTCCGTGCTCGTCGTCGGCGGAGCGCCCGGGACGACCGGCGCCGTCTGCCTCGCCGCCGAGGCCGCCTTCCGGGCCGACGCAGGGTACGTCGCCGTCTGCGCGCCGCGGGAGTCGCTGCCGGTGATCGAGACGCGGTTGCTCGAGGCGGTCAAGCGGCCGCTCGACGAGGTCTTCGAGGCGGCCGGGCGCGCCGGCGCGCTCGCCCTCGGGCCGGGCCTCGGGCGGAGCGACGATCGGAAAGCGCTGGTG
>JBARRS010000069.1:0-9896 GCA_049644345.1 Gaiellaceae bacterium
AGGAGCACGTCCACGAACTCTTCGGCGGCGCGGGATTCACCTGCGAAGTGGTAATCATCGAACACGAGCCACGTGCCCTCGGGCCAAGCCGCAAGATCCTCCGCGAGAAGCTCTGCGAGGACGTTGACCTCGCTTTCGGGATTGTTCGTCGCGCGCAACCGCTCGCGCACGCGATCGCATGCACCCGGAAGGACGGCCGACGCCGCCTCTCCCAGACCGATCGCCAGGGCGGCAACGTCGGCGGACGCCAGGCTCCCGCGGTACCAGCTGTGCGGCTTGTCCCGAAGCCACTGTTGGGCGAGCGTCGTCTTTCCATAGCCCGCCGGCGCAACGAGCATTCGGATGCGAGCGGTTGCGCGATCGAGCAGGCGTGTCAGCCGAGGCCGCTCGATGATGTGGCGACGCCCGGGCTGGAGCTCGTGCCCGTTCCCCTCGTCCATGCCTGCCTTCGCGGGCGCCACAGATACCCGCAGTCGAAGCGTACTGGCCGGTAGACGAAATTTCGAGTGTGCTCGGGGACTAGCCGTCAGTCCCCCGCGTCGGCTGGAGCGGACGCGAGGCTTCGAGAAAGCGGGTCGTCGCCGGTCGCGGCGCGATAGGCCAGAGGGATTTGACGTCGACGCGAGCAGCCAAGCTTCTGGCGGAGCACGTCGGAATGGGCCTTGACCGTCCGTGGTGAGATCCCGAGCCGCCTGCCGATCTCCTCGTTGGAGTAGCCGGCGGCGATCAGTTCGACCACTTCTCGCTGCCGTTCGGTGAAGCTATCGAGGGTGCGCTCGAGGGTGCCTGCCATGGCGCCGACGCTAACAGCGCCGTCCTCGCCTGAACATTGTCCTAAAGGCGTATTTCGCTTCTTACGCCGCAGGGAGTACGCGCTCGCCACCGACGAACGACGCGGCATGGCCGCGCGTATTCGCCTCGCGCAACTCGTCGTCGGCGAGCGCGCCGACCCGCCGGAGCAGCTCGAACTCGTCGCGTAGGTGCGTCCGCATCATCTCCGGGCCGTCGGTGGCGATCGTGAACGCTACGTCGTGCTCGACGAACGCGCGGAAGGTGTCGCGGACGGCCTCCTCTGAGGGCAGCGCCCTCGTTAACAGGTTCGAGGTCGGGCAGATCTCGAGCACGATCTCCGCCTCGCGGAGCACTGCCATCAGGCCCTCGTCGCGTGCGGCGAGGATGCCGTGGCCGATCCGGTCGGGCTGCAGGGTCTCGACAACCTCACGGATCTCATCGACACCGTGCTCCTCGCCCTCCTCGCCGACGTGGATCGTGACGCCGAGGCCGGTCGCGCGCGCCTCTTCGACAAGCGGCGCGATCTCGGCGTAGCGATAACGCTCGCCCTTCGGTCGCGGGCCGGCCATGTCGATCCCGACGATCCCGCGCGGCGCCCAGCGGATCGCCTTCTCGACGACGATCGCGTTCAGCTCGTAGCTGAAGGTGCGATCCATCATCAGGATCAACCCGGCCCGCACCTGCGGGTACTCGAGGCTTGCACGGTCCAGGCCCCGGATCGCGGCGAGGATGATGTGGTCGAGGTCCTGCTCGCCGCCGCGGTTCCGCTTCATCGGGTTGAAGCGGAGCTCGAGCGTCGTGATCCCCTGCGAGCGGTGGGCGCCGCCGATCGCGGCGTGGACCGAGCGCTCGACCGCGAGCGGGCTCGATTGGATCAGCTCAGTCCAGTGGTAGATCTCGTCGAGCGCGTCGAGGCTGTCGACCCGGCGCGGGTCGGCGATCGTCACCAGCCGGTCGAACTCCCAGTAGTCCTTGACCGGAAGCGCGATCCCCTGCTCGTGGGCGAGGCTCCAGAGGATCTCCGAGGCGACCGAGGCGCCGAGGTGCGTGTGGAGCTCGGCGAGGCCTTCCTCGAACATCTTCCGAGTGTATTCGGCCGCGCATCACTCGTTCGAGGGATGCCCAAGGGCCGGACGCGGGCCAAACTCAGTTTGTGGGGATGGAGGGGTCGTTCTCTCCGGAACTCGTGCTCGCCTGAGGAGGCGGCAGCGGCTCGCGCGGGGATTCCGGACCTCCCTTTCGTCGCGCCGCCCCCTGCACCATGGCGGGCGCGCCGGAATTGCGGCGCCGGCGCGTTCGCCGCCGTCTACGCAGCGTCGGTGCTGTTGACGGCGACGCCGCTGCTCCTGATGGGGTGGGCGCGGCCGCTACGCGTGAATCACGACCTGCGTCCCCAGCGGCACGATCCGCATCAGGTAGCGCAGGTCGTGGGCGGACGCATGCAAGCAGCCCGCTGAGCTTGCCGAGCCTTCGTCACGGCTCAGGGAGCCGTGGATGGCGAGTCGGTCGCCGCCCCGCCAGCCGCGCGGCAGGTTCGTCTGGTGGCCCGAGAGGGCGAGGATGCAGCAGCCGAAGTAGCTGCCGAACTCCGCGCCGGGCAGCTTGTCGGTGACGGAGAAGCGGCCGAGCGGCGTCGGCGAGCCTGGCCGGCCGACGGCGACGCGGATCCGGCGGACGATGCCGCGGCCACGCACCCAGACGCGCAGGAGCCTGCGCGAGCGGTTGACCTCGAGCGCCATCGGGACACGGTCGAAGCTGAGCGCGCCCGCGTTGGCGTCGACCCACGCGACGCGGCCGTTTCGCAGCGATGTCGAGACGACTCCGAGCCAGCGGTTACCGCGCCTGCGCACGACCGGCAGCGCCTGCGCCGAGCCGAACTCGGTGCGGGCGTGGACCCAGCCGAGGATCTTGCCGAACGGCCTGCGGCGCAGCGCGATCGCGTCGCCGGCCTTGACCCGCGCGACCAGGTAGCCGCCGCCTCCACCGTCGGGGACGGGGCGCTTGGTGGCCGTGCGCGCGACATTGCCGCCCGCGAGCGCGAGCAGGACGAGCGCGGTGGGCAGCAGGCGGCGTGCCATGCCGACGAGATCGGCAGGCTGCGCATTTCGTCAGTGCCTCGTTCGAGGGATGCGCCGCTAGAGGGCTTGGCGATCGGCTGCTCGAACGGGCTCTCGGTCAGCGCGCTCGGGCACTCGCCGTCCATCCGGCATAGTCTCGCGGAATGAAAGTCGGCATCGTCGTCCCCTACTCGTGGTCGTACTGGGGGGGAGTCCCGGAGCACGCGCATCACCAGGCGCTGGCGCTCCGGAGGCTCGGCGTCGAGACCAAAACGCTGATCGGCCACGACCCGCCTGGCGGCCTGACGCGGCTGATCCACCCGCGCCGCGGGCGGCACGAGCGCCCGCCGGCCGACGTAATTCCCGTCGGGCGCTCGGTGATCGTGCCCGCGAACGGCGCGCTGCCGAACATCGTCCTCAGCCCGAGCTCGGTCGTGCGGATCCGGCAGGCGCTGGCACGCGAGCGCTTCGACGTCGTCCACGTACACGAGCCGATGACGCCCGCGATCGGAGTCGCGACGCTTGCGCAGGCGCGCTGCCCGATCGTCGCCACCTTCCACGCTTCGGGCGACCTGCGCTGGCTCGACTACGCCAAGCCGGTCTGGGGGTTCCTGGCCGATCGGATCGACCATCGGATCGTCGTCTCGGAGAAAGGACGCGAGACGAACGAGCGTCACCTGCCCGGCGAGTACGAGGTGATCCCGAACGGCGTCGAGCTCCCGCCACATGCGGATCCCGGCGGACGCCAACACAGCGTGGCGTTCATCGGCCGGCACGAGCCGCGGAAGGGTCTCCACGTGCTGATGCGGGCGTGGCCCGAAGTGCATGCGCGGACCGGCGCACACCTGCGAGTGATGGGCGCCGACCCGCTCTCGGTCCGTCTCCGCCTCGCTCGGGAGCGGCTCTCGGAGGACGGCATCGACCTGCTCGGCGTCGTCACGGAGGAGGAGCGGACGCGTGAGCTGCTGGCGGCAAAGGTCCTCGCCGCAACGTCGCTGCATGGTGAGAGCTTCGGGATGGTGCTCACGTGCGCGTACGCGTGCGCGACGCCCGTTGTCGCCTCGGACATTCCGGGGTACCGCGAGGTGATGACGCCCGAGGCGGGGATTGTCTTCCCACCCGGAGACGAGCAGGCGCTTGCCGATGCGCTCGTGACTTTGCTCGACGACGAGCCGCGGCGCCGCCGGCTCGGTGAGGGGGGGCGACGCGTCGCCGAGGAGCGCTACTCCTGGGACGACATCGCCCGGAGGCTGGTCGAGATCTACGAGCGCGTCTTGGGCAGGCCGCAGGCCGCGCTCGCCGCGGCGGGATGAGGCTCCGGATCGGGATCCCGACGCGGCCCGTGGTGCGGACTGCCGTGCTGATCCCGATCGTGGTCGGCGTCGGTCTTCTCGTCTGGTGGCGGGGCCCGAACTGGGGCTCCGTCGGCGACGCGTTCGCTGCGGTGCGCTGGGAGTGGGTGGTCGTGGCGATCGCGCTGAACCTCGTCTCGGTGCTCGTGCGGGCCAACGCCTGGCGGATCGTGATCAAGCAGGCGATGCCGCCGCCGCATCCGCGCTACCCGCTCGTGTTCTCGGCCTTCTCGGTGGGCCTGTTTGCGAACGCCGTGCTGCCGGGACGGGTCGGGGAGCTCGCACGGATCGGCGTGCTCTCACGGAAGATGACCGGCCGCGACGGCGCGTTGGCCTCGCTCGTCGGCACCGTCTTCGCACACCGGCTCTTCGACCTCGTTCCCTCCCTCCTCTTGATCATCTACGTGCTCTTCACCGCGAAGATCCCCGACTGGGCTGTGACGAGCCTGACGGTCGTAGTCGGCGTCGGAGTCGCGCTGCTCGTGGTCGGAATCGCGAGCGCGCGACGGCACAACCAGTCGGTGTTCGACGAGTACGGCCCGGTCCGGCGCGTCGTGGCAATGGTGCGAAACGGGCTCGGCGTCCTCCAGTCGCCGCGCGGCGCGCTGTTCGCCGCGATCTTCCAGACGACGGGATGGCTCTGCCAGTTGCTCGCGGTCTACACGGCGATGCGCGCGTTCCACATCCACGCGCCGCTGCCGGCCGCGGGGCTCGTGCTCGTGTTGATGAACGTCGCGACGCTCTTCCCCCTCTGGCCTGGCAACAACATCGGCCTGCTCCAGGCAGCGATCGCGCTGCCGCTGATCGGCTACGGCGTCGCGAAGGCGAAGGGGATCGCCTTCGGCTTCGGGCTCCAGTTCATCGAGGCCTCGGTCGGCGTCGGTGTAGGCACGATCTTCCTCGCCCGCGAGGGGTTTTCGTTCGCGCTGCTGCGGAAGATGCCGGAGTCCGGGGAGGCGGCTGTGGCCGACGAGGAAGCCGGCGAGGACGAGCCCGCCGAGCCGCGTGCGCGCGCTCGCATCTCCGGCTAGCCTCAAAGGCGTACTGAGGGCGGGCGAGGCGGCGGCCGCGCTCGCCGAAGGCTTTCGCGCGGCCGGGGTCGAGGTCGAGGAGCAGCCTGTTGCGGACGGCGGCGAGGGCACCGCTCGGGTGCTTGGTGCGACCCTGCGCGAGGTCGTCGAGGTGCCGGATGCGTTCGGCCGTCCGCACGAGGCAGCGATCTGGCGCCTGCCCGACGGTACGGCGGCGGTCGAGTCCGCCGGTGCGGTGCCGCTCGATCCGCGCCGGCTGGAACCGCTCGAGGCCTCGAGCAGGGGGCTCGGCGAGCTGATCGCGCACGTCGAAGCCTCGGAACTGCTCGTGTGCCTCGGCGGGACCGCGAACGTCGACGGAGGAGCGGGAATGCGAGCCGTGCTCGGCGAGCTGCCGGCGCCGACAACGGTGCTCTGCGACGCACAGGTGCCGCTGCTGGACGCGGCCCGCCTGTTCGGGCCTCAGAAGGGCGCGTCCCCGGAGCAGATCCAGTTGCTGGAGCAGCGGCTGGCCGCGATGGAGGAGCTGGCGCCGTACGCCGACCTTCCCGGGGCCGGTGCGGCCGGTGGGCTGGGGGCCGCGCTCGCGTTCCTGGGAGCGCAGCTCGTGCCGGGAGCGGAGTACGTGCTCGAGCGGCTGCGCTTGCGCGAGCGGGCCCGCGAGGTCGACCTCGTCGTCACGGGCGAAGGCACGGTCGACCGCACCACTACCGAGGGCAAGGCGCCCGGCGAGGTCGCACGCATCTGCCGGGAGGAGGGGGTCCGCTGCGTCGTCTTCGGGGGCCGGGTCGTCGAGCCGGTCCCAGATGCGGAGGTCCGCGAGCTCAGCGGCGACCCGGCCCGGGCCCGCGAGGACCTCGTTCTGCTCGCACGCGAGCTGGCCTCCTAGACGGAGGCGACGCCCGTGCGGAAGGCGGCGAGCCGCTCGCCGATCACGGCGTCTGCGGCTCGCCGGCT
The DNA here is from genome assembly GCA_049644345.1 of Gaiellaceae bacterium. Lineage (GTDB taxonomy): Bacteria > Actinomycetota > Thermoleophilia > Gaiellales > Gaiellaceae > JBARRS01. The sequence continues at coordinate 6,190 of JBARRS010000069.1, forward strand.
CGGCGAATGCCCAGTCACGGCGGCGATGAACTCGTCCCGGTCGAGCGCGTACAGCTCCACGTTCGTCCTGGCGCGCACCGTCGCCGTCCGCGGAACGTCGCGGAGCAGCGCGATCTCCCCGAAGTAGCTCCCAGGGCCGTGCGGGATCGGCTGGCGGTCGTCGACGACGATCTCGACCTCGCCTTGGTCGACGACGTAGAAGCGATCGCCTGGGTCTCCCTGGCGGAAGATCGTCTCCCCGGCCGCGAACGTGGCCGGAGCCAGTTTCACCGCAAGCTGTTCGAGCGTCGTCGCCGCCAGCGGCGCGAAGATCGGGATCGCGCGCAGCAGCGCGAGCTGGCGCTCCGGTACGACGACGTCTGTGTCGAGCAGCGAAAGGCGACGCCAGGCCAGAATCGACAGCGCCGGCAGGAACATTCCGACGAGGATCAGGGCACCGCGAACCCCCAGCCCCGATACAAGCGCCGGCGCCACGATCGCCCCGATCGCGATCGTCCCGAGGAGCAAGCTTTGCAATACGCCGAACACTCTCGCGAGGACGTCGTCGTTGACGGCTCGCTGGAGCAGGGTCAGGCCGGAGACGTCGACGAATGTGTTTCCGATTCCGACGACGCCGAGGAAGATCAGCGCCGTCACTTCGCTCGGCCACACGCCGATCAAGGCGATCGGCAGGCCCCAGAAGATGAGCCCGAGCCGGAAATCGGATGCCAGCCGCTTTCTGCCGACGAGACCGAGCGCCGCAATACCCCCAAGCAGACCGCCGACGCCGATTGCCGAGTTGAGGAAGCCGACGCCGGAGCGCCCGATATGGAGCAGCCGTAGCGCGGAGACGACGATCAGCACGTTGAGCGCTCCGGCGACGAGGGTCTGCGCCGCGTAGAGGCCGATCAGGAGACGGAGGTTGCGCTCCGTAATCACAGCCCGGAAGCCGGCAAGCGCCTCAGCCGCGACGCTGGCCTCGGCCCGGATGCCCGCGTCGGTGGGCGCTTCAGTTCGGATCCTGAGCACATTGAAGGCGGACCAGAGGAACAGGCCTGCCGTGGCAATGAAGACGACGCCGGTGCTCGTGAACGCGAGCAAGATGCCACCGAGGGCGGGCCCCCCGAAGGTGCCGATGCTCTCGATGCTGCTCGAGACCACGTTTGCGGCCGTCAGTTCTTCGGGCGTCTCGGCGAGCGACGGCAGCAGCGCCGCCTGCGCCGGCCGGAAGGCGGTGGAGATGACCTGAACGAGTCCTGCGAGCCCGTAGACGAGCACGGGGGGCCCGCCGAGCAAGATCGCGGCTGCGGCCGCGCCGACTCCGGTCGCACGCGTGAGGTCGGTCGCGAGCATGACCCGCTCGCGCCGATAACGGTCGCCGAACAGCGAGGTGAACGGTGCAGCGAGCGCAGACGGCGCGAACCGGATCAGCCCGACAATCCCAACCGCCGCCGGCCCGCCGCGCTCGTACGCGAACACGCCTAGTGCGACCGCGTACGACCATTCTCCGGTAATCGAACCGGCCCAGCCGAGCTCGATTCGACGAAGGTTCGGATTGCGAAAAACTTGGCGAAAGGTGTGCAGGGACGCCCGCAGGCGCCCATCTACCGCAGTTGCCACGTGCTGAGCATGACACAAGGGCTATTTGCATATTTGAAGGGGGATAGGGAAGATCTGGGAGTCGGCCCCCGTCTAGGGGTCGACCCCGCAAACACCGAAGGAGGAAAGTGATGAGCGAGGAGAAGTTGGAGCGGGAGCAGGGTTACGGCGAGAAGAGCCAGGGCTACGGCGAGAAGGACCAGAACACCGACGTCGAAGGCCACAAGCTCCGGAAGCCCGCCGACGAGACCGAGCCGGGTGAGGGCGAGGACGACGTCGAGGCCCACCAGGGCTACGGTCAGGCCGGCCCCTGACATTCGCGCGCGGGGCGGCGGCCGCAACGCCGCCCGACCTTTTGCGAAACGCGCCTCAGCGAGGCGCGTTTCGCTCTTTCAGGACTCCCTCGAGCGCACGGAGCAATGCGAGCCCGTGCCCACGATCATCGTCCTCGAGCCCGTCGAGCGCGGCCGCGACGCGCGCGACGACCGCGATCTCGCCGTTGTCGTCGAGCGCCGCTTTCGCGCGGCGCGCCCGCTGGAGCAGGTCGAGCGCGATCGCGGCCTGATTCGCGAACAGGCCGAGTAGCTCCATCTCGGCGAGCGAGAACGCCGCGCGCTGCGGGCGGTCGAGCACCTGCAGGACGCCCACAGAGCGCTCCTCGGCGAGCAGCGGCACCGACATCAGTCCTTTCGGCACGTAGCCCGTCTCCTCGGCGACCCCCCGCGCCCAGCGCGGGTCTTCCGACACGTTCTCGATCACAAGCGGCTGCCGGGTCACGAGCGTCCAGCCGGCGATGCCGGTGCTGGACGGGAAACGCTTGCCGACGAGGTCGCCGGCACCCTCGCCGGCGACCGCCTCGAAGACGAGCTCGTCCTTCTCCTCGTCGTGGAGGAAGATCGAGGACGCGCGCGCGGCGAAGATCGCCCGCGCCACCTCGACGATCGACTGGAGCAGCTTCGCATGTCCCTCCTCCGAGCCGAGCACGCCGGCGGCCACCGCCGCGTGTAGCCGATCCTCGCTCATTGGCCTCCTCCCACGTTCGACGCCGTTAGATAGAGCACGCTCTTCAGCTGGAAGGGCGTCAGCTCCGGATGCTTGCCGAGGGCGAGCGCACAGATCGCGCTCATGTGCGGGGTGGCGAAGCTGTTACCGCTCGAGCGGATCTTCGTGCCGCCGATCCAGGCGACCTCGACGCCCACGCCGCGGGCGAAGAACTCGACCGGCGGCGAGGGGTTGTAGTAGAAGACGAGCGGGTCAGGGTCCTCGTGGCTGCCCACGGAGATCACAGACGAGAAGCGCCACGGGTAACTCTCGACCGGCATGTTGTGCGCCGACGCGACGAGCACTGTGCGGCCGAAGTAGGCGCTGTCCGCGAGCTCGTGCAGGAGCTCCGCGAAACGGCGCTTGGTCGTCGAGAGGCTCATGTTGATCACGTCGAAGCCTTGCTCGATCGCCCATTTCAGGCCGCCGAGCAGCACTTGACCGCTTCCCGTGAAGCCGGCACCGAGGACGCGGACACTGAAGATGCGGCAGTCGGGCGCGAGCGAGCGGACGATTCCCGCGCAGGCGGTACCGTGACCACAGAGGTCGCCCTCACCGTCCTCCTCCACGATCGGCTCGTCATCCTCGTCTAGCGAGACGGCAACGGCGCCCTCGACGTCGCCGACCATCGGGTGCCCGGCCTCGACGCCGCTGTCGAGGATGCAGACGCGGACGCCCTTGCCGGTCGAATCGCCGAACGCCCAGTCGCGGGTGACCCGCTCCGGCCACTCGACTCCGATCCCGATCCGCTCGACCGCGTCGGCCGGCAGGCTCCAGGCCGGAAGGAGCGGCGCTTCTTCCTCGATCAGCTCCGGTTCGTCAGGCACGCCGTGGATCCTAGGCGGGAGCGAGCTCGGCGAGGAAGGTGCGCGCGCGCTCCATCGCCGGGACGGCTCCCTTCTGCGCGTAGCGGTTTAGCGCTTGCTCCGCTGTCTCGCGGCTCTCCGCGTGTCGCCCCGCGCGGTGGAGAACCTCGGCGAGGACCATCAGAGAGTCGCCCTGGAACAGATTCCCTTCCGTCCGTTCGGCCAGGAACACCCCTTCCCGGGCGATCCGCTCGGCCTCACCCAGGTCGCCAAGGTGAGCAG
>JBARRS010000070.1:0-14603 GCA_049644345.1 Gaiellaceae bacterium
GCCGACGACCGCGACCCGCTCCGCTCCGATTTCCTCCGCCTCCGCGAGCGTGCGCTCGACGAGCGCGCGGACGATCGCGCGCTGATAGCTCGCGGCGAGGTCGGCGCGACGACGCTCGAGCTCCTCCGAGCCGAGGTCGCGCACCGTGTAGAGGAGCGCGGTCTTCAGGCCCGAGAAGGAGAAGTCGAGGCCGGGCACGCGCGCAACCGGAAAAGCGAACGCCTCCGCATCCCCCTCGGTACTCAGCCGGTCGATCGCGGCGCCTCCCGGATAGCCGAGCCCGAGCAGGCGCGCCCCCTTGTCGAAGGCCTCGCCGGCCGCGTCGTCGAGCGTCGACCCCAGGACGCGGAACCCCGAGCGATCGCGGACGTCCAGCAGCAGCGTGTGACCGCCGCTCGCGAGCAGGCAGAGGAACGGCGGCTCGACCGAATCCGGCTCGAGATAGAGCGAGGAGACGTGGCCGTGGAGGTGGTCGACCGGGACGAAGGGCAGCCCCCGCGCCCACGCGAGTGCCTTCGCAGCAGAGAGGCCGACCAGCAGCGCGCCGATCAAACCCGGGCCCTGCGTGACGGCGATCCGGTCGACGTCGTCGAACGTCGCATCCGCCCGCGCCAGCGCCTCGCGCAACACGGGCAGGACGAGCTCGAGGTGGCGACGCGAGGCAACCTCCGGGACGACCCCGCCGTAGCGCGCGTGCAGGGCGGCCTGCGACGAGACGACGTTGGCGCGGATCTGCCCGTCGTCGGTGACGAGCGCAGCGGCGGTCTCGTCGCAGGAAGTCTCCAGGCCGAGAATCAGCTGTCCGCGGTCTCCCCGAGCGGGTCTTTCCACATGATCAGGGCGTCTTCTCGATTGTCCGTGTAGTAGCCGCGCCGCACGCCCCGCGCGTTGAAGCCGAGCGCTTCGTAGAGCTTGATCGCGCCGATGTTCGAGACCCGAACCTCGAGCGTGTAGCCGCGGCGGCTACGACCTGTGGTGAGCTCGAACAGGTTCGAGAGCAGCGCGGTCGCGATTCCCCTGCGGCGCTGGCTCGGGTCGACGCACACGTTCATCACGTGCCAGGCGTCGACGTAGCGAGAGATGATCAGGTAGCCGATCAGGACGCTCGTCTCCGGATCGAAGGCGCCGAGGCAGATGGAAGACGGTTTCGCGAGCTCGCTCGCGAACATCGAGCGCGACCACGGCGTCGGGTAGGAGCGCCGCTCGATCTCCTCGATCCCGTTGAGGTCGCCGAGCTGGAGCCGGCGGACGTCGACCCTCGTCATCTCCTTCATCGCCGCGCCTCCGCGTCGGGGACCCGCAGGTAGACAGGCTCGACCGCATCGGGGGAGCCGAACTCGCTGGCCAGCCGCGCGTGGAAGCGGGCCCGCGGCAGGTGGCGCTCGTCTTCGTCCGGCGGCACGTTCAGGCCGACCGCCTCGAGCACGGCCCGGTAGCGAACGGCGCCGTCGCCGACGCACACGGCGCCGGCCTCGAGGGAAAGCTCCTCGGGTGACAGCACCGAGGGGCCGTCGCCGAGCAAGGCGAAGACCTCCCGACGCCCGCCGTCGATCACGGGCGTCGCGTCCGGCGCACCGGCTGCGAGGGCATCCAGAGTCGAGACGCCGGCCAACGGGGCATCGAGCGCGAGCGCGAGAGTCCGGGCAGCCGCGAGGCCGACGCGGATGCCTGTGAAGCTACCGGGCCCGGTGCCGACCACGATCCGATCGAGCTCGCGTGGCTCGGCTCCGGCCTCGCGGAGCAGCTCATCGACGTCTGCGAGCACGCGCAGCGGCTGCGAGGCGCGCTCGCCGAGGACTTCCCCGTCCGCGACGAGCGCGCTCGTCGCAATCGAGGTTGCCGTGTCAAAGGCGAGAGTCAGCCCCAAAGGCCTGTTCTAGCAGGGGTTTTTCGGTGCTTCCGACGGTGATCAGTCTATGGCCTCGATCAAGGTGCCTCAAACGTACCGCCGCGCGCGCGGGTGGCAGCGATTCGGCGCCCGCCTCGGGCCACTCGACGAAGCAGATCGCATCCTGGAAGTAGGGCTCGAGGTCGCCCCACTCGGCGGCGGAGAGGCCCTCGAAGCGAAAGAGGTCGACGTGCGAGACGTCCGGGTCGGCGGGATAGCGATGCCCGACTGTGAACGTCGGGCTCGTCACCGGAACGGTGACGCCGAGCGCGCGGCAGGCGCCGCGGACGAACGTCGTCTTGCCGCTGCCGAGCTCGCCCGAGACGGTGACGACGTCGCCCACGCGAAGCTCGCCCACAAGCCGTGCGGCGAGTGCCTCCGTGTCCTCGGGAGAGGAGGAGATGAACTCCATCTCGAGAGGCTAGACGGCTAAAAGAGGCCGAGTTGAACGGCGGGCTCGGACGCGGAGACGACAATCGGCTCGGATCCGACCGCGGCCGGCACGTCGAGCGGGCGCCCGAGCAAGTCGGGCAGGCGGGCGAAGTCCTCCTCGAGCACGCGCAGCATCGCCGGGGTGTAGAGCGCCGCCGCGGGGTGATAGAGCGGATAGAGAAGCACCCGCCGCCCGCCGAGCGTCGTCTCCTGCTCGCGGCCGTGGACACGTGTGATCCCGGCCGGCTTCCCGGAGAGCAGCTTCGTCGCGAAGTTCCCGAGCGTCCCGACGACGCGCGGCTCGATCAGCTCGATCTGTCGGAAGAGGTGGCCCTCGCAGGCCTCGATCTCGTCCGGCTGCGGATCCCGGTTTCCGGGAGGCCTGCACTTTAAGACGTTCGCGACGTACACCTGGCTGCGCTCCAGACCGATCCCCGCGAGCAGCTTGTCGAGCAGCTTCCCAGCTTGGCCGACGAAGGGGTAGCCCTGCTTGTCCTCGTGGAAGCCGGGCGCCTCGCCGACGAACATCAGGTCCGACTTGGGATCGCCGACGCCGAAGACGACCTGGGTCCGCCCCTGTGCGAGGCGGCACTTCGTGCAGCCGGCGACTTGCTGCTCGAACGCCGCTAGCTCAGCTGCAGCCACAACTCCCGCCGCAACAGCCTCCGCTTCCGCCACCGAAGCTCGGCTGCTCGGCGGTGCCGTGAGCCGCGAACACGGACAGCTGCTTGCGCACGTTGGAGCCCCCGCAGTCAGGACAGTCCGGATCGACTCCGTTCCGGACAAGCTCCTCGAAGGGCGACTCGCACTCCATGCACACGTACTCGTAGATCGGCACCTTGATTCGAGACCCTAGCAACGGCTTCTAGCTGGCGGTCCCGCATCTTGCAGACCCGGCCGGACGGCGCCTGCTAGAGGCTGCGGGCTGCAACTCGGCGCGACGGCCTGCGTCCGCGCTTCGGCTCCTCTTCGTCGAGCCAGCGGTAGATCGCCCAGAAGACGATGAGCCCGTACGTGATCGAGCCCGGTCCCCACATCACGCCGCCTGCGAGCTGCTGGTCGGAGAGCGCCGAGATTCCCCCGGGCCGTGCGTGGCGCGACGCATAGGCGCCGTACAGCGGCGAGGGCGCGAGCGCAAGCACGACGGCCAGTACCCAGGAGGCAATAGCTCCCGCCGTGACGTAGAGCGCGCGCCTCAGATGGTCGAGCCCCGGGTGGAAAGGCGGCGAGTCGAGCACCTGCGCCCAGAAGAGCATCCCGAACCCGATGAAAGACGCGTGCTCCGTGTAGTGGACCGCGGTGTTCGCCAGTGTCAGGTCGTACAGCCAGGGGACGTGCCAGAGAGCGAGATCGCCGTTGAAGAGGATCCAGGCGGTGAGAGGACGCGCGGTCGCCCGCGCCACCGACCGCAGCCCGCGGAGCCTCGGGCTCGTCACGATCGTCCCCGCGACGGCACGGCGGAAGCCGATCGGGAGCGGACGCCAGAACGGAAGCCAGGGCGCGCCGAGGACGAGCAGCGGCGCGGCGACCAGCATCAGGAGGCCGTGCTGGACCATGTGCGCCCAGAAAAGCTCGTCGGCCGCCGAGTCGAGGAGCACGAGCGCGGCGAGGATCGCCGCGAGGCCCGTGTAGAAGGCCGCCGGTCGCCAGAGGTCAGGCAGCGGGCGGCGGCCGCCGACAAGGCGCAGCGGGCGCCGGTGGGTGCCCCAGGCATACCAGGCCGCCGCGACCGCGACAGGCGCGATCACGCTGGCCTCGAAGTTCACGCACCCCGCCGACCGAGCCGCTCATCCATCGCGGGAAGAGATCTCCCCGTGCGACCGCCGCGGGATCGCACGCCGAAACGCTACAGCCCAGATCCCCAGGATGACGACGAGCAGCGAGAGCGGAATGACGAGCGTCAGGACGGCGCCTGAGGTGACATGGCTCATTGGCAGTACCTCCGACTTGTCGGAACTGTAGACGCCGCCGGATCCCCGGCACGCATCGCGGTCACCTGACGACGTAGAGGAGCAGGAAGGCGCCCAGTTCGACGAGCCCCAGCACGCCCCAGTACAGCGCCAGTCCCTCGGCCGTCGGGCGGATCAACTCGATTGGCCGCCCGAGGCGGTTGAAGCTCTCCGAGAGCAATGTCGTCAGCCAGTAGATGACGGCCAGGACGTTCACGATGTAGAGCCCGGTCCACCCGACGAACACGCTCGGGAAGCTCCCGTCGCCCGGGCCGAAGCCGAGGTTCGCGTACTCCGCCGACTGGAGGCCGACGGCGGCGAGCGCGAGCAGGATCGCCGCCGACATTCCCGCCCGCCAGCGGGGGACGTTGGCCGTTCGCGTCGACCAGGCGCCGAGCCAGGCGGCACCTACGCTGGCGAGCACACAGATCAGGATCGCGATGCCGTACGCGCGTGAGGGATGGATGTGGTGGGCGTTCCAACGTCCGTTCGTGTTGAGTGCACGCAGGTAGAAGAACGCGAACAGGAACGCGACGAAGAAGAACGTCTGGGCGGCCGCGCCGAGCTGCGAGACAAGCGCGACATTGCGCGCCCCGATCTCGAAGTCCTCGACGGCGTACGCCGGACGGATCTCTGCCCCGTTGGTCACGACCTACTTCCCTGCCGCTGCGATCGCGCCGGCACCGAAATCGGCGACGGCGGGCGCGTTCGGGACGCCGTACTCGTACGGGCCGGCCGTGACGACCGGGATCCGCTCGAAGTTGTGGACGGGCACCGGCGTCGGCACCTGCCACTCGAGCGAGCGGCTTTGCCACGGGTTTGCGAGTGCCGGGATGCGCGCGAAGACGAGCGACCAGACGAGGTTTCCGACGAAGACGAGCATGGAGAACCCGAGCGCGAACGCCGAGGCCGAGACGAAGATGTTGAGCGTCTGGAGGTGCGGCGCATAGGTGGATACGCGGCGCGGCATGTCGAGGAACCCGGCCGCGAAGAGCGGGAAGAACGTCAGGTTGAAGAAGACAAACATCGTCCAGAAGTGGATCTTGCCGAGCGTCTCGTTGAGGACGATGCCCGTCATCTTGGGCAGCCAGTAGTAGGTCGCGGCGAAGAACGCGAAGACGAGCCCGCCCATGATCGTGTAGTGGAAGTGCGCCATCACGAAGAAGCTGCCGTGGGTGGTGACGTCGCTCGGGACGTCCGAGAGATAGATCCCTGAGAGGCCTCCGATCAGGAAGTTGAAGAAGAAGGCGAGCGCGAACAGCATCGGTACGGTGAACCGAATGCGGCCGCGCCAGATCGTTCCCATCCCGTTGAGGAAGATGAACCCGGTCGGGATCGAGATCAGCTCGGTGGTCAGCATGTAGAACGGACGCAGGTTCGAGTTGATCCCGCTGACGAACAGATGGTGCTGCCAGACCATGAAGCTGAGCAGGGTGACGCCGAGCATGCCGGCAACGGCGAGGCGGTAGCCCCAGAGCGGCTTGCGCGCGAATACGGGCAGGATCTCGAGGACGATCCCGAAGCCCGGTAACGCGAGGATGTAGACCTCGGGGTGGCCGAAGAACCAGAACAGGTTCTCGTACAGGTACGGGCTGCCGCCGCCGCTCGCGATGTAGAAGGACGTGTTCGCCGCGCGGTCCATCATTCCCATCGTCATCGCGGCGATCAGCACGGGCGGCGCGAGCGCCATCAGAACCGAGGTCGAGAGGACCGCCCAAACGAAGATGGGCAGCCGCGTCCATGTGAGGCCGGGTGCCCGCATCGTCAGGATCGTCACCAGCAGGTTGATACCGACCAACGTGAGCGAGAGCGCAATCAGGATGAACGCGAAGATGTAGGCGTCCATACCCGCGCGGGCCTCGTCGGCGAGGGGCGCGTAGCCGGTCCAGCCGGTCGGAAAGCCGTTCCAGGCGATCGACGAGAGCAGCACCAGCCCAGCGAGCGGCACGAGCCAGAACGTGAAGGCCTCGACCCGCGGGAAGGCGAGCCGCCTGGCGCCGATCATCAGAGGGACGAAGTAGTTACCGAACGGCCCCAGGATGAAGGCCGAGGTCATCATGATCATCATCGTCCCGTGCAGGCCGACCAGCGAGATGTACTGGCCGGCGGGCCAGGCGTGCTCCGTGTGGTGCAGGAGCTCCGTTCGGATCAGCATCGCGTTCAGGCCGCCGATGAAGAAGAACAGGCCGACGCCGAAGAAGTACTGGATCCCCACGACCTTGTGGTCGGTGCAGAGCGTGAAGTACCGGCCGACGCCGCTTCCCTCGTGCTGGCGCATCGTCGATTCGGGGAGGGTGTACACCCCCTCACTACCCGAGCTGAGCGGAGGGCGGCCCGCGAGGCGCGCTATCGGATAGTTGAAGAAGCCAAGGCCGGCGAACCAGCCGATCGTTCCGAACAGGAAGCCCATGAAGATGCGGACGTCGTTCTGGTCGGTGGCGATCAGGTACTTGTGGCCCACGGCGATCTTCCCGCCGATCCACGCCCCCAGGAAGAACCCTCCGACGCCGAGCAGGATCGCGGCGAGCACGTTGAACCCGACGAGGCGTCGCCAGGCGGGCGGTGTCACCGCGACGGCAGCTGTGCTCATGCGTGCGCTCCTCTCGTCATCCGGCTCGGTGCTTCGGCTCGGGGAAGTAGACGCGGCCGTAGGGCGGCAGGTCCTTCTGTCCCGCCGCTTCGTCGCGTTGCTCGCGCGCGGTGAACGCGGCGAACTCCTGAGCGCTGACCACGTGGCCGATCCGGTACATGTGCCCGTGCCAGAGCCCGCAGAGCTCCGCGCAGCGGATGTGGAACGTGCCCAGCTTGCGCGGCGTCACGTAGGCGACGTTGTCGACGCCCGGGACGGCGTCGGCCTTCACCCCGAGCTCGTAGGCCCAGAACGAGTGGGTCACGTCGAGGGAAGTGACGTGGAGCTGGATCACCTTGCCGACCGGTAGGTACAGCTGGCGCGTCTCGAAGTCACCGTTCTTCGGGTAGCGAAACGTCCAGTCCCACTGCTGGCCGATCACCTGGATCGGCAGCGCCGTCTTGTGACCCTTCGGGAGATCGGTCGGCGACGGCCCTTGCCCTCCCCCCGCACCGCTGGCGCTCGCGACGAGCGTGTAGCTCCCCCAGACCGCAAGCGCGACCACGATCACGCCCGTGGTGAGCACCCAGGTCATCTGAATCGGCCCGTGGCCGCGGATCGGCGGCCCGTCGACGATCGCGGTGCCCCGCTCGCGGAAGGCGAAGAAGGAGTAGACGAAGAAGACGCACACGAGCAGGACGACCGGGGCGACGACCGCGAGCAGCACCGTGTTCGCGCCCGTCTGGTCGCTGGCCTCGGCACTCATCCGCCCGGGCGGGAGGTGGGGGCCGAGGACGACCACGAGCAGGGGCTCGGCGATCGCGGTGAGCACGAGCCAGATCGAGAAGATGCGGACGCCGTGCTTGGAAACGCGCTGCCCGGAAGCCTCGATCACGCTACGTGAAGGAGCCCATCCATGTAGCCGAGGCTTTGCATCGGGCCGCCGAAACCGAAGATGAACGCGGCGGCGCAGGGCACGAAGCACTGCCACCGGTAGGTGCCGGGCTTACCCGTCCTGAACGTGAAGACGACCGTGTTGTGGGCCTCCTTCAGGGTGCACGGTGCGGCGCTGCACTGGTTCTTGGCGTTGGCGGACACGCCCTCGAGCGGCACGCTGACCCCGAGATCCGGGACCGCGAAGGTGTGCGAGGCGAGATCGGGGTTGAGGTTCTTGAGCGGCTTGCCGTTGACGATCATCGTGTCGCCGACGATCCCGCGCGGCTTGCCCCAGAAGCCGTTCCGAAGCCCCGTCGCCGTGTCGTACTGGAGGATGGTCATCGTCACCGTCGCGTGCGCGGGCACCGTGAAGACGGTGGTGTGGTGCCATTTGCCGTGACTGTCCTGGGCGAGATAGGAGACCCAGTCCGGGTGCGGGCCGAATCCCAGTGACGCGACCGTCTGAAGGGTCAGCCTCGACTGGCCCGGCGCAGGCTGCCGAGCGGCGACCGCGTGCGGCGTCACGATCAGGTAGCCGACGATGTAGTAGACGATTAGCGCGGTTCCCGCTGCGACACCGAGCAGAACTCCGAGCAGCTTCGCGCCAAGGCTCATCGTCTCGAAGCCTCGATGTGAGTGCCGTAACTGCTCCGGGCGACCTCAGCCCGGTGGCGGGGCCTTCCTCCGGCGACCAGCGTTCGCATCGGACTCCCCCGTTAGAGGCGGCGGCACGATAACCCCGCCGAAGGCAACTTGCAAGCGACATCCGTCAGTTCGGCGACGAGGCCACTTCTTAGGGAGCTCATAGATCGCTCTTGGCTCGCTCTCAAGCACGGCTGCTTCCCTGGCCGGGTAACCGACAAGGCAAGGAGGAAGCATGGTCACGATCGTTCTTCTCAATCTGCTGCTCGTCGCCGGAGCCATCGCGGCTTTGGCGGCCGTCTGCGGCATCCCGTACCGCTTCGGCCGCGCCGAGCGCTCCGCCGAGCAGGGTGCGGTTCACGAGCTGCTGATCCAGCCCGAGCGCGACCGGCAAGCGGCTTAGGCTCCTCGCGCGAGTGGAAGGCCCTGGAAGACGGGCCTTCCACGGCCGCGGAGGACGAAGCGGCTAGGCTTCACGCTGCCCGGTATCCGCTACGGAACTGGAGCGGTGTGTTCGAGACCATCAACGTCATCGGCCGCGGGCGCGTCGGCTCGGCCGTCGCCGCCCGACTCGAGGAGCGCGGCGTGGCGCTGCGCGAGGACGACCCCGAGCTCGTCCTCGTCTGCGTGCCGGACGGCGCGATCGTCGAGGTCGCGCGTTCGTTGGCGCCGGGGCCTTGGGTCGCGCACGTCAGCGGCGCGACGCCGCTGACAGCGCTCGACCCGCACGAACGGCGGTTCTCGGTCCACCCGCTGCAGACGTTCACGCGCGCGCGGGGGCCCGAACAGCTCGACGGAGCGTGGGCGGCGGTGACGGCGGAGGGCGAGGAGGCTCGGGAACGCGGCGCCGAGCTTGCGAAGCTGCTCGGGCTCCGGCCGTTCGAGCTCGCCGACGGGGCGCGCCCGCTCTACCACGCCGGAGCAGCGATCGCGTCGAGCTATCTCGTGACCCTGCACCGGGTCGCCTCCGACCTCTTCCGCGCCGCCGGCGCGCCGCCCGAGGCGCTCGTGCCGCTGATGCGCCGCACGATCGAGAACGACTTCGAGCTGACGGGGCCGATCGAGCGCGGCGACTGGGAGACGGTCGAGTCGCATCGTCGCGCCATCCGCGACGTCCGGCCCGAGCTCGAGCCCCTTTACGACGTCTTGGCCGAGGCGACGAAATGAAGACGCTGCGGACGATCCCTGAGCTGCGCGGGGCGCTCGGGCCCGGGCGGACCGGCTTGGTGCCGACGATGGGAGCGTTCCACGCGGGCCATCTCTCGCTCTTCAAGGCCGCGCGCGAAGAGTGCGACGTGGTCGTCGGAAGCCTCTTCGTCAACCCGGCGCAGTTCGCCCCCGGCGAAGATCTCGAGCGCTACCCCCGTGACGAGCAGCGCGACGCGAAGCTGGCCGACGAGGCGGGCGTCGACTACCTGTTTGCGCCAACGGCCGACGAGCTCTACCCGCCCGGCTACCAGACCTGGATCGAGGTCGAAGAGCTCGGCCGCGTGCTCGAGGGCGCGCACCGACCCGGCCACTTCCGCGGCGTCGCAACGATCTGTCTCAAGCTGTTCCACCTCGTCCGTCCGCAGGTCGCCTACTTCGGCCAGAAGGACGCTCAGCAGGTGGCAGTGATCAAGCGGATGGTTCGCGACCTCGACCTCGACGTGGAGGTCCGCGTCCTCCCCACGGTGCGCGACGCCGACGGCCTCGCCGTCTCTTCCCGGAACGCGTACCTCTCACCCGAGGAGCGCGAGCGCGCGCTTGTACTTCCGCGGGCGCTGCAGACGAAGGATCCGGGCGAGGCGCGTGCGCTCCTAGACGGGCTCGAGATCGACTACGTGGAGGTCGCCGACTTCGAGCCTCGCGTCCTTGCAGCGGCCGTTCACGTCGGAGGAACCCGCCTGATCGACAACGTCGTCCTTGAAGGAGAAACCGCATGAGCACGCGTCCACGCACACCCGGCCCTGCCACTCCAGCGCCAGGCAAGCTCCCGCTCCCCGAGCTGCGCGAGATGAAGCGGCGCGGCGACAAGATCGTGATGGTCACTGCGTACGACGCGCCCGGAGCTCGGCTGGCCGACGCCGCGGGAGTCGACCTGATCCTCGTGGGTGACACCGCGGCGATGGTCGTGCTCGGCCACGAGTCGACCGTGCCGGTCTCGATGGACGAGATGCTCTGGCTGACGCGGACGGTCGCGCGTGCGGCGAAGCGGCCGCTCGTGATCGGCGACATGCCTTTCGGCTCGTATCAGGTGTCCGACGAGCGGGCGGTCGAGAACGCGATCCGGTTCGTCAAGGAGGGCGGCGCGGACGTCGTCAAGCTCGAGGGCACCGGGCCCTCGCTCTCGCGCGCGCGGGCCATCGCCGGCGCGGGTATCGGCGTCATCGGCCATGTCGGGCTGACACCACAGTCGGCGACCGTGCTCGGGGGCTTCAAGGCGCAAGGGCGCTCCGGTGAGCAAGCGGTGCGTCTCTTCGAGGACGCGCTCGCGCTCGAGGCTGCCGGATGCTTCGCGGTCGTCCTGGAAGCGGTACCCGCGCCGGTGGCGGCCCGGATAACAGAAGCGCTCGCCGTGCCGACGATCGGGATCGGCGCCGGCGTCGAGTGCGACGGCCAGGTGCTCGTCTACCACGACCTGCTCGGGCTGTACGAGGGGCGCGCGCCGCGGTTTGTGAAGCGCTACGCCGACCTCGCAACGGAGATCCGCGGCGCACTGGAGGAGTACGCCGCAGACGTCCGCTCAGGCGCCTTCCCCAGCGAGCAACACACGTACTCGATCCCGGACGAGGAGCTGGCGGAATTCGAGGCGGCGCTCTCGGCTACCGCGCGCGAGCATTCACGGTGACGGCGCCGAGCACGAGCAGCGCGAGCGCCCAGGCGACGAACGCAAGCTCGACCCCGACGAAGGCGAGATTTCCTGCGCCCTTGTCCGAGCCGCCGCTGCGAAAGAGATCCTCGCCGTAGATCGCGAGCCGGGCCGGCCAGATGAGGAGCGAAAGGGCAATAGGCGCCGCGGCGTAGGCGACGACGTGCCGGGCGCGGCGGAAACTGGCGCCGGCACTCGCGACGCGCTCGCCTGCATACAGGAGCAGGCCAATGAGCCAGTAGAGCACGGGCCCGTAGATCGCGCCTCCGATGAACGAGACGACGGCGACGAGCAGTCCGTCGTAGACGGGGTCGTCCATCAGGTGGCCCCAGGTCGGCGTCCAGAGAATCGCCGCTACTCCCGCCAGGATCGTGAGCGCGGTCACCGCCTCCTGCCGCGCGCGAGCCGCCTCTTCCGAGTCGTCGCGCAGCGCGGCGAACACCTCGCGCGGCCGCCTCAGAACGAGCACCGCGCGCAGAAGCCAGAGACGCTCGTCCGCGATCGCGGGCTCGGCGCGAGCACTCATGCAGCGGAGGTTACTGGCCCGGCTTCCGCAGCCAGGCCGTGATCCCGGCGCGGAGCCGCGCGGGCACGAGCCGCTCGAGCCGAACGAGCGCAGCGTTCGCGCTCGAGCCGGTCTCGAAGTAGTTCGCGGTCAGCCAGCCGCCGACCTCGAACCCGGCCTCGCGCCCGAGCGCGAGCAGCTCATCGACCGTGTACTCGCGGAAGTGCCCGGGATTCGCGGGCTCAGCGCGGATCGGCTCGAACGGGTTGCGCCCGACGAGCATCCGCGCCCGGTTCCCCAGCCGGACTGCGTTCGGCGTCTGGAGGACGAGCCAGCCGCCTGGGCGCAGCGCTTGACGGAGCAGTCCGAGAACGTGGAGCGGCGAGACGCGGAGGTGCTCGATCACCTCAGCGCAGACGACCAGGTCGTACGCTTCGAGCTCGGGCCACGACCCGTGCCGCTCGGTCTCGTTCAGGTCGAAATCGACGTGCCGCTCGCCCTCGCGGGGCGAGAAGCGCTCGTCGCGGAAGCCGAGACTGTCGACGGTTGCGCCGGGCAACCGCCGAAACTCCACTGCCTCGTAGGCTGCTCCGACATCGAGGATCCGGACCGGTCCCTGGACCAGGTCCCTGGCCAGGTCCAGAAGCACGCCGTAGCGACGCGCGTGCATGCGCAGGTACGGATCCGACGACTCAGGCAGCGGCGGCAACCGACGGCAGCACCTGCCGCAGGTACTGCCCCGTGTACGACTCCTCGACCTCCGCCACCTGCTCGGGCGTCCCGGTCGCGATCACTTCGCCGCCCGCCTCGCCTCCCTCGGGCCCGAGGTCGACGATCCAGTCGGCCTGCTTGATCACGTCGAGATTGTGCTCGATCACGAGCACGGTGTTGCCCGCGTCGACGAGCCGCTGGAGCACGTCGAGCAGCTTCTCGATGTCGGCGAAGTGGAGCCCGGTCGTCGGCTCGTCGAGGATGTAGAGCGTCCGGCCGGTGGCGACCTTCGAGAGCTCCTTCGCCAGCTTCACCCGCTGCGCCTCGCCGCCCGAGAGCGTCGTCGCGGGCTGCCCGAGCTTGATGTCGTCGAGCCCGACGTCGTGCAGCGTCTGAAGCCGGCGCCGCAGCTTGGGGATCTTTGCGAAGAACCTGAGCGCCTCCTCGACGGACATGTCCAGGACGTCCGAGATCGACTTGCCCTTGAAGCGCACCTCGAGCGTCTCGCGGTTATAGCGCTTGCCGCCGCAGGTCTCGCAAGGGACGTAGACGTCGGGCAGGAAGTGCATCTCGATCTTGATCTGCCCGTCGCCCTTGCAGGTCTCGCACCGGCCGCCGCGGACGTTGAACGAGAAGCGCCCGGGCTTGTAGCCGCGCACCTTGGCCTCCGGCGTCAGCGAATAGAGCTCGCGGATTGGCGTGAACAGGTCGGTGTATGTCGCCGGATTCGAGCGAGGCGTCCGCCCGATCGGCGACTGGTCGATGTCGATCACCTTGTCGAAGCACTCGATCCCCTCGCAGCCGAGGTGCTCGCCCGGCTTCACCCGCATCTTGTGCAGCCGGTTCGCGAGCGTCTTGTAGACGATCTCGTTCACGAGCGTCGACTTCCCCGAGCCGGAGACACCGGTGACGCAGACGAGCTTCCCGACTGGGAACTCGACGTCGATCCCCTTCAGGTTGTGCATCGTCGCACCGCGGATCCAGAACGAGCCGAGCTCCTCGTCGCGCCGCTCGGGGACGGCGATCGTGCGCTCGCCGGAGAGGAACTTGCCGGTGATCGACGCCTTGTTCCGCTCGATCTTCGCCGCCGGGCCCTCCGCGACGACGTGACCCCCGTGCTCACCCGCTCCCGGGCCCATGTCGACGAGCCATTCGGCGGCGCGCATCATCTGCTCGTCGTGCTCGACCACGAGCACGGTGTTGCCGAGGTCGCGCAGCCGCTCGAGCGTGCCGATCAGCCGGCCGTTGTCGCGCTGGTGAAGCCCGATCGACGGCTCGTCGAGGATGTAGAGCACCCCCACCAGCTGTGAGCCGATCTGCGTCGCCAGCCGGAGTCGCTGCGCCTCTCCACCGGAGAGCGTCGCCGCAGCCCGGTCGAGCTGGAGGTAGCCGACCCCGACGTTGTCGAGGAAGGTCAACCGCTCTCGGATCTCCTTGATCACACGCTCGCCGATCAGCCGCTCCGTGTCGGTCAGCACGAGCCCGTCCAGGAACTCGATCGCGCGCGTGACCGACATCTGCGTGAACTGGTGGATGTTCTTCTCTCCGATCGTGACCGCGAGCACCTCCGGCTTCAGCCGCGCGCCGTTGCAGACCGGACACGGGCGGAAGCTCATGTACTCCTCGATCCGCTCGCGCTGCTGCGACGAGTCCGTCTCGCGGTAGCGGCGCTCGAGGCTCGGCACCAGCCCCTCGAAGGCGAGCATGTACGAGCGACGCCGGCCCATCCGATTGCGGTAGGTGACGTAGACGCGGTCGTCGCCCGTGCCGTAGAGGAAGCGGTTCCGCTGCTCTTCGGTCAGCTCCTCCCACGGGGCCTCCAGGTCGATCTCGTAACGGTCGGCGATCGCCTGGATCACCGACTCGTAGAAGCCCGAGTTGCCGACCGCCCACGGCACGAGCGCGCCGTCGCCGATCGAGAGCGTCCGGTCTGGGACGAGCAGGTCGGGGTCGATCTCCTGCTGGGCGCCCAGGCCTGTGCTGCGCGGGCAGGCGCCGTGCGGCGAGTTGAACGAGAAGATCCGCGGCTGGAGCTCCGGCAGCGAGACGCCGTGCTCGGGGCATGCAAACCGCTCGGAGTACGTGGTCGACGGGCCGTCGACCTGATCGACGACCACGAG
>JBARRS010000071.1:0-6759 GCA_049644345.1 Gaiellaceae bacterium
GCGCGTGGCTCAGGTGCGCGAGATCCACAACATCAGCGTCGTTGACGTGGACGGCGGCACGGAGCTCTCGCTCCACCTGAAGCTGCCCGGCGACCTCTCGCTCGAGGAGGCGCATGAGGTCGCAAGCGAGGTCGAGCGAGCGATCGCGGAGTCAGTGCCCGAGATCGAGTCGGTGCAGACGCACCTCGAGCCGCTCGCCGAGACTTCAGCGGGGCGCCGTCCGGCCGAGAAGGACACCGCACGGTACGAGGAAACGGTGCTTCGAATCGTCCGCGAGGCGACCGGCCAGGCGCCGCGCGAGCTCCGATTCCTGCACACGGACGACGGCCTGATCGCCTTTCTGACTCTCGGCCTGGACGCCGACGCGGCGTTGTCGGACGCGCACGCGCGCGCGAGCGAGATCGAAGAACGAATCCGCCGCGAGCGCCCCGAGATCGCCGACGTGATCGTCCACACCGAGCCCTGAGGTGAAGCTCTGTCGGTTTGCGCCCGTCGACCGGGAGCTTCCGCTCGGGTGGGTCGGCAAGGTCGAGGGAGACCGGGTCATCCATCTCGCCGCCTCCTCTCTCCAGTCATTCTTCACCGGCGGTGGGCAAGCGCGCGAGCACGAGGAATATCGGCGCAACGAGGTGCGGCTGCTGGCGCCGGTTCCGCGGCCGCCGTCGATCCGCGATGCCTACGCGTTCGAGGAGCACGTCCGCAACGCGGCGCGCGTCACGGGGCGGGCGGGCGTGCCGAAGGAATGGTACGAGATCCCGGTCTTCTACTTCTCGAACCCGGCGGCCGTGTACGGGCCGGACGACGAGATTCCCTACCCAGAAGGCTCGGAGGAGCTCGACTACGAGCTCGAGGTCGCTGCCGTGATCGGTTCGGAGGGCCGGATCGGAGGCTTCACGATCATGAACGACTGGTCGGCGCGAGACCTCCAGCGGCAGGAGATGCGCGTCGGGCTCGGGCCCGCGAAGGGAAAGGACTTCGCGACCTCGCTCGGCCCTGTCGTCGTCACGCCGGACGAGCTCGGCGACCTGCGCCTGGAGATGGTCGCGCGTGTCAATGGCGAGGAGCGCTCCCGGGGCAATCTCGGCGACATGTACCACTCGTGGGAGGCGATCCTCGAGCGGGCGGGAAGGAACACGGAGCTGCTCCCGGGCGACGTGATCGGCTCGGGCACCGTCGGCACGGGCTGCATCCTCGAGCACGGTGACGGCCGCTGGCTTCGACCCGGAGACGAGGTCGAGCTCGAGGTGGAAGGGATCGGCGTGCTCACCAACAGGATCGTCTCCTGAAGGTCGCGGTCGTCGGCGCAGGCGTGATGGGCCTCGCGGCCGCTCGCGCCCTTGCCCGCGACGGTGCGGACGTCGCCGTCCACGAGCAGTTCCAGGTCGGCCACATTCACGGCTCGAGCCACGGCCGCAGCCGGATCTTCCGCCTCGCGTACCCGGAGGCGGAATGGGTCAGCCTGGCGCAGGAGGCGCTCCCGCTGTGGCGTGAGCTCGAGCAGGAAAGTGGCGAGCGGCTGCTCGAGCTGCCCGGCATCGTCGAGATCGTGGACGATCTCGACGAGAGCTCGCGGCCCGGGCTCGAAGCCTGCGGCGTGCCGTGGGAGGAGCTCGAGCCTGACGAGGTCGCCGACCGCTTCGACGTCTCGGTCCCGCCGGGGTGGAAGGCGCTGCTCCAGCCGGAGGCGGGCTTCGTCCGGGCCGACCGGGCGCTGGCCGCCCTCCGTGCGGGGGCCGAGCGGGCCGGGGCGAGGATCGAGCAGGAGTCCCGGCTCGCAGCGCTCGATGAGCTCGACGCGGACGTGGTCGTCGTCACAGCGGGGGCCTGGGCGAGGGAGCTGCTCGCTGCGGCCGGGATCGAGCTGCCGGTGAAGGTGACCCGCGAGACCGTCGCCTACTTCCGGCTCGATCGCGAGACGCCGGTTCCCTCGGTCGTGCGCCTGATCCACCGCGGGCACGGCTTCTACTCGCTCCACGACCCGACGTTCGGCCTCAAGGTCGGCCATCACCACGCCGGCCCTGTGGTCACCAAGCTCGATGAGGACGGCAGGCCCGACCCGGAGACCGTTGCGGCCGTGGCGGAGTGGGCGGGCGAAACGTTCAGGCTCTCCGACCCCGAGCCGGCCTCAAGCGAGACCTGCCTCTACACGACGACCGCCGACGAGCGGTTCGTGCTCGAGCGCCACGGCCGGATCGTGGTCGGCTCCGCCTGCTCCGGCCACGGCTTCAAGTTCGCGCCCGTGATCGGGAAGAGGCTCGCAGAGCTCGCTGGATAGAGTTCAGCCGTGCCCTTCTACCAGCGGCTAGGCGACGTTCCGCGCAAGCGCCACGTCCAGTTCCGCGACGACGGGACGCTCCTGACCGAGGAGGTGATGGGGCTCGAGGGCTTCGCCGGCAACGAGTCGATCCTCTACCACCTCCAGTCTCCGTGCCGGATCCGAAAGCTCGGGGGATTTGAGCCGATCAAGCGGAGCGAGTGGGTGCCGGACGCGCACGCGCACCGGCATTTCGCGACGATGGGGATCGAGCCCGAGGGCGACCCGATCACAGGCCGACGCCTGCTGATGTGGAACGACGATGTCGAGATCTCCCTCTGCCGGCCGAGCGACGAGATGGAAGGCTTCTACCGGAACGGCGAGGGCGACGAGGTGATCTTCGTCCACGAAGGCTCGGGCACGCTCGAGACGATCTTCGGCGATCTCCCGTACGGCCCGGGCGACTACGTCGTCGTCCCGCGCGGAACGACCTACCGCTTCCGGCTCGAGGGTGACCAGCGCCACCTGGTCTTCGCCTCGCCGGGCCTGATCGAGATCCCGCGGCGCTATCGGAACGAATACGGGCAGTTGCTCGAGCACGCGCCCTACTACCACCGCGACATCCACCCACCCACCGAGCTCAAGACGAGCCGCGAGAAAGGCGAGTTCGTCGTCAAGGTGCGCGTCCACGACGGCTACCAGACGTACGTCCTCGACTACCACCCGTTCGACGTCGTCGGCTGGGACGGCTACGTCTATCCGTGGACGTTCTCGATCCACGACTTCGAGCCGATCACCGGCCGCATTCACATGCCGCCACCCTCACACCAGACCTTCCAGGGCCAGAACTTCGTCATCTGCTCGTTCTGTCCGCGCAAGCTCGACTTCGACCCGATGGCGATCCCGATCCCCTACCACCACTCGAACCTGAACTCCGAGGAGATGATCTATTACGTCTCGGGCAACTTCGGCTCGCGCCGAGGGATCGAGGTCGGCTCGGTAACGCTGCACCCCTCGGGAATCCCTCACGGCCCTCACCCAGGGCTCGCCGAGAAGTCGATCGGCACGACTGAGACGCACGAGCTTGCCGTCATGTGCGACACGTTCCACCCGCTGCGATTGACGAAGCTGGCGAAGAAGCTCGACGACGGTCAGTACGCCTACTCCTGGAACGAGGACCTCGTGCAGGCGCCGTCGATCGGACAGGCCGACGAGGATCCCGCCGGCGTCACGTCCCACTTCTAGTTGCAGATCGTCGTCGATTGGGACGGGACCGTGACCGTCGAGGACACGCTCGTCATGGTCCTGAGCGAGTACGGCAACTGGGACGTCTACCAGGAGGCGGCGGCCGCTCTGGCCCGCGGTGAGATCACGCTGAACGGGGAGATCCGTCGCGACTTCGAACCGGTGACCGCGCCGGTGGACGAGGTCGCCGAGTGGCTGCTCGAACGTGTCGAGGTGCGCCGGGGCTTTCGAGAGCTCGCCGCAGAGCACCCGCTGCTCGTGGTCTCGAGCGGCTTCCACGAGCTGATCGAGCCGCTCCTCGAGCGGGAAGGCGTACAGGTGGAGTTGCGGGCGAATCGCCTGGACGCACAGCCCGACGGCTGGCGCGTGCTCTTCCGGAACACCGAGGCCTGTGGGACGTGCGGCGAGCCCTGCAAGCGAAGCGACCTGCCGGTGGGCGAGGTCGTCTACGTCGGTGACGGCTACTCGGACCGCTGCGCGGCGCTCGCCGCCGATCGCGTCTTCGCGCGCGACGGGCTCGCCCGGTATCTCGGCGAGCGGGGAGTGGCGTTCGAGCCGTTCGGCGACTTCCGCGACGTCATCGCCTCGGTTTCTGCGCCGGCGCCTTCGAGACGCTGATTCTGGGCGCGATTCTCACGGCTAGCGTGGGGGTATGCCCCTCGTGCCCGTCCCGCAGCCGTACGACTTCGCGCTCTCGACCGAGCGCTTCCGCGCCTTCGGCCCCGACCTCTCGAATCTGTGGCACGAGGGTGGGCTTCATCGGGTCGTCGGCGGGCGTGAGGTCCGGATCGAGCCTGCGCCGCCCGGCGTGTCCGTCGAGCCACTCGACCCCGAGATCCAGGCTGTCGTCGGGAAGCTGCTCGGGCTCGAGTTCGACCTCGAGGGCTTCTACAACTGGGCGGCGGGCGATCCGGTCCTCGTCGGGCTCGTGCCGCGCCTCGAGGGCTTTCGTCCACCGCTTGCTCCAGACCCGTTCGAGACGCTCGTCACCTCGATCACGGCCCAGCAGGTCTCGCTCCGCGCCGCGTTCGCGATCCGGAACCGCCTGATCGAACGGTTCGGCGAGCCCATCGGGCGTGCATACGCCTTTCCCACGAGAGACCGGCTTGGACACGCCCACGAAGAGGAGTTGCGGGCGCTGGGGTTCTCGGGGCGAAAGGCCGAGTACGTCGTCTCGCTCGCGCGCTCCGACCTCGACCTCGACGGGCTGGCAGAGCTACCGGACGACGAAGTGAAGACGGCGCTCCAGGCGCAGCGCGGGCTCGGCGAGTGGACGGCCGACTGGTTCCTCGCCCGCCATCTTGCGCGTCCTCGGGCCTGGCCTGCCGGCGACCTCGCGCTACGAAAGGCCGTGTCGGCCTTCTACCTCGACGGGCGGGTCGGCTCGACGCAGGAGGTGCGCAGCTTGGGCGCGCGCTTCGAGCCGTTCCAGAACTTGACGGCGCACTACCTGCTGACGGGGCTTAGGGTGGCGGCGCCGTGAACGTCCGCCGAGCCACCGCCGACGATGTCCCGACTGTGAAGGAGCTCGTCCACGCGATGACGGACGAGCTCTGGGACCGGCCCTTTCAGCCCATCGACGTACCCGACGGCTACTTCGACGACAAGGTGATCCTGCTCGCCGAAGACGACCGCGAGGTGATCGGGGTCGCGTTCGGGCACACGCTCCCCAACCGGGTCGCGCATCTGAACGTCATCTACGTCCGCCCGGACCGCCGGCGCCAGGGTCTCGCCAACGAGCTGCTGAGAGAGTTCGTCGCTGTCGTGCGCGAGCAGGGCGCGGAGCATGTCGCGCTCGACGTGGACACGACGAACGAGGTCGGGCGCGCAGTCTGGCAGCGGCTTGGCTTCACCGAATGGGCACGCCGCCTCGCGACCCCAGTGGACGAGCTCGAGCGGCGGCTGGGCGGGGAGGCGGGCGAGTCGTACGGCTCGATCCACGTCCAGACGGAGGATGCCGCCGCGGTCGAGGCGGCGGTGCGGAAGTACGTGCCGAGGATCGGACGGTTCGACGAGATCGCCGTAGAAGCGGCGCGGAACGGCTGGACGCTCGTGTACGGAGACATCGGCCGCGAGCCCCAGGCGCTGCGGCACCTCGCACAGGAGCTCTCCTACGCGACCGGCGCTGTCGTCTTCGCAATCGGCGTCGAGGACGGCGCCGTCGTTCGCTACCTCCTCTACGAGCGCGGCTCGATCATCGACGAGTATCTCTCCGTCCCCGAGTACTACGGCGCCCTGCCGCCGGGAGACGTGATCGCCCTCGCGGCGAATCCGACGGTGGTCGCCCGGCTGACGGGTGCCGATCCCGCCCGGGTGCGCGCGGTCGCGCGCACGGCCGCCTCGCCCGATGAGCTGCCGCCTGCGCCTGAGCTGCTCGCGCAGATAGCCGAGGTCGTGGGACTTACGATCCAGCCGTGATCCTCTACGACGCCGCCCGCTGCCCCTACTGCGCCCGGGTGCGGATCGAGCTCGCCGAGAAGGGACTTCCGTACGAGGCGGTCGAGATCGATCTCGACGATCGCCCCGCCTGGCTCTACCGCAAGAACCCCATCGGGAAGGTGCCGGTGCTGGAGGAGGACGACGGGCTCGTCCTGCCCGAGTCTTGGGTGATCATGGAGTACCTCGAGGAGCGCTTCCCGGAGCCGCCGCTCCTGCCGGCCGACGCGGCCGAGCGCGCGCTCGCGCGGCTCTGGCTCGAGCGTTTCGACCGCTTCGGGGACGAGTACTACGCCCTCCGGCGCGGCGAGGAGTCGCGGCTCGGCGAGCGGCTCGCGGAGCTCGACGCCGCGCTCGAGGCGCAGCCGTACCTCACGGGGCGTGAGTATGGGCTCGCGGACCTCGGCTACGTGCCGTGGATCCTGCGCGCGCAGGCGCGGCTCGGGGTCGACCTCGAGCCGTTCCCGTTCCTGGCGGCCTGGCTCGCGCGGCAACTCGAGCGGCCTGCGATCGCGGTCGAGTCCGAGCTCGCGGCAGCGCGATGAAGGTCGTGCTCCTGCACGCGTTTCCTCTCGACGAGCGCATGTGGGACGGAATCGACGTCGACGACGCCGTCGCGCCTCGCCTGTACGGCCGGAGCAACACGATCGACGGCTGGGCCACTGCGATCCTCGGTGAGGTCGAGGGAGACCTGGCCGCGATCGGCGCGTCGATGGGGGGCTACTGTGCCCTAGCTCTCCTCCGCCGGGCGCCCGACCGAGTGCAGGCGCTCGCGCTCGTCGGCTCCCGCGCGGAGGCTGACACGCCGGAGCGGCGGGCCGGGC
>JBARRS010000072.1:0-2763 GCA_049644345.1 Gaiellaceae bacterium
GGCCATGACGACTTCGAGCGGTTTTCGGCTTAATCCAATGCGTTGTGTGCGAACGCGGGCAAAGCCCGCGTTCGCTGCGCACTCACTAGGCTCGCGGCGTGCACGTGCTTGCTTCGAGGCGGTTTCCTGGACCGGCTTGGGAAGAGCTTCATGAGGTCGAGTACGGGCCGCTGCCGCTGGAGCCGCGCGAGGACGTCGAAGCGATTGCCGTCGTGGGTGAGACGATCGACGCCTCGATTCTCGACCGGCTCCCGAACCTGAAAGTCGTCGCGAACTACGGGGTCGGCTACGACGGGATCGACGTCGAAGGGCTCCGCCGCCGCGGCGTCGCCGTGACGAACACGCCGGGTGTGTTGGACGCCGCCACGGCCGACCTCACGCTCGCCCTGATCCTGGCGGTACGCCGCCGGGTCGTGGAGGGCGACCGCCTCGTCCGCTCCGGAGAGTGGGGGAGCGGCTGGGAAGAGAGCTACCTGGTCGGCGACGACCTCGCCGGCGCGACGCTCGGCATCGTCGGGCTCGGTCGGATCGGTACGGCCGTGGCGCGGCGCGCGCGCGGATTCGAGCTGCGGCTCCTCTACACGCGGCGGAGTCGGCTCGCCGTGGAGGAGGAGCGGGAGCTCGGCATCGAGTACCGCGAGCTTGACGATCTCCTCGCCGAAGCGGACATCGTCACGCTGCACGTGCCGCTGACTCCTGAGACCCACGGCCTGATCGACGCCCGCCGGCTCGCGTTGCTGCGCGACGGCGCCTGCCTCGTCAACGCCGCGCGCGGCCAGATCGTCGGCGAGCCGGCGCTCGTCGCGGAGCTGGCCTCCGGGCGGATCCGCGCCGGACTCGACGTCTTCGCCGATGAGCCGGTCGTCCCGGCCGAGCTCCTCTCGCTCCCGAACGTCGTCCTCACGCCGCACGTCGGCAGCGCGACGCGCGAGACGCGCGAGGCGATGACGCGGGTCCTCGTCGACAACCTTCTCGCCGCCGAAGCCGGTCGTCCGCTCCCGAACACAGTCTGAGAGGCGGCATACTGGCCGAGAGGCCCCGTAGCTCAGCGGATAGAGCGGCAGACTTCGAATCTGCGCGCGGAGGTTCGACTCCTCCCGGGGCCACCTCACCGATACGAAGTCCGGCTTCGGCTGCGTCGAAGCCATGACGACTTCGATCGGTTTCGCCTCAAGTTGAAAGGTGGTGAGCCGCGCCCGCCATGTCGGGCGCGGCGGCGAGCTTCCGGTGCTTCTACTCTTAAGGCACCGCGGGCGTGGCGGAATTGGCAGACGCGACGGGTTTAGGACCCGTTGGGCGAAAGCCCTTGGAGGTTCGAGTCCTCTCGCCCGCACCTTGCTCTGCACGCTCCCTCGAACAGGGGACGTAGGCCGGATTGCGTCTGCTTGAATGGCTGAGTGCAGACTCAGCTCGAAGAGCTCGGCGCCGACCGCGTCCGGCTGACCGTCCAGGTTCCGCGCGAGGATGTCCGGCACGCAGTCGAGCACGCGACCTCCGACCTTGCCGAGAGCGCCAGAGTCCCGGGCTTCCGGAAGGGCAAGGTGCCTCAGCAGGTCCTCGTCGCGCGGCTCGGCCGCGAGCGGATCTTCAACGAGGCGATCGACTCCCACATCGGCGGCTGGTTTCGAAACGCTGCCGCGAATACGCGCGTCCAGCCTGTCGCCCAGCCCGACTACGAGTACGACCTCCCCGGCTCGGACGACGAAGAGTTCTCGTTCACGGCCACGTTCGCGGTGCAGCCGAAGCCCGAGGTCGCCGACTGGACCGGGCTCGAGGTTCCGTACGTCGAGCCGGAGATCCCGGACGATCTCGTCGACGAGGCGATCGAGCACCTGCGCTATACGGCAGCGGCGCTCTCGCCCGTCGAGCGGCCGGCCCAGCTCGGCGACGTGCTCGTGATCGACGTCGTCGGGCCGGACGAGGCCCAGCGCGACTACGTCGTCGAGCTCGGTGCGGGCCGGCTCGTCGAAGAGATCGAAGCCGCGCTCGTCGGGATGAGCGCCGGCGAGACGAACCAGGTCGAGTACGTGCTCCCGGATGAATCGACGAGGCCGGTCGACGTCACCGTCAAGGCGGTGAACGAGCGCGTGCCGGCACCCGCCGACGACGAGCTCGCCCGCGCGACTTCCGAATTCGAGTCCCTCGACCAGCTGCGCGCCGACATCGAGGAGACACTCGGGGAGCAGCTTGCGGAACGCTCCGAAACGGACTTCCGCTCGGCCGCGGTCGACAAGCTCGCAGACGCCTCGCGCGTCGAGGTCGCCGAGGCTCTCGTCGAGTCTCGCGCGCGCGAGCTCCTGAACGCCCTCGCCGGCTCGCTCGAAAGACGCGGCATCTCAGCGGACGCCTACCTCGCCCTCTCGGGCCAGAATCCCGAGCAGCTGATGGACCGCCTCCGCGAGGAGGCCCGGCGCTCGGTCGCGCGCGAGCTCGTGCTCGAGGCCGCGGCGGAGAAGCTCCGGCTCGAGGTCGCCGACGAGGAGGTCGACGAGCTCGTCCGCGAGCAAGCCGAGGCGGCCGGCGACGACGCAACGGACGTGATCGAGCAGCTCCGGCAGACCGGCCGCTACGAGACGCTGCGATTCGACCTGCTGCTCCGGAACGCGCTCGACCGGATCGTCTCCGAGGTGAAGCGCATTCCGTCGGAGCTCGCCCGCGCGCGTGAAACGATCTGGACTCCCGAGCAGGATAAGCCCGCGACCCCTACGAAAATCTGGACCCCAGGAACGAAGGAGCCTGTATGAGCCCGCTTATCCCCATGGT
>JBARRS010000073.1:0-21241 GCA_049644345.1 Gaiellaceae bacterium
CCACCGCCCCCGCCGGCCCCTCCGCCTCCGCCGCCCCCGCCCGACAAAGTCGCTCCGACGGTCCATGCATACGCAGTGAGCGCGCGGCGCGGCACGCTCGTGAAGCTGCGCTATCGCGTGCGGGACGACGACGGCGAGACGTCGGAGCAGATCTCGATCTATCGGCGATCCACTGTGCTACGCGCATTCAGGCGGGCGCTCAGGGCGACGGACGACTTCACGGCCTACTGGATCACGTGGCGCGCGCCCAAGCGGCCCGCCTCGCTCCGCTTCTGCGTCCGGGCGACGGATGCGGCCGGGAACCGAAGCGCGCTCAGCTGCGCGCCGCTGCGGATCCTGTAGCGACCTCGACGGCAAGCTGGGCCACCTCGGTCGGCGTCGTGCCCACGCGGACTCCGTGCGCCTCGAGCGCTTCCTTCTTCGCCGCCGCGGTTCCCGACGACCCTGAGATGATCGCTCCCGCGTGGCCCATGGTCTTCCCCGGCGGGGCCGTGAAGCCGGCGATGTAGGCGACGACGGGCTTCGACATCTCCGCCGCGATGAACCCCGCCGCCTTCTCCTCCTCGTCGCCGCCGATCTCGCCCACCATGACTACGAGCTCGGTCTCGTCGTCTGCCTCGAAACGCCGGAGGACGTCGATGAACGACGAGCCGACGACCGGATCGCCGCCGATGCCCACGATCGTCGAGTTGCCGAGCCCGAGCTGTGTCAGCTCGTGGCCGATCTGATACGTGAGCGTCCCGGAGCGGCTGACCAGCCCGACGCGGCCTTCGCGGAAGATCTCCGCCGGGATGATCCCCACGTTGGCCTTGCCCGGCGAGAGCGCGCCAGGGCAGTTCGGGCCGAGCATCGTGATCCCACGCGGGCGGATGTAGTTGTAGATCCGGAGCATCTCGTGGGCAGGCAGTCCCTCGGCGATGCAGATCACGGTGCCGATGCCGGCGTCGACGGCCTCGTAGATCGCGTCGGCGGCGAAGCGCGCCGGGACGAAGATCATCGTCGTGTTCGCACCCGTCTCGCCGACGGCGCCGGCGACGGTGTCGAAGACGGGGATCCCTTCAAGGTCCTGTCCGCCCTTGCCCGGCGTCACGCCGGCGACGACGTTCGTGCCGTAGGAGCGGTTGCGGAGCGTGTGGAACGAGCCCTCGCGGCCGGTGGCGCCCTGCACGACAAGCCGGGTGTCGCGGTCGACGATGATCGCCATTAAGGCGACTTCCTCCCCTTGAAGATGCCCCGGTCGAGCTTGAGATGCCGGCCCTCGATTCGGTCGACGAGCAGCTCACGGACACGCTTGGCCTCCGTGCCCGTGCAGCCGGGGCGGGAGAGCCACGACTCGAGCTCGATCCGCTTCTCCTCATGCTCGACCGCCTCCATCTCCAGTCCGGCCTGCTCGAACAGCTGTCGCCACTCCTCTTCCGAGTAGTTGCGTACGTGCGTGGGATCGCGGAGCCGGTCGGCCTCCTCGCCGGCCTCTCCGGCATAGAGGTTGTCGGCGACGAGGACGAGCGCACGGCTGACACGCGCCATCTCTCGCATCGCAGCGGCTGGATCGTCGAAGTGGTGCGCGGCGACGCGGCAGGTGACGACGTCGAAGCTTCCCTCGTCGAACGGGATGTGCTCCGCGCGGCAGATCACGTCCGGCTGCATGCCCGGCGCGGGGTCACACGTGACGACGCGGAATCCGGCCTCGCGCAGCCGACGAGCGACGTGGCCGCCGCCCGTCGCGACGTCGAGCGCCCTCTCGCCCTTCGCCCACTCGACCATGAGCTCGAGGTCCCGGCCTTCGCGATGTGCGGCGCTCTCCCGATAGGCGTCCGCGCGCTCTGACCAGAGGTCGGTCATCCCGCGAGCTCCACGGCCCGGCGCGCCGCGTCGAGCATCGTCGGCTCGACGTGCACGTTTTCCGGTGCCGCGTCCGCGAGCAGCGTGCGCCCCTCCTCCGCGTTCGTCCCGTCGAGGCGAACGACGATCGGGTCGTCGATCTCCATCTGGCCGAGGGCCTGGAGGATCCCGCGCGCGACCTCGTCGCCGCGGGTGATGCCGCCGAAGATGTTGAAGAGGATCGACTGCACCTGCGGATCGTTGGTGATTACCTCGAGCGCGTCCACGACCCCCTGCGCAGAGCCGCCGCCGCCGAGGTCGCAGAAGTTCGCGGGCTTCCCGCCCACGAGCGCGACCACATCCAGCGTGGACATCACGAGGCCCGCGCCGTTGCCGAGGACGCCGACGTCCCCGTCGAGCTTGACGTACGTGACACCCCTCTCGCGCGCGAGCGCCTCCTGCGGGTCGGCGGCCGCGGGATCGCGCATCTCGGCGATATCGGGGTGCTTGTAGAGCGCGTTGTCGTCGACCGTGAACTTCGAGTCGAGCGCCCGCACCTCGCCTTCCGGCGTGACGATGAGAGGATTGATCTCGCAGAGCATCGCGTCGGTCGAGACGAAGCAGTCGTAGAGCCGACCGGCGATGTCGAGGATCTGCCTCTGCTCGTCCGGGTCGTCGATGCCTGCGCCGTAGATCAGGCGCCGAGCCTGGTAGGGCTGAAAGCCCTCGAGCGGGTCGAGGTGCAGGCGGGCGAGCGCCTCGGGACGCTCAGCCGCGACCTCCTCGATCTCGATCCCGCCCTCCTTCGTGAGCATGAAGAGCGCCTTCTTCGTGCCGCGGTCGAAGGTGAGAGAGAGGTAGTACTCCTTGGCGATCTCGGAGGCGCGCTCGATCCAGAGCTTGCCGACGACGTGGCCGCGGATGTCGAGGCCGAGGATCTCACCCGCCTTCTTCTCCGCGTCGTGGGCGCCGTCGGCGAGCTTGATGCCGCCGGCCTTTCCGCGCCCGCCGGTGAGGACCTGCGCCTTGACGACGACCGGCCCCCCGAGCTCCTCGGCAGCCGCGCGCGCCTCGTGCGGCGTCGTCGCAAGCCGTCCGTCGGAGACGGGGATTCCGAAGCGCTTGAACAGCTCCTTGCCCTGGTATTCGTACAGGTCCACCGGCGCGCGAGTGTAGCTGTGCGCCGCCGGTAGGCTCGGCGGGGCACGAACCGGCGAACGCCCTGAGCAACCGACCGAGGAGGGAGCGCATGGAGTACGACGAGCACGGCCTAAGCGAGGAGGAGAGCGGGGCGAGCCCCTTGGGGGAGGACGAGGACGAGGAGTCCGACGTCGACGCCACCGACACGGACGGCGACGAGTGGGACTCGACCGACAGCGATGAGTGACTGAGCCTAGGCTCGATCCGCCTCTTGCGAGACCACGCAGACGACCTGGCCGGTCTTCACGGTCTCTCCGGGTGAGACCGATAGCTCGCTGACGACGCCGTCCCGGTGGGCGGTGATCTCGTTCTCCATCTTCATCGCCTCTACGACGCAGATCACTTGCCCGGCCCGCACCTCGTCCCCCTCTGACACCTCGACGGCGAGAACGGTGCCCTGCATGGGCGTCACGACAGCGTCCTTGCCCGGTGCGCGCGTGCTCAGCCTTCGGTTGCGCCGGCGGCGGGCGAGCTCGGCGTGAGGCGGCTCCTGCACGAGCGCCCTGACCTCGAAGCGCCGCCCGTCGAGCTCGACCGCTGCGACCCGCTCGTCGAGCCTGCCGTCCGCGGCGGCAGCTGCCGCAGCCGGGACGCGCGCCAGCTCCTGCGCGCGCTCCGCGAGCGGCTGCGATTCGACGACGCCCTCGCACGTGGCGCCCGCGACGAAGCACGGATGCTCCATCAGCGCCCGGTGGAAGCCGAGCAGCGTCGCAACGCCCCCGATCTCGAACTCCTCGAGCGCCCGCAGCATGCGCCTGCGCGCGTGCTCGCGGTCGACGCCGTGGACGACCAGCTTCGCGATCAGCGGGTCGTAGAGCCCGGAGACCTCGGAGCCGGCGACGACACCCGAGTCGACACGGACGCCCGGCCCGCCCGGCTCGCGGTAGGTCGTGATCCGCCCCGGCGCCGGTAGGAACCCGTTCGCCGGGTCCTCCGCATTGATGCGGCACTCGATCGCGTGGCCGGCGAGGTGGACGTCTTCCTGGCGCAGCGAGAGCCGCTCTCCCGCCGCGATCAGCACCTGCTCGCGGACGAGGTCGAGCCCGGTCACGAGCTCGGTGACTGTGTGCTCGACCTGGATCCGGGTGTTCATCTCGAGGAAGTAGTAGTCGCCCTCGCGGTCGAGCAGTCCCTCGATCGTGCCGGCGCTGCGATAGCCGACCGCGCGCGCCGCGTCGACCGCGATCGCGCCGATCCGAACGCGGAGATCGTCGTTCACGGCCGGCGAGGGCGTCTCCTCGACGAGCTTCTGGTGCCGCCGCTGGATCGTGCAGTCGCGCTCGCCGAGGTGGATCACGTTGCCGTGCGCGTCGGCGAGCACCTGCACCTCGACGTGACGTGGATTCTCGAGGTAGCGCTCGACGTAGACGGTGGAGTCGGAGAAGTACGCCTCTCCCTCGCGACGCGCCGACTCGTAGGCGCGCTCCGCCTCGTCCGGCGAGCGCACGACCTTCAGGCCCTTGCCGCCGCCGCCGGCCGCGGCCTTGATCGCGAGTGGCCAGCCGAGCTCGCCGCCGATCCGCAACACCGCTTCGGCCGAGCCGACTGCCTCGGTGGTGCCGGGAACGATCGGCACGCCGGCCGCCTTCATCGCCTCTCGCGCTGTGGTCTTCGACCCCATTGCCTCGATCGCCTCGGGCGGCGGCCCGATCCAGACGATTCCGGCTGCCTCGCAGGCGCGGGCGAAGCCCGCATTCTCGGCGAGGAAGCCGTAGCCCGGATGAATCGCGTCCGTGCCGGAGCGTCGGGCGGTCTCGAGCAGACGTTCCTGATTCAGGTAGCTCGCCGCCGGCGCCCCCGGGCCGATCAGGTATGCCTCGTCCGCCACGGCCGCGTGCAGCGAGCCACGGTCGGCCTCCGAGTAGACGGCGACGGTGCCGATGCCGAGCTCGCGCAGCGTTCGGAAGACACGGATTGCGATCTCGCCACGGTTGGCGACGAGAACCTTCGAGAACTGGGCCACGCGAGCGTATTCTCCCGCCTGGATTACGTGCGCGTCTCGCCGGAGGTCTTTCGCAGCGGCGCAGTCGTGTAGTCCGCCTCGACGCCCTCGACTAGACCCGCTTGGCGCCAGCGGCTGCGATAGGCCGGCGGGGCCGGAGCTCGCTCGAGCAGCCGCTGGAGCGCAACCACGATCGCCTCGCGCTCCTCCGGCTTCGGCTCGGGGCGAATCTCGAACTCCACGCCGCCAAGACTAAAGAGGCGCCGACGAACGGACGATACGAACAACAGGATGAGCCGCGTCCTGCCCCTCGCCGCTTGCCTTGCGCTGCTCGTCGTGCCTGCCGCCGGCGGGACGGACAACAAGGCCGCTGCCGCGTGGGCGCTGCCGGAGATCCGGGTCGTCGTCTCGCACGGCTTGATGGCGCCCGACGTCGCCTCGTTCCGCCCGACCGCGCCGCTCACGCAGCGGGCACTCGCGGCCCTCGTCGCGGGCCTGACCCAGCAGCCCGTCGTCCAGCCGGCGAACCCTTCCTCCTCCGTGACGGTCGCGCAGCTCGACGCGCAGCTCGTCCGGGCGCTCGGCCTCTCCGATGCCGCCTCGAGCTTTACGCAGGAAGTCGCGCGCGTCGGCCTCGCGCCGTCCTCGCGCTTCGGCACGGAGGTCGTGGCGCGGCTGCTCGGCCTCCGCACGAATCACCCCGCCGCACAGGACGATCTCGAGTTGCTTCCGACCGACGTCGCCACGCGCGCCGAGGCTGCATTCTCGGCCGCACAGATTCTCCAGTTCGGCGGCTGGGAGACGAGCTACGTCGCGGACGCCGCGGCTTCCTTCGTCCTACCGCCGCTCTCGCCCTGGCAGCTGCGCATCCTCCGCACCGCGGTCCGGTTCATCGGCTATCCGTACGTCTGGGGCGGGACGAGCGAGGTCGCCGAAGCACCAATCGGCGTTCAGGCGCGCGGAGGCTTCGACTGCTCGGGCTTCGTCTGGCGCGTCTACAAGCTCCAGAGCTACCCCAACGAGGGAGCCCTCGCCTCTACGCTCCGTGGACGGACGACCTTCCAGATGAGCGGTGAAGTGCCGCGTGCCAAGCGGATCCCGTTCGCGAAGCTCGCGCCGGCAGACGTGCTGTTCTTCGGTGCTCGCGGCCCGCGCTCCAAGCCGGCCCAGGTCGACCACACCGGCGTCTATCTCGGCGGCGGTTGGTTGATCCACTCCTCGAGCGAAGGCGTCTACCTCTCGCCGCTCGAGGGGTGGTATCTCAAGCGCTTCGCCTGGGCGCGGCGTCCACTCACCGAAGCCGGACTCACCTAGCCGCGATCCAGTTTGGGAGCACGAAAACCGGTTCCCCCGAACGGGTGATGGAACCTACGCGTCCGCGTTTCAGAATCGCTCAGTCACCTACGGCTTTCCTGGGGAGGCTGAGAGATGTTGCAGTGGAACCGCCGTCACCTGCTCCTGCTGATCGTCCTCGTGGCGGCCATCGGGGTCACCCTGCTGAACGGGTGGCTCGACTGGTCCTCGTTCCTAGACTGGTAGCTGCGTGGACAGCCGCACGATGCGTCCGCGCCTGTTTGCGGTCGTAGCGCCCGTCTGCGCGGGCGGGTTCGCGCTCGTCGCGGCTGCGGCGGCTACGTTCGCCACCTCGCCGCATGCGACGACGACGCTCGTCGGGCTCGCGGCCTTCCTTGCCGCGTCGCTCGTAGCGCACCACTTCCCCGTTCCCGTCGAGGATCTCGACGCGAACGGCGTCTCGCTCGCATTCGTCTTCGGGGTCTCGGCCATACTCCTCTTCGGCTGGGCTGCGGGTGTGCTCGTCGCCTTCGCTACACCGGCGATCCTTCAGACGTTCGAGCATAGGCCGCCGTTGCGCATTGCCTACAACTCGGCCGCGTTCGCGGTCACCGCCGGCGCCGCCGGGGGCCTGCTCCGTCTGCTGCACGAGGCCGGCGCCGTCAGCCTGGTCGCGCGCGTGGCCGTCGCGACCTCGGTCTGCTATCTCGTCAACCTCTTCCTGATCACCGGCGCGGTCGCTGCCGGCACCGGCCGCGCGTGGCCCTCGCTTGTCGGCTCGAGCGTCCGCAAGACCGGCCTCCCCTTCACGCTAATGGGCTCCGCAGTGCTGATGCTCGTCGTTCTCTGGGAGCGCTCGCCGTTCCTCTCCGTCGCGTTGCTCGGGCCGCTGCTCGCGATCCAGCTCTACCAGCGCGCCCTGATGCGGGCACTGCGCGCGATGAGGCTGGCCCTCACCGATCCGCTGACAGCGCTCGGCAACCACCGGCACTTCCACGAGCGGCTCGAGTGGGAGCTCGCACACGCGCGCGAGCGGCAGCGGCCACTCTCGCTCTGCTTCGTCGACGTCGACGACTTCAAGCGCATCAACGACCGCTACGGCCATCCCGCAGGCGATCGTGTCCTTTCGCAGCTCGCCGGCAAGCTGCGTCAGAACGGCGAGGCGTTCAGGCTCGGCGGCGACGAGTTCGCGCTGCTCCTGCCCGGGTGCGGCGAGCGCTCTGCGCTCTCGATCGCGACGGCGATCGTCGAGCGGATAGCGGCGACGACCCTCGAGCAGGTCGGGCCGGTCACCGTCAGCGCCGGCGTCGCGGTTGCGCCCGCGCACGCGGCCGAGCGGGACGAGCTCGTCCGACTCGCGGACGGAGCCCTGTACTGGGCGAAGGAGCACGGCAAGAACCGTGCGCGGGCGTACCGGCCCGACGTGCTGGAGCTGGCCGAGCTGAAGCGGCTCTTCGACAGCGACCGCGCAGCTCGCTACCGCGCGGCGGCGAGCCTCGCGCGGGCCGTCGATGCCCGCGATGTCTACACCGGCAGCCATTCGCAGCGAGTGGCCGAGCTGGCTGCGCGCGTCGCCCGCCGCCTGGGACTCGAGGCGGGCGAAGTCGAGCTGACCCGTCTGGCGGCGAACCTGCACGACCTCGGCAAGCTCGCGATCCCGGAGGAGCTCCTGCGCAAGCCCGGACCCCTGACGGAGCCGGAGCGACTCGTGCTCGAGCGTCATCCTCAGATCGGCTTCCGAATGCTCGAGAGTCTCGGCGTCGACCCGGTCGCGACCTGTGTGCTCCACCATCACGAGCGCTGGGACGGCCACGGCTATCCGGACGGGCTCGTAGGCGGCGCGATTCCGCTCGGGGCCAGGATCATCTTCGTCGCGGACGCCTACGACGCGATGACCTCCAACCGCACGTACCGGTCGCGGCTGACCCGGAGGCAGGCGCTGGAAGAGCTCGAACGCTGCGCAGGCAGCCAGTTCGATCCGGACGTTGTCGATGTCTTCGCCGAGGAACTGGAGCTCGCGCCGATGCTCGCTGCAGCCGCCGTCTAGCTCCTAGCGGCGCCTCCGATCCCCTAAACGGGTGATGGCCGCGCGCCCGCGCGGCGCAATGATGAGCCGGGAATACGTCAGGGAGGGGCGATGTTCCACTCGAGATGGCGGCTGACGGCCGCTGCGGCCGCGCTGCTTTGCGTGCTCGCTGCGCTCGTCGGGTACGGACTGAGCCCCTACGGGTAAGGCGGCCGAGTTGAACCGCGAGGTGCTGCCGCTTCGATCCCGCGAGACATTGCGGCTCTCGCCGGTGGTCCTGCCTGTGACCCAGGCCGGCGCCGTCGTGCTCGCGCTCGCCTGCCTCCACTTCACCCTGACCGATACGCCGCTGTCGATGTTTCGCGGGCTCGCAGTCTTGCTGGCGGCCTCACTCCTCGCCGAGGCCTTCCCCGTCCCGCTCGAGGCTCTGCCGGGCGGCCATGTAGCCATGTCCGCCGTCTTCATCGTCGGCGCCGCCGTCCTCTACGGATGGCCCGCGGCGATCCTGATCGGATTCCTGACCCGGGCGACGTTGGAGATCGTCCACCGGCGGCCGGCGGTGAAGCTCGCCTACAACGGGTCGGTCTACGCAATGTCCGGCGCCGCCGCCGGGGCCGTCGCCGCGCCGTTCGGTAGCCGCCCGTCCGTCGCGCTCCTGTTCGTCCAGGTCGCGCTCGCCTCGCTCGCGTTCTATGCCGTGAACATCCCGCTCGTATCCGCGATCGTCGCCCGCTGGGCGCGGCAGGCGTTCCTGCCGCTGCTGCGCCGCTGGGTCCAGTGGACGTTCATTCCGTCCGCGATCATGGCGTCCGTAACCGTGATGCTCGCCGCGGTCTGGCGGCAGTCGCCGTACCTCACAGCCGCGCTCGTCGGGCCGATGCTCGCGATCGCGCTCTACCAGCGCTCTGTGCACAGCGCGCTCAAAGCTATGCGGCTCGCTCTCACGGATCCGGTCACGGGGCTCGGAAACCATCGTCATTTCCACGAACGGCTCCAGACGGAGCTCGACCGCGCGGAGGAGGACCGGCTGCCGCTGAGCCTCTGCCTCGTGGATCTCGACGACTTCAAGCGGATCAACGACCGCTACGGACATCCCGACGGCGACGTCGTTCTCGCGGCGCTCGCGCGCAGATTGCGGTCCGGCGGTGAGGCGTTCCGCGTCGGGGGCGACGAGTTCGCACTCCTCCTGCCGGCCTGCCTCGAGAGCGAAGCGCTCGACCTCGCGCAGGCGGTGGTCGCTCGCCTGACGACCGTCGAGTGCCCTTCCGGCGAGAGGATCAGTGTCTCGGCCGGCGTCGCCACCTTCCCAACGGACGGCCTCGACCGCGCCAGCCTGCTCCGCGCCGCGGACGAGGCACTCTACCGCGCAAAGCGCGAGGGAAAGAACTGCGCGCGGCCGTACGCGGAGACTTCGGTCCCGGACAGCCTCACCGCTTAGTACAACCCCTGGATGGAGTTTTCGCAGGAGCTGATCCGCCGCTCCGGCTACGAGTGCGAGGGATTCGCCGCCCACTACGAGCGCTTCCGGCCCCGCACACCCCGCACGCTCGTCGAGACGTTGTGTCGGCTCGCGCGGACCGATCGGCCCCGGCTCGTCGTCGACCTCGGCAGCGGCACCGGCCTCTCGACCCGCGCTTGGACTGACGTAGCGGAGCGCGTGATCGGCATCGAAGCGAACCCGGCAATGCAGGCGGTCGCGCAGGCACAGAAGCAAGACCCGAGCATCGAATACCGCCACGGCTTTGGCCACGACACGGGCCTCGAGGACGGCAGTGCTGATCTCGTCACCTGCTCGCAGTCGCTGCACTGGATGGAGCCTGAGCCGACCTTCGCGGAGGCTGCGCGAATCCTCCGCCCCGGCGGTGTCTTCGCCGCCTACGACTACGACGTGCCGCCGTTGGTCGACGCAGAGGTGGACGAAGCGTTCGAAGCGCTGCTCGCGCGACGTGGGCAGCTTCGGGGCGCGCGCGGGATCCCACAAGGCGCGGACATGTGGCCGAAGGAAGGCCACCTCGAACGGATGCGAGCGTGTGGCAAATTCACCTACTGCCGTGAGCTCGTCCTGCACTCGGTCGAGGAGGGAAACGCCGAGCAGCTAGTCGGCTTTGCGCGCAGCCTCGGGCTGCCGTCCGTGGTCGACGCCGAGAATCTGGAGCGCGAGCTGCGCTACGAGGAGCTCGAAACAGTCGCCCAGCGCGTGCTTGGAGATCGAAAAGTCCCATTCCACTGGGGCTACAGGGTCCGGGTCGGAATCGTGTAAAGCCGTAGTCGGAGGTGGCTCCGGTCCCGCGGCCGGAGCCGAGCTTTGCCCGGCGGGAGGCGCAGCGTGACAAAAACGGTGAACGACCTAGCGGCTCGAGCGGCTCGTGAGCCGTTGGCACAACGCTGCCGGTCGCAAGGAGGGGGCTCGTGGGGGAACCAGGGGTTCCCCCACGCTCAGAGGGGAATGTTGCCGTGCTTGCGGGGCGGTCTCTGCTCGCGCTTCGTCAAGCTCGTCTCCAAAGCGTCGATCAGAACGGGGCGCGTCCGCCGTGGCTCGATCACCTCGTCCACGTACCCGCGCTCGGCGGCGGTGTACGGGTTCGCGAAGCGCTCCCGATACTCGGCGATCAGCTCCCGCCGCCGCGCCTCCGGATCGTCCGCGTCCTCGATCTCCTTCCGAAAAACGATGTTCACCGCGCCTTCCGGCCCCATCACGGCCACCTCCGCGGTCGGCCAGGCGAAGTTGAAGTCGGCACGGATGTGCTTCGAGCTCATCACGTCGTAGGCTCCGCCGTAGGCCTTGCGCGTGATCACCGCGAGCTTCGGCACCGTCGCCTCGGAATAGGCATAGAGCAGCTTCGAGCCGTGGCGGATGATCCCGCCCCACTCCTGGGCCGTCCCCGGCAGGAAGCCCGGGACGTCCACAAGCGTCACGAGCGGGATGTTGAACGCGTCGCAGGTGCGAACGAAGCGCGCCGCCTTGACCGACGAGTCGATGTCGAGCACGCCGGCCAGCGCGTGCGGCTGGTTGCCGACGACGCCGACTACGTGCCCGTTCAGGCGGGCGAAGCCGCAGACGATGTTCTCGGCCCAGCGCTCGTGCACCTCTAGAAACTCGCCGTCGTCGACGACGCGGGTGATCACGTCGCGCATCTCGTACGGCTTGGTCGGGCTGTCGGGGATCAGCTTGTCGAGGTCGGCGTCCTCGCGCCCGGCCGGATCCGACGGCTCGCTGTAGGGAGGCGGGTCGAGATTGTTCTGCGGCAAGAAGGAGAGCAGATAGCGGGCGTCCTCCAGACACGCTTCCTCGTCGGGTGCGATGAAGTGGGCGACGCCCGACTTCGCCGCGTGCGTCGTGGCTCCGCCGAGCTCCTCGAAGGTGACCTCCTCTCCGGTGACGGTCTTCACGACGTCGGGGCCAGTGATGAACATGTACGAGGAGCCCTCGACCATGAAGACGAAGTCGGTCATGGCCGGCGAGTAGACGGCACCACCCGCGCAGGGCCCCATGACGAGGCTGATCTGCGGAATCACGCCAGAGGCCTGGACGTTGCGCCAGAAGATCTCGGCGTAGCCGGCGAGCGAGACGACGCCTTCCTGGATCCGGGCGCCGCCCGAGTCGTTGATCCCGATCACGGGGCAACCGAACCTCGCGGCCATGTCCATGACCTTGCAGACCTTCTCGGCGAAGACCTCCGACAGCGAGCCGCCGAAGACGGTGAAGTCCTGCGAGAAGACAAAGACGCGGCGGCCGAAGATCGTCCCGTAGCCGGTGACGACGGCGTCGCCGTAGGGCCGTCGCTCGAGCATCCCGAAGTTCGACTCTCGGTGGCGGACGAAGCGGTCGAGCTCGACGAACGAGCCGGGGTCGAGCAGTTTCTCGAGCCGTTCCCGCGCCAGCAGCTTCCCCTGTGAACGCTGCCGCTCGACCGCCCGGTCGCCGCCGGCGTGAAGCGCCGCCTCGCGCAGGTCTTCGAGCCGCGCGAGCTTCGCCTCGGTGGTCTCCGAAGCCTGCTCGCTCTCGTCGGTGGCGGCCACGGCGGGGAGCCTATCTTCCGCCGCGGCACCTACTCGGCTCACTCGAATGAGGGAACCTCGCGTCCGAAGAGCCCGCCCACACTGGGGACCAGGACTCGTGGCGCCGACAAATGAGGCAGGAGATGCGGCGCTCCTACGTCAACCGGCCTCGGCGGTTGCCCGCGCCACGCGCGGTCCTCGGCCTGCGTTCGCGGACGGTTCCGGTTGCGATCACGTTCGTGCTCGTAGCGCTGCTCTGGCTCACGATCGGCCTGCCGGCCCTCGCCCAGCTCACGAGCGCCGCCGGCGGCAATCGCAATGCGCGCAACGTCGTCTTCGAGCCGACAACCTCCCACCGCAACGCCCCGTCCCGGACCGAAGCCACGACCACGGTTTCGCCGTCGCTGCTGCACCTGGCCGCAACATCGGCTCCCCGGAGCCTGAAAGCCGGCTCGCTCGCGCGGCTTCGTGCTTCGAAGACGACCGCACACCTAGCAGGCCGGCGGGACTCCTCGGGTCACCTCGCAGGAGCGGCAACGCCCGCCGCGGCGGGAGCGACCCCGCGTACGGGCGGCGCGAAGGCAGCCCCACAGCCCCTCCCGACAGGCTCCAGTGGGAACGGTGGCACAGGCTCAGGAGGCTCGACCAGCCCCGGCGGGACCGGTGAGACGGGTGGAGCCGGTCCGACGCCCCCGCCGCCGCCTCCTCCATCGTCCCCGCCACCCCCGCCTCCCCCGCCGCCACCACCTCCGCCACCGCCACCTCCGCCGCCACCTCCTCCTCCGCCACCGCCGCCTCCTCCTCCGCCTCCGCCACCGCCACCGCCGCCGCCTGCGCTGCCGGCGCCGGAAGACGTTCAGACGGCGAACTTCGGCGCGCAGGTCGGGAAAGCCGAGACAGGTGACAGCATCACCTTCACGTTCGCCGGACCGGTCGACCCCACCGCGATCCTCGCGGGTTGGGGCGGCGGACCGACCGTCGTCACCGTGCGGATCACCCACACCGGCGGCCAGACCTCGGCCCTGACAGTCGTAGATGCGGGGACCGGAGCGGATCTTCCGCTCGGCTCCGTCGCTCTGGGAGCGAAGTACGCCGAACACGCCGATTTCACGGGCTCGACGATGTCGGCGAGCGGGAGCACCGTGACGATCGTGCTCGGCGTGCCGAGCTCGAACGTGCACACCGTCAGCGACCCCGGGACGATGATCTGGACCACCTCGAGCGGATCCGCGAGCGAATCCGGTCTGCTCGACGTTGAGTTCTGATCGGGCTCGCTCAAGAGCCATCGAGCCGAGGTCGATAAGGCTCCAATGACGACGCCTGCGGCACCGGCCACGACGGCCACGCTCGAGCGACTCTCAGCGCGGAGGCGCCATGCGCAGCGCCTCGTCACGCGGCGGTCTGCCCTCCAGCTACTGGCGGGGATTCTCGTCGTCGGCGTGATCCCCGTCGTTGCGACCGTCCGCATCCTCGACGGAAATGCGGTTCGAAACGAGCGCGCCAGGGCCGATTCGGCGCTCCGACTTCAGCTCCAGAGCTCCAGTGACGAGCTGAACCGCCTCGCCGACAAGGCCTCGACGCGGGCGGACGAACTGACACGCTCGCCGGCCCTCCAGCGGGCGTTCATCAGCGGCGACCGCACCACGATCAAACGGCTTGCGAGGGCTCACCCTGGCGTTGTGCTGTATCTCGGAAGGCAGAAGGTGGCCGGGTCACTCCCGCGTGCTTCCCTCGTGCAGTCGGTTTCGCTGACGGCCAACGGAGAGCGAATCGGGACAGTCGTGGCCGGGGTTCCGCTCGACCAGGCACTTGCGGGCCGCCTCCTGCGCTCGGCGCCCCACGCGACAGGCGACCGGCTCCTCTTCACAGCCCACGGCTTCGTCGTCGGAACGCACCGCCGTGCTGCCGTCGACGGGAGAACCGTCCGGCTCCGAGGACAGCGCTATCGCGCGCTCCTCACCCACGTGCCGAACGCCGCCGGAACCTTGCTGCTCGCGCTTCGGCCCGAGCATGCGATTGCCGCAGCCATCCGACCCTACGAGCAGCGGGTGCTGCTTGCGGCGTTAGGTTCCCTCGCACTCCTCATCCTCATCGCCTTGGCGTTCGGCAGCCCGATCCTCCGGATGCTCGGCGACTTCCGCCGAGTCGCGTCGCAGGCTGCGACCGACGGGCTCACCGGACTCGCCAATCGTCGCTCTTTCGACGAGGAGCTCGCACTGGAATGGCGGCGTACTCAACGAATCGGCGGCTCACTCGCGCTGGTGCTGGCCGATATCGACGACTTCAAGAGCATCAACGACCGCTTCGGTCACGGCGCCGGCGACGCGGTGCTTCGCAAGTTCGGCGAGGCCCTCAGCTCCGACGGCCGCCAGGTCGACCTACCCGCGAGATACGGCGGCGAGGAGTTCGCCATTCTCTTGCCGGAGACCGAGCTCGCGGGCGCCCTGAAGCTGGCGGAGCGACTCCGGACGAAAGTCGCCGGCGCCTCGATCGAGCTGCCCGAAGGCGGCGAGCTCCAGGTGACTGCGAGCTTCGGCGTCGCGGTCAACGGAGACCTGTCGCGCGCGGAGGATCTCGTTGCCGCAACGGACGAGATGCTCTACGCCGCGAAGAAGGCCGGAAAGAACCAAGTGGCGCCGGGCGACACTCCCTCGAAGCCCAAGCCTGCGCGAAAGAAGAGCACGCGCGCGGCCTCTACCAAGGCCCGTGCCAAAACCCCGCGCGATGCGAGTGTCGGCGAAGGTGGACTACGCACTCCGCGCGTGCGCGGAACTGGCGGCAGCAGTCGACGAGGGCCCGCAAAAGGGCGAGCGAATCGCGCAAGCGCAGGAGATCCCGCTCAAGTTCCTCGAGAACATCCTGCTTGACCTCGCTCGCAGCGAACCTACGCGCGTGTTCGGAGCGGTCACGCTCGCCGATCTCGCGACGGGACGGCTACCCGACGAGGTCGCGTCGATCGCCGCCGACCCCGACGCCTGGCAGCCGCACTAGCGGTTTCTCCTCGCGATCGGCCGGCAGCCAGGGCGGGAGCTCGAGCGCGAACATGTTCGCGAGCGCCTGGGCGTTCGGCTCGTACATCTCCCGCATCTTTTCCAGCCGCCGCCGCGCTTCCTCTCGCCCCACCGGCTGGGTGATGGCCCCTTCGACGTTGTCGTAGAGCTCGTCGAAGTCGTCGTCGGAGAGACGATCGAGGTGCCGCGGAGCCAGCCCGTACTGGAGCGAGAGGTCGGCGAGCGCGTGGCGGCCGATCGCAAAGGTCACCTCGGCGGCGTCGGTCTCGACCTCGACGGCCTTGACGAACGCCGCCACGTCCACCATCACCGTCAAGGCGGCGAGCCAGTTCTGGCCGACGTGCTGCGACCGGTAGAACCCCAGCAGCGGATAGGAGAGGTTCGTCTCCATCACCTCCGCCGTCCACTCCTCCCAGGCGCGGAGATCCCGCTCGAGATCCTGCCACTGTTCCCGCCCTGCCGCGCGGCCGAGAATACGGCCCGCAGCGGGCGGTGACCCGGCCCGCGTGGCGAGCTGGGAGACCGCGGTCTCGCGTCGCGAGAACGCCCCGTACACCGCCGGCATGTAGCCGATGACGATGAAGAGGACGCCGATCGCGCTTGCGGCTTCGAACAGGCCGATCGCGTGCACGAGCGTCGAGCCCGAGACGCCTTCGGCGCTCAGGAACAGCCCGGAGCTGAAGAAGAGCCGGTTGCCGAACGACCCGCCGACGGCCGCCCATTCGACGAGGCCGTAGCCGACGATCAGGCCGAAAGTCCACACGACCAGCTCGATGATGAGCGCCAGCGGCCCGAAGAAGCCGAGCAGCTGGTCGGCCGACGCAGGCGGAAGGAGCCTCGCGAGCGCGCGCCACGGGCCCCACAGCAGCCTGAGCAGCCCGCGGGCGATGCGCGGGTCGCGCCTGACGCGCCGCGGCAGGAGGAACGTGACGAAGAACTCGCTCAGCATCAGCGCGATCAGAATCGCGCCGCCGATTCCGGCGAGGACGCGCATAGGTGTGGGACGCTAGCGGTTGAAGACGGCTCGCGGTCAAGCGAGAACCGCCTCCGACTCTAGAGTGCGCGCCGTGGAACCCCTCGACCGCTCGACGATCTGGCCCTACCGCAAGGGCGAGCCGGGCCCGTTCTACTACCAGCGCTACGGACACCCGACCGGGGTCGCGGCCGAGCGCGCGCTCGGCGAGCTCGAGGGCGGCAAGGCGCTCCTCTTTCCCTCCGGCTCCGGCGCGATCACGGCGCTCGTGCTCGCGATGCTCGAGCCCGGACAGACGATCGCGCTTGCCGAAGGAGCCTA
This sequence comes from Gaiellaceae bacterium, assembly GCA_049644345.1. Lineage (GTDB taxonomy): Bacteria > Actinomycetota > Thermoleophilia > Gaiellales > Gaiellaceae > JBARRS01. The sequence continues at coordinate 16,587 of JBARRS010000073.1, forward strand.
TTACGGGACCGGCGCGCTCCTCGGCGCGCTTGCCCGCTGGGGCGTTCAGCTCGTCGAGTTCGACCAGACGGGCCCACCACCGGACACCGTCGACCTCGTCTGGCTCGAGGCACCGTCGAATCCTTTCCTGACCATGCCGGACATCGAGGCGGCGGCCGCGCACCCGGCGCGCGTCGTCGTCGACTCGACTGCGGCAACGCCGGTGTACGTCCGGCCGCTCGAGCTGGGCGCCGACTTCGCCGTCCACAGCGCGACGAAGTTCCTCGGCGGCCATTCGGACGTCCTGCTCGGCGCGGTCGTCTGCCGTAGTGGTGAGGACTTCGAGCGCCTGCGCGAGTTCCGAAGCCGGACAGGCATCGTCGCGGCTCCGGATCCGTGCTGGCTCCTGCTCCGCAGTCTGAAGACGCTGCCCCTGCGGATGGAGCGGCACACGGCGAGCGCGACGGAGCTGGCTCGCAGGCTCGGCGCCCACGCCGCGGTCGAACGGGTGCGCTACCCGGGGTTCGGTGGCCTCCTGTCGTTCGACGTGCGCGGCGGCGGGGAAGCGGCGCGGCGCGTCGAGACATCCGTCCGTCTGATCCTGAACGCGACGAGCCTCGGCGGAGTCGAGTCGCTGCTCGAGAGCCGCGCCCGCTGGGAGCCCGAGCGCGTGCCGCCGGGATTGCTGCGGCTCAGCGTCGGCCTCGAGGATGTCGACGAGCTCTGGGCCGACCTCGAGCAAGCGCTCGGCGGAGCGTGAGCGACCGGCCGACGATCTGCTTCTTCCCCGAAGGCGCCTACGGCCCGACCAACAACTGCGTCGGGATCGGCAAGGTTCTGCTCGAGCGCGGCGCCCGCGTCGTCTTCGTCGTCGAGGAGTCGTTTGCGGGCACCCTCGAGGCGCACGGCTTCGAGGAGGCGCTGACGCGCCTGAAGCCGCCGTCGGACGTCGAGGAGGCCCCGGGCCAGTTCTGGAAGGACTTCGTCCGCGAGACGTCGCCGCAGTTCCGCCGGCCGACAATCGAGCAGCTCGAAGGCTTCATCCTCCCGGTCTGGCAAGAGCTCGTTGACGGCGCCCGCTACGCCGACGAGCGGTTGCGCGAGATCTTCGACGGCGTGCGCCCCGACGTGATCGTCGAGGACAACGTCGTCGCGTTTCCGGCCGTGCCCGCGTCGAAGAGGTCGTGGGTGCGGATCGTCTCCTGCAACCCGCTAGAGCTGAAGGATCCCGGGCTGCCGCCGCCCTTTTCCGGCTATCCGCTCGACGACCGCACAGGCTGGGACGAGTTTCGTAGCCGCTACCGCGCGCTGCACGACCCCCTCCGCGAGGAGTTCTCGGCGTTCGGCGTCGAGCGGGGTGCTCCGCCGCTGCCGGAGGGCGAGTTCATCCACGAGTCGCCGTTCCTGAATCTCTACCTCTACCCCGCCGAGGCCGATTACCCGCGCTCGCGGTCGCTCGGCGACACCTGTCACCGGCTCGACTCGTGCGTGCGGGCGAGCGAGGGCGGCTTCCTGGTGCCGCCGGGTACGGGCGGGCTCGTCTACGTCAGCCTCGGCAGCCTCGGCTCGGCCGACGTCGAGCTGATGAACCGCCTCGTATCCGTTCTCGCGCAAACGCCTCATCGCTACGTGGTCAGCAAGGGGCCGCAGCACGAGCTGATCGAGCTCGCGGACAACATGACGGGCGAAGAGTTCCTGCCCCAGCCGGCGATCCTGCCGCTGGTCGACCTCGTGATCACGCACGGCGGCAACAACACGGTCACGGAGGCGATCCACTTCGGTAAGCCGATGATCGTCCTGCCGCTCTTCTGGGATCAGTACGACAATGCCCAGCGGGTCGCCGAGATCGGCTTCGGCGAGCGCCTGCCCACCTACGAGTTCGAGGACGACGAGCTGCGCGACGCGATCGCCCGGCTACTGGGGAACGAGCGGCTGCACGCAGACCTCGCCAGGATCTCGGAACGGCTCCGGTCGACGCCTGGAACGGAGAAGGCAGCGGAGCTGATCCTCCGCGTCGCGGCTGCGTAGAGGGCGAGTTTCAAAAATCCAAAGAACGCCGAGAGAGCCGATTGCGGCGGTATGCGGTGCGCGACCGGCGGTGTGCGCCGGTCGCGCTCGCGACATGCGGCTACGCCGACGGCTGGACGATGATGAGCGAGTTTCCGTCAGGGTCGCGCAGCCAGAACATCGGCGGTACCGGGTCGCCCCAGCGGGTGACCTCTTCGTCGACGTCGACGCCCGCGGCCTTCAGCGCGGCGTGGTCGGCGTCGACGTCTGAAGTGTCGAGGCAGATCCCTGTTTGGCTGCCGCCGGCCTCTTGGCCCTGGGGCGGCGGGGCGAGGGCGATCGTCGTCGCCGTTCCTGGTAGCGCGACTTCGACCCAGCGCATCTCCGGGCCCATCGGGACATCGACCACCTTCTCGAAGCCGAGTGTGTCGACGTAGAAGTCGATCGCGCGATCCGTGTCTGCGACGGTGACGCAGACGCGGCCGACCTGCGAGAGATTGAGCTTGGATGCCACCTTCGACATCTGGAGCCTCCTGATCGTCGGGATTTGTCTCTTAAGACGGCCGCGTGGGCGAAAACTCATCGCCGTAGCTCGGGTCGAGGCTTAGCTTGGCGGCGAGCCCTGTGAGCTGGGGCCGTGGCGCGGCGCAGATGCGGTTCTGCATTGATGACAGAGATCCCAGGCTAGCCTGGACGGAAAATGGTGATGGATTTCCGTGGCGCCCGGGCGCGGGTGCGATGAGCTTCCGCTGCGTTCGGGGTCTGTATCCGCGATGACGCCCCTCGAGACCCTCCTCGAGAAGTCCGTCAAAAGCGGAAAGGTGCCGGGCGCTGCCGCACTGGTTGCGCGTGGTGAGGACGTCGAGATCGCCGGCGCAGGCGAGGTCGAGCCGGACTCGATTGTCCGGATCGCCTCGATCACGAAACCGATCACCGCTGCGGCAGTCATGTTCTTTGTGGACCAGGGTCTGGTGGCGCTCGCTGACCCGATCGCGCGGTGGCTGCCCGAGCTTGCGTCGCCGCGGGTCGTGCGGACGCCTCAGAGCCCTGTCGACGACCTCGTGCCGGCCGAGCGCCCGATCACCGTCGAGGACGTCCTGACTTTCCGCGCCGGCTGGGGCTTCCCCTCGGACTTCTCCCTGCCGGCGGTCGTCGACCTCTTCCAGAAGCTCCCCGTGTTCGGACCGCGAGAAACTCCGGACGAGTGGCTCGCGACGCTCGCCCAGGTGCCGATGCTCCGCCAGCCCGGCGAGGCATGGCTCTACAACACGTGCTCCGACATCCAGGGCGTGTTGATCGCGCGTGTCTCGGGGCAACCGCTGCCGGAGTTCCTCGCCGAGCGGGTCTTCGAGCCCCTTGGGATGAGCGACACCAGCTTCCACGTCCCTGCGGAGAAGCTCGACCGGCTGCCGGCGTATCACAGCGCGGACATCGCGCCGTTCGACGATGGCCTCTGGATGGAGTCGCCGGTATTTCCGTCCGGGGCCGGCGGCCTCGTCTCGACGCTCGCCGACTGGCACCGCTTCGGGCGGATGCTGCTCGCAGACGGCGGCGGGCTCCTGTCGCCTCGATCGGTGCGCTTGATGACGACGGACCACTTGACGAAGGAGCAGAGGCAGGCGTCGACGTTGTTCCTCGAGGGAGCCGGCTGGGGCTTCGGCGGCTCCGTTACAGCCGACGGCCGCTACGGCTGGCTCGGCGGCACCGGCACGACGGCACACGTCGCGCCGGCGACCCGCACGATTGGCATCCTCCTCACCCAGGTGCAGATGACGGGGCCGACGCCGACGGAATTCATGCGCGAGTTCTGGCGGTACGCGTTCGGCGCCTCCTAATCGCGTTCCCCGCGAGGCTGAAACGTCGCTTCACAGAAGGCGGCCGCGAATCCGTGACTAAGTCACATCTTGGAGCTGAACGTGGAACTCTCCTAGAGAGAGCCGGAGGTGGGACTCGAACCCACGGCCTAGTCCTTACAAGGGACTTGCTCTACCAGCTGAGCTACTCCGGCGCAGGGGCATGGTAGCCGGGTGCGACGCTGACGCTCACGCGGTGCACCGCGTTGTTCGCGTAGCCGCCGAGGTTCCACGGAGGCGCCACGGGCTGGACGTTCCCGGCTTGGTCGCGTGCCCGGCAGCAGAGTTCGTACACGCCCGGAGCCGCCGGGACCCACGAGTAGCTCCACCTTCGCCAGGCCCATGGACCGAGCTCGTCACCGTCCAGGTCCGCGCCCTCCCAGGTCACACCTCCGTCGTCGCTCACCTCGACGCCGGCGATGGGCGCGAGGCCCGACCACGCCCGGCCCTCGAGCAGACAGGGCCCGAGTGGCACCGTCCGCTCGCGGGTCAGGAACTCCGGGATTCCAGGCGGAGCCATCAGTGCCCGCGGCAGCATCCGGGTCACCGGAATCCCTTCCTCTTCCTCGCTCTGGCGGAGGCGATAACCGCGCGCCTGCTGATAGCCGTCGAACGGCGCCTCGAGGACCGTGATGCCGGTCAGCCATTTCACGTTCGTCATCCCGTACCAGCCGGGCACGACGAGCCGTAGGGGAAAGCCGTGCTGGGGCGGCAGCGGCCGGCCGTTCATCTCGTAGGCCAGGAGAACCTCCTCCCCCATTGCCTCCTCGACGGGCAGGCTGCGTTGGTAGCTCTGCTCGACCTCCCCTTCGATGC
>JBARRS010000074.1:0-15797 GCA_049644345.1 Gaiellaceae bacterium
CCCTCCACCTGGTAGACCGGGTCCGAGTGCGTCGTCGGCCGCGAGGTCTCGGCGCAACCGCCCTGGTCGATCGCGACGTCGCAAAAGACGGCGCCTTCCTTCATCTCCGCGATCATCTCGCGAGTCAGGAGCTTGGGAGCGAGCGCGCCGGGGATCAGCACGGCGCCGATCACGAGGTCCGCCTCCTTCGCCGACTCCTCGATCTGGAGGCTCGAGGACATCAGCAGCGAGACGCGACCGGACATGATCTCCTCGAGGTGACGCATCCGGTCGATAGAGCGCTCGAGGATCGTGACCTGCGCGCCGAGGCCGAGCGCGATCACGGCAGCGTTGTAGCCGACCATGCCGCCGCCGATGATCACGACCTTGCCCGGTGCGACGCCGGCGACGCCCCCCAGGAGCAGGCCCCGGCCGCCGTACGGCTTCTCGAGGTAATGCGCGCCTGCCTGCGCCGCAAGGCGCCCGGCGATCTCGCTCATCGGCGCGAGTAGCGGAAGGCTGCGATCGTCCGTCTCGACGGTCTCGTACGCCACGGCGGTGATGCCGCTCTCGATCAGGGCGCGAGTCAGCGGCTCATCCGCGGCGATATGGAGGTAGGTGAAGAGGACGAGCCCTTCGCGGAGGCGGCGGTACTCCGACTCGACCGGCTCCTTCACCTTCAGCAGCAGCTCGGCCTGCTCCCATGCTTCCTCGACCGGGACCATGCGCGCGCCCACACGCTCGTACGCGTCATCGCGAAAGGCGCTGCCTAGACCGGCCCCTTGCTCGACGAGAACCTCGTGCCCACGCTGAACAAGCTCGCGCGCCCCCGCCGGCGTCAGCGCGACGCGGTACTCGTCGGCCTTTATTTCCGTGACGACGCCGATCCGCAAAGCTGGAAAACCCTAGCTCGTCGCCGGTTTCGTCGCGAGGGTCCGCCCGGCCGTCGGCCGGTGGACGGTGCCATACCAAGGGGCAGGGGCGAGGTCAGGGCGCTCCCGCAAGCCGCGCGACGAGGCTCCGCTCCTCAGGGCCGAGCCAGGGCGGTGAGCCTGCGACAGCGTTCTCCCGCGCGTGCTCCGGACTCCGCGTCGCCGGGATCGCGACGTCCACGCGCTCGTCCGAGAGGACCCACTTGAGCAGGGCCTGCGGCCACGTCTCGACGCCGAACTCGCGTAGAGGTGCGAGCTCGTCGCCCGACGGCGAACGGGCGCGCTGCACACCCGGCCCGCCGAGCGGCCGCATCACGATCAGGGCGAGACCGAGCTGCTCCGCGAGCGGGAGCAGCCGCTCCTCGGACTCGCGCTCGTACGGGTTGTACGGGACCTGCACCGTCTCGAACCGCCCGCTGCGCATCGCCTCTTCGAGCTCACCGAAGTCGCCGGGATCGTAGTGGGTGACACCCAGGCGGTCGATGCGGCCCTGCTCGCGCTCCTCGCTGAGCCAGCGCAGGTGATCCCGCCAGAGGACGAGGTTGTGCACTTGCTCGATCTCGACGTGGCCGTACCACTCCAGCTGGCGCTCGTACTGGGCTCGGCCTTCGTCGACGGTCCGTGCCCAGATCTTGGTCGCGATCGTGACCTCCTGCCGCCTGTCGCGCAGGGCGACACTCAGCGCGTGCTCTGCGCCTCGGTACATCGGCGACGAGTCGACCAGGCGGATTCCCGACTCGATGGCCGCACTGACGACCTCGGTCGCGAGCTCGGCGTCCCGGTCGAACGTGTTCCAGGTTCCGAGCCCGACGACGGGCCCGAGCCCCCGCTCCTCCACTAAGCGGCCTCGCGGGCAGCGTCGACGAGCCCGAGCGTCACCTCGACCATCCCCTCGAGGTCGGCGACCGCGATGTGCTCGTCGGCCGTGTGGATCTGCGCCATCCCGTTTGCAAGATTGAGGCACTGGAGCCCGCGCTCGTTGAAGACGTTCGCGTCGGCCGCACCGCCGGAGAGGCCGTAGCGCACCTCTCGGCCGCTCCGTTCCAGCGCCTCGGTGGCGATCCGGACCGGCGGGTCGTCGCGGTGGAAGCGGTAGCCCCTGTAGCTCTTCCGGACCTTGGTCTCGACGTCGCACTCGCCGAGCTGGGCTGCGAACGTGAACGAGTCGAGCATCTCCTGGACGACCTCGGCGAGCTTGCGCTCGTCGTGGGAGCGCGCCTCGGCATCGAACGTGCACCACTCTGGAACGATGTTCCCGGCCGTCCCGCCCGTGATCACCCCGACGTTGGCGGTCGTCTCCTCATCGAGTCGGCCCAGCCTGAGGTCGCCGATCGCGCGGGCCGCCGCGGCAATGGCGGAACGTCCCTCCTCTGGATACATGCCCGAGTGGGCGGCTCGCCCGTGGAATCGAACTTCGAGCGCCTCCGCATGGGGCGCTCCGAGGATGACGTCGCCGATCGGCGCGGCGTGGTCGTAGACGAAGCCCACCTGTGCCCGGAGCTTGTCCTGGTCGAACGCCTGGGCGCCGAGCAGGCCGACCTCCTCCTTCGGCGTGAACAGAAGCTCGATGCCGCCGTGCGCCCGCCGATCCTCGATCACGCGACGAACGGCTTCGAGCATGACTGCAACCGCGGCCTTGTTGTCGGCGCCGAGAATCGTGCCGCCCGCGTTGCGGACGACGCCGTCCTCGACGACCGGCTCGATCGGTCCTTCCGGCGGAACGGTGTCGAGATGGGCGCACAAGAAGATGGGCACACCGCCGCCGGTCGGCTCGAGCCCACAGTGGAGATTTCCGATCGTGGAGTCGACCCGCGCGCCGGCGTCGTCCTCCGCGACGTCGAGCCCCAGCATCCGCAGATAGCCGATCACTTCGTCCGCGACCCTGCGCTCTTCGCCCGGCGGGCTCGGAAGCGCCGCGAGCTCTGTGAAGAGGGTCAGAACATCCGGCACCGTTGACATGCGGCGATCTTAGAGGGAGGTTTTACGCTGTGACGGTCTCCGATGCGGCGATCCAGAGCACCCTGCTGGGGGACGCGATCGATAGTGCGCCCCTCGCCGTCTTCGTCGCGGACGAGGCGATGCGCTACGTCGCGGTGAACCAGTATGCGTGCGAGATGCTCGGATACAGCCGGGAGGAGCTGCTCGCGCTCCGGATCACCGACGTCTCGGCATATGCCGGTGCGGAGCACGAGTACGCCGAGGTCGTCGCCCACCGGCGGACCGGAGGCGTTTCGACACTGCGGCGCAGCGACGGGACGGAGCTCGCCTTCCGTTACCGAACCGGCGAGACGAAGGTCGCCGGGATGACGTTCTACGTCGCCGTCGGCTGGCCCGAGTAAGCGGCGCCGACCCGCTCGCGCGAGCGGACGAGGGCGGCCCCGACGAAGTCACGGAAGAGCGGCGCCGGCCGCGTGGGCCGCGACTTGAACTCCGGGTGGAACTGACTGGCGACGAACCAGGGATGATCCGCAAGCTCGACGATCTCGACGAGGCGCCCTTCCTGGAACGTGCCTGAGACGACGAGGCCTGAGTCGACCAGCCGCGGGCGGAAGTGGTTGTTCACCTCGTACCGGTGCCGGTGGCGCTCGTGGATCACCGGCTCGCCGTATGCCTCGAATGCGCGCGTGCCGTCGAGCAGCTCGACCGCCTGCGCCCCCAGGCGCATCGTGCCCCCGAGGTCCTCGATCTCCTTCTGCTCGGGGAGCAGGTCGATGACCGGGTACGGCGTCTCCGGGTCCATTTCCGTCGAGTTGGCACCCTCGAGGCCGGTCACGTGGCGGGCGAACTCGGAAACCGCGACGTGCATCCCCAGGCACAGGCCGAGGTACGGGATCCCGCGCTCGCGGGCAACCCGGCAGGCAAGGACCTTTCCCTCCCAGCCGCGTGAGCCGAAGCCGCCGGGGACGAGCACGCCGTCGACCTGGTCGAGCTCGGCCTCCGCCTCTTCGAGCGACATGCCTTCGGCGTCGAACCAGCGGACGTCGACCGCGCAGCGATGGTGAACGCCGGCGTGCTTGAGCGCCTCGTGAACCGAGAGGTAGGCGTCTCGGAGCTTGACGTACTTGCCGACGAGCGCGATCCGGATGACCCCTTCGCGCTCGGCGATGCGCTCGGTCAGCTCGAGCCACTCGCCCAGCTCGGCCTCGCCGCCCGGCAGGCCGAGCTTCTCGCAAACCAGCGCGTCGAAGCCCTCCGCCTGCAGGGCCGAGGGCACGAGGTAGAGATCGCTGACGTCGTTGTTCGCGATCACGGCTCGGGCCTCGATGTCGGCGAAGAGCGCGATCTTCTCGCGGATGTCGGCCGAGATCGAGTCGCGGGAGCGCGCGACCACGATGTCAGGATGGATACCGATTCGGCGCAGCTCGTTGACGGAGTGCTGCGTCGGCTTCGTCTTCAGCTCGCCCGCCGCCTCGATGAAGGGGACGAGCGTGACGTGGACGTAGAGGACGTTCTCGGCACCCGCCTCCCGGCGGAACTGGCGGATCGCCTCCAGGAAGGGAAGCGACTCGATGTCGCCGACCGTACCCCCGATCTCGGTGATGACGACGTCGCAGTCACTCGCCTCCGCCGAGGCGCTGATCCGCTCCTTGATCTCGTTCGTGATGTGCGGGATCACCTGCACGGTCGAACCGAGGTACTCGCCCTTTCGTTCCTTGCGGATGACGCGGTCCCAGATCGCGCCGGCGGTGTGGTTCGAGGCGCGTGAGAGGTTCTCGTCGATGAACCGCTCGTAGTGACCGATGTCGAGGTCGGTCTCGGCGCCGTCCTCGGTGACGAAGACCTCCCCGTGCTGGAATGGGCTCATCGTGCCCGGGTCGACGTTGATGTACGGGTCGAACTTCTGGACCTGCACTTTGAGGCCGCGAGCCTTCAGCAGCCGGCCGAGCGACGCGGCAGTGATGCCTTTTCCGAGAGACGAGACGACGCCGCCGGTTACGAAGACGTACTTCGTCGGCCGCGCTGCCACTAGCGCCGTCGACCCCTGATCCCGATCACGGGACTACACCGTACCATCGCGGCCCGGATCGTACGAAGCGGCCAGGACGTCAGAGCTCGGCCGCGGTCTGGCAGAGGGCGTGCAGACGCAGGAGCGCCTTGCGCGGCAGAGAGCGGCGTAGACCGACGAGCCACGGGCCGCGGATCCCGAGCCAGGCAAGCGTTCGCTCTGGTTCCTTCTCGGTCAGGCGCAGCTCGACGTCGAGCCGCTCGCCCGTGAAGTGCCAGGCGATCCGCTCGGGCGGTTCGACCTCGAGGACGATCAGCATCCCGCTCATCTCGGGCGTGCGGAAGAGGGTTGGACGGCCGGTGCCGAAGAGGCGCCACCGCGCACCCGGGGCGAGACCGCGGCGGTCCGGTTCGACTCCGCCGACGCCGGGCCACCAGTCCGAGAAGTGATGCGGCTCGGCGAGGAAGCGCCAGACATCATCGCGTGGGGCGAGCAGCTCGTGCTGGGCGAAGACGTGCGGCACCGCCGAAGTGTTGCGCTTCCGCAGAGGCCGCCGTTAGGAGAGCGTCTGGAGGAACTCCTGGCCGCCGAGCATCCGCTGGATCTCGTCCCGGCGCTCGTCCTCGTCAAGCGGCTCGATGCGCGTATATGTCGGGTCGCCCGGCACCTTCTCGACTCGGAAGTGGCGGTCGGCCCGCGAGGCGATCTGCGGCAGGTGCGTGATCGTCACCACCTGCGCCCGCTCGGCCAGTCGTCGCAGCGTCTCTCCGACCGCGTGCGCGGTCTCGCCTCCGATGCCTGCATCGATCTCGTCGAAGACCATCGTCTCGCCCCCGGCCACCGCCGCGATCGCAAGCGCGATTCGCGAGAGCTCCCCGCCGGAGGCGGTCTCGGCGACGGGAGCGAACGGCAGCCCTGCGTTCGGGCGGATCAGGAACGAGACCGTGTCCGAACCCGCCGCGCTGGGCTCACGGTCGGCCAGCTCGGCCCGAAACTCGCCTTCTCCGAGCCCGATCTCACGGAGCTCGGCTGCGACGGCCTCCGCGAACGACCCGACGGCTCCTGCGCGCGCCGCGCGAAGCTCTTCCGTCAACGACGCGACGCGGACCTCTGCAGCAGCGAGCGCTTCGCCTGCGGCGGCGGCAGGGTCGACCCCCTCCCCGAGCGCGTCGAGCTCGGCCCGCGCCTCGGTCGCCCGAGCAAGCAGCTCGTCGTACGAAGCACAGTGGAAGCGCCGTTTTGCCTCGACAATCCGGTCGAGCTCGGCCTCGATCTGCTCGAGCCGTCCCGGTTCGGCCTCGAGCGTGTCGAGAAAGCCCCGGAGCTCGCTCGCCGTCTCGCGCAGGCGGAGCTCGACGTCCCTGAGCTCCTCGCCCGCGAGCTGAAGTTCCGAAGCGAGCCGCTCGAGGGGCGCAACCGCCCGCTCGGCGACGGCCACGAACGAGGCCGCCCCGTCGCCGTCTTCGGGCGCGAGCGCGGCCGCGGCCGCCGCCACTCCCCCTGCGAGCTCGGTCACGTGGCGCAGCCGCTCACGTTCGCCGCGGAGCGACTCCTCGGTCCCCGCTTCCATCCCCTCCGTGTCTTCGACGAGCGCGCGCAGCTCTCCGAGCCGGGCCTCCGCGGCCGCTGCACCGCGCTCGGTCTCCTCCCAGCGCCGTCGCGCAGCCTGGAGCTCGCGCCACGCCCGTCCTGCAGCCTGACGACGTTCGAGCTGCTCCTCACCGACGAACGCGTCCAGGACGTCGAGCTGGTACGAGGGACGGGCAAGACGACGCTGTTCGAACTGCCCCGACATCGCGATCAGCCGCTCGCCGGCCGTGGCCAGGTCCTCACGAGCGGCGCTTCGGCCCCAGGCGTAGGCCCGCGTTCTCCCGTCCGCGAACACGCGCCGCGCAAGCACGAGCCCCTCCTCGTCCTCCGGACGCAGCTCGGCGAGCGTCTCGAGCCCTTCCTCCTCGAGCAGCCCCTCCGGGAGATCGAGCTCGGCCTCGACGTAAGCCTCTTGGCCGTCGGCCCCAACCATCGCAACGTCTCCTTTGGCACCCAGCAGTAGCCCGACCGCCTGGGCGAGAATCGTCTTTCCCGCCCCCGTTTCGCCCGTGATCGCGTTCAAGCCCCCCGCGAGCTCGAGTTCTGCCTCGCGGATCAGGACGAGGTTCTCGACACGCAGCCTACGAAGCAAATGTCTCCCGGTAGCGGCGGAAGAACGTCATCTCGGGCAGCGTCGCCAGCAGGCAGCGCTCCTGGCCGAGCCGGGCGGTGACGTGCTCGTCCGGGGCGAGCTCTCCGAGCTGCTGGCCGTCGACGATCACGGTCACGGCGGCTTTCGGCGTCCGGTTCCAGACGGTCAAGTCGCGGCCGCGCGGCACGACCAGCGGGCGCGCGTGGAGCGAGTGTGGTGAGACGAAGGTCACGGCGAGGGCGTCGAGGCCCCACGTCAGGACCGGCCCACCCGCGGAGAGGTTGTAGGCGGTGGAGCCGGTCGGGGTGCAACAGACGAGGCCGTCGCACGGCAGCGTCCCGAGGTCCTCTCCGCCGACCGCCCAGGCAAGCTCGACCATGCGCCCGGGCGTCGAGTTCGTGCAGACGACGTCGTTGACCGCCGGGGAACGCTTGCCGCCGAACTCGACGTCGAGGGTCGAGAGCTCGAGCACCGAGTAGTCGCCTGCAAATACCCGGTCGAGCCCCGACTCGAGCTCGTCGGCGCCGAATCCGGTCAGAAAGCCGACACGGCCGAAGTTGACTCCGAGCACGGGGACGCGGGCCGAAAGAAAACGATGGAAGGCGCGCAGCATCGTTCCGTCCCCGCCGAGCACGACGACGAGATCCGGCGGGGCTCCGTCGCGCTGCTCCTCGGCTGAGACAAGCTCGACGCCGTGCGCCTCGGCTACGCGCTCGAGCCGCTCGACCGCGCCGGCGATCAGCTCGGGGCGGCCGTGGGTGACGACCGCGGCCCGGCGGACGGCCTCAGCCGACTGCTGCGTCGATCCAGTCGTCGAGCTCATCGGGGAGCGCGGGCTCCGGGTCGTGGACGAGGTAGAGAAAGAACTCGCGGTTGCCCTTGGGGCCGGGGAGGCCGGAGTCGGCGACGCCCGCCACGCGGCCCTCCCACTGGAGCGCCGCCTCGGCAACCTCGCGGAGGACCCGCCGGTGCACCTCCGGATCTCGGACAACCCCGCCGCGACCGACGTCCTCACGTCCGGCCTCGAACTGCGGCTTGACGAGCACGAGCGCGCGCCAGCCCGGCGCGGCGAGGGCGAGTGCCGGCGGAAGGACGAGCCGCAGCGAGATGAACGAGACGTCACACGTCACGAAGGTCGGCGCGAACGGCAGCCCGCGCAGCTCCCGTGCGTTCACGCGCTCGAGTACGGCCACGCGCGGGTCATCCCGAAGCTTCGGGTAGAGCTGTCCGTAGCCGACGTCGAGCGCGATCACACGCCCGGCCCCGCGCTGGAGCAGGACGTCCGTGAAGCCGCCGGTCGAAGCGCCGAGGTCGAGGCAGTCCTCTCCTTCGACGTCGATCGCGAGCCGATCGAGCGCGTTGGCGAGCTTCTCCCCGCCGCGCGAGACGTAGGGCGCCGGCCGGTCGACCTCGATGGCGGCCGACTCCTCGACCTGCTCGCCCGCCTTCGAGTGGCCCGGGACACACCCGGCGAGCACGAGCGCCTGCGCCTGGGCGCGGCTCTCGGCGAGCCCGCGCTCGACGAGCAATACGTCGAGTCGCTTCTTCATCATCGCCTCAAGGCTAACGCGCCGGCCCGTCACCGCTCAGTGTCCAATTCGGACGCAGCTCGAGGCGCTCGCTTGCGACGCCGACCAAAAGAGGCCCAGCGGCCTTGCCGGTGCGGCCGCCTACGACGTACGAGCCGCCAGCCCGGCGACGATCTCGCTCAGCACGGAGGTGTCGGCAGGGATCTCGTCGAGGCGCGCCTGTGCGCGTTCCGCGGCGGCGTCTGCGAGCGCCCGAGCACCTTCCTCTCCGCGCTCGAGGACGTAGCCGTCGGAGTCGAGGATGTCGTCGACGATCTGGAACAACGGACCGAGCTCCTCGCCGAACGCGCGCCACGGCGTCTGCTCACGCTCGGGGACCTCCGCGGCCCATAGTGCGCAGCCGACGCAGGCCGCGAACAGCCGTCCCGTCTTCAGGCGGTGGATCTCGGCGAGGCCGACATTCGTCTCGGTGATATCGAGATGCTGGCCACCGATCATCCCGAGCGTCGCCTGCGCAAGCTCGCGCGCGACCTCCGGGGTCCGGTAAGAGAGGGCGAGCCGGAAGGCCTCGGCGAGCAGCGAGTCGCCGGCGAGAACTGCGATCGCCTCGCCAAACTGCGCCCAGGTACTCGCACGGCCGCGCCGCGTCTCGTCGTCGTCGAGCGCCGGCAGGTCGTCGTGGACGAGCGAGAAGTTGTGCACGAGCTCGATCGACGCCGCTGCGGGGAGGAGGTGCTCCGGCGAGGCTCCAGCCGCCTCGCCGGTCGCGAGGCAGAGCACAGGCCGAACCCGTTTGCCCCCGCCCCCGAAGGCATACCGCACCGGCTCCTGGAGCCCGCCGAGCTCCGGGGTGAGCGCGAGCTCCTCGAGGTACGACTCGGCAAGATCGCGCAACTCATCAGGTGTTCGCATCCGCCTCCTTCCTCGCCTCCGTCAGCTCTCGCTCGACCTCCTTCGCGAGCTCCGAGAGCTCGCTCAGGATCTCGATCGCGCGCTCGGGATCGTCCGTCGCCTCCAGATTCTGCCGCGATTGCTCCAGCCGTTCCAGCAGCTGCTCCGCCCGCTGCAAGCGGTCCTCGGCGCTCAAGCCACTTCCTCCCGCACGATCCGCCCGAGTATGCCGTTGACGAGGCGCGCCGCCTCCTCGGTCGCGTAGCGCTTCGCGAGCGTCACGGCCTCGTCGATCGCCACCTCCGGCGGCATGTCACCCGCGCGCAGCTCGTGCAGCGCGATTCGAAGGACGTTCCGCTCGACGGCCCCGAGCCGCTCGGCCGTCCAGCCCTCGGCCGCCTCGGTAATCGTCTCGTCGAGTTCCGGAGCCTCGCTCACGACGGCTTCGGCGAGCGTCCGCGCATATTCGTCCACCTCGCCCTCGTAGAGCGACGTGAGCGGCTGTCCCGTCACGTCCCACTGGTAGAGGAGGAAGAGCGCGGTCCGCCTTGCCGCGCGTCTACCGGCCACCGAAGACCTCCTCGATCGAGACGTCCACGGCGGCGACCTCGACGCCGCAGGTCGAACGCAGCGCCTCGGAAACCCGCTCCTGAACCTCACGCGCGAGATCGGGCAGGGCTGCGCCGTAACGCGCACGCAGCGAGAGCGCGACGCTCGCGTGCCCGTCCTCGATCGCGATCGTCAGGCCGCGCCGCGGCCGACGGACACGTGCGCCTTCGGTGAGCTCCGCGGCGCTGACCACGAGACGCGCGAGCACCGTGGCAGGCACCGAAATCGAGCCTTCGGGCTCGCGGACGACGAATCCCTCGCTCACGAGGCGACGACGGCGGGCGCGCGCTCGGCGAGGAACGTGGTCGAGTAGCGCCCGCTTGCGAACTCCTCGCTCCGGAGGATCTCCATCGCCACCTCTCGTGTCGTTGGGACGCCCTCGACCTCGAGCTCGCCGAGGGCCCGCAGCGCGCGTCCTATCGCCGCCGGCCGGTCCTCGTCCCACACGATCAGCTTGCCGACGAGCGAGTCGTAGAAGGGCGGAATCTCCGCGCCTTCCTCGACGCAGGTGTCGAGACGGATTCCGGGGCCGAGCGGCGGACGGAAGCGAGTCACGCGGCCGGGGCTCGGGGCGAAGTCGCGGGTGGGATCCTCGGCGTTGATCCGGATCTCGATCGCATGCCCGTGCCGCGGCGCGCGCCCAAGAGGCTCGAGCGGCCGGCCGTCGGCGATCTCGACCTGCTTCCTGACGATGTCGATGCCGGTCACCAGCTCGGTCACGGGGTGCTCGACCTGGAGCCGCGTGTTCACCTCGATGAAGTAGAACGATCGGTCTGGCCCGAGCAGGAACTCGATGGTGCCTGCGTTCGTGTAGCCGAGCGTTCGGCAGGCCTCCTCGACGGCGGCTTCCATCGACTCGCGCGTCTCCGGATCGACAGCCGGCGACGGCGACTCCTCGATCAGCTTCTGGTGCCGTCGCTGAATCGAGCACTCGCGCTCTCCCATGGTCAGCACGCCGTTCCGGGCGGCGAGCACCTGGATCTCGACATGGCGCGCCGGAACAATCGCCTTCTCGACGTAGAGCGTCGGATCGCCGAAGGCGGCTTCGGCCTCGTTCGCGGCCGTCTGGAACGCGCCCTCCAGCTGCTCGGCGGACGAGACGAGGCGCATCCCCTTGCCCCCGCCTCCCGCTGAGGCCTTGAGGAGTACGGGGTAACCGAGCTCGTCGGCGGCCGTCCGCGCGCCGGCAAGAGACACGCCCTCAGGCGTCCCGGGAACGAGCGTGAGCACCTTCCCGAGCTCCTCGCGCGCGCGGACCTTGTCGCCGAGCAGCTCGATCAGGTCGTAGTGCGGCCCGATGAAGCGGAGGTCGTTCTCTTCGCATGCGCGCGCAAAGGCGGCGTTCTCGGCCAGGAAGCCCCAGCCCGGGTGGACGGCCTCGCAGCCGGTTGTCTCGCCGGCGGCGACGATCGACGGAATCCTCAGATAGCTCTCCGACGCGGGCGGCGGTCCCACGCAGACGGCGCGGTCGGCGAGCCGTACGTGGAGCGACTCGCGATCGGCGGTCGAATAGACGGCGACGGCCTCGATTCCAAGCTCGTGCAGCGCTCGGATCACGCGGACGGCCACCTCGCCGCGGTTGGCGACCAGGACGCGGTTGAACATCAGAGGATCGGCGGGCCGGCGACCGGCTCGAGCTCGAACAACACTTGCCCGAACTCCACCGGGTCGGCGTTCCGGACGTGGATCTTCCGCACGATCGCCTCGACGTCCGCCTTGATCTCGTTCATCAGTTTCATGGCCTCGAGGATGCAGAGGGTCTGACCGACGGCGACGGCGTCGCCTTCCTCGACGAACGGCGGAGCGCCGGGTTGGGGTGCGCGGTAGAAGGTCCCGACCATCGGCGCCGTCACCGCGACAGACCCGTCGGTCGCCGCAGCCCCGGCCGGCGCGGGCTCGTCGAGCTCCTCCCCCTCTTCGGTGGGGACCTGCGCGCCGGCAAGACCCGGCTCGAGCGGCTCGGGCGTGCGGCGGACCGAGACGCGCATTCCCGCCTCCTCGATCGCAACCTCGCCGACGCCAGATTCCTGAACGATCCGCACCAGCTCGCGGATCCGCTCTGCGCGCGCCTGGTCGACGCCGACCGCCGCGAGTGAATCGTCCCCCCGGTGGCGGCCGCGGATCGTCTCGAGCAGCGGGCGTGCCTCGTCTCCGAAAAGCGCGAGCAGGACGAGCTCCTCCTCGCTGGACGCAATGCCCTCAGCCTCGGCGCGCAGGCGCTCGAGGTCAACCGGGCCCTCGTCGAGCGGCGCGCCGTCGGAGAGCAGCTCGACCGCACGCTGGACGGTGGGGTCGACCGGCCCCGGAGTCGTCCCGTAGCGCCCCGCGACGAGCGCTCGAAGCTCGTCCACGACCGTGCCGTAGCGGCTCGCCGAGAGCACGTTCAAGAGCGCCTGCGAGCCGAGGATCTGGCCGATCGGCGCGGCGAGCGGTGGCCAGCCGGCCTCCGCGCGCACACGCGCGAGCTCGTCGAGGACATCGTCGAGCCGATCGGCGGCACCTTGTGCGCGCAGATGTACGTCGAGTGCGGCGACGAGGCCGGGCGGCAGACGGTGCTCGGCGGCATGGACGGCGACACGCGGCGCCAGCGGGGTCACCGGCTCGTCCCCGATGTACTCGTCGACGAGGGCCGACGCTTGCCAGAGCGCGTCGACGTCGATGCCCGCGTCGAGCCCGAGGCCGGCGAGCGCCTCGGCAAGAGCCTCTCCGGAGACGCGGTGCAGGCTCAACGCAAGCGGGTAGACGGCAGAGGCGATCAGGTCGGCTCCTGCGCGAGCAGCCTCGAGCGCCGATACGAGCGCGTTGCCGACCGCACCCTGGCAGTAGAGACCGATCGGCAGGCTGCTCGCCTCGCGGAGGGAGCCGACGAGCTCGTGGACGCGGTGCGGCTCGAGCGCGCCGGACGGGTCGTGCAGGAGCAGTCGGGTGGCGCCGAGCTCAGGGAGGACGCGCGCCCGCTCGACGAGCACGTCCGTCTCGCCCGTATGCCCCGAGCCGTAGACGAGGCCTATGTCGAGCTCGCGTTCGGCGCCCGTGATTGCCTCCCCGGCTTCGCGCAGGTTCGAGACGTCGTTCAGCGGGTCGTGTAGACGGAAGACGTCGACGCCGCTCTCCGCAGCCGAGGCGACGAAGCGGCGAACGGAGTCTGTCCCGACGGGCCGAGAGCCGACGAGGAAACGGCCCCGTAGTGCAAGTCCGAGCGGGGTCTTCGTGCGGGCCTTGATCGCCCGTATTCGCTCCCAAGGGCTCTCGACGCCTCGCCGAACGGCAGTGTCGAACACGCCGCCGCCCGAGACCTCGAGGTACGCGAAACCGGCGCCGTCGAGGATCTCCGCGAGGCGAAGCAGCTCACCCGTCGGCATCCGCCCAGCGAGCGGCTCCTGGCCGAGCAGCCGGACCGTCGTGTCGACCAGCTTCGGCATTGCCCGGTGGAGCCTAGCGCGTGCCCATAGACGGAGAAACCGGGCAGAACTGTGCCGGGCACGACCGCTACAGGCGGTGCTCTAGGCGCGCGAGATGTAGCGGCGCTCGCGCGGATCGACGCGGATCCGGTCGCCCTTGTTCACGAACAGCGGCACCTGGACGACGGCGCCCGTCTCGAGGGTCGCCGGCTTCGTCACGTTCGAGACGGTGTCACCGCGAACGCCGGGCTCGGTCTCGGCAACGGTCAACTCGACCGCCGCGGGCATTTGCACGCCCGCCGGTCGCCCGTCAACCGTCAGCAGCTGCACGGTGCTCGACGGCTCGAGGAACTCGATCGCGTCGGCGACGGAGTCGCGCGTAAGGCCGAGCTGCTCGAACGTCTCTTGATCCATGAAGACGACCTCGTCCCCGGAGTCGTAGAGGTACTGAACGTTCTTCGTCTCGGTGTGGACGCGCGGGAATTTCTCGCCTGCGCGGAACGTCCTGTCGACGACGGCGCCCGAGTCGAGGTTCTTCAGCTTCGTGCGGACGAAGGCTCCGCCCTTCCCCGGCTTCACGTGCTGGAACTCGACGATCCGCCAGACACCCCCGTCGACCTCGATGTGCATCCCGTTCCTGAACTGGTTCGTCGAGACCGTCTCGGCCACGGCCAGGACTCTACTGAACGGTCACGAGCTCCTTGGTGAACGTGGTCAGCACCTCCGGGCCGCCGTCACCGACAACGACGAGATCCTCGATCCGCACGCCGCCGCGGCCGGCGAGATAGACGCCGGGCTCGACGGTGACGACGTTGCCGGCCTCGAGCGTGTCGGTCGAGAGGTCGGACAGCCGCGGCGCCTCGTGCACCTCGAGCCCGACCCCGTGTCCGAGCCCGTGGCGGAAGTGCTCGCCGAGCCCGGCCTCCTCGATCACCCTCCGAGCGGCGGCGTCCACGTCCTTGCCTCCTTCACCCGGACGCAGCGCAGCCACCCCGGCCTGCTGCGCCTCGAGGCAGACGTCATAGGCCCGGCGCAGCTCGTCGGGAAGCTCGCCGGTCGCGAAGGTGCGCGTACAGTCGGACGCGTAGCCGTCGAGCGAGCAGCCGGCATCGATGAGGACGAGCTGGCGTGGCTCGATCGTCCGTTCGCCCGGGTCCGCGTGTGGTCGGGCGCCGTTCGGACCGGCGGCGACGATCACGTCGAAGGCTGGGCCGTCCGAGCCGAGCTCGTGGAAGAGCTCCTCGATGCGCCAGGCAAGCTCGCGCTCGGTGCGGCCGACGAAGCCCTCTCCGGCGAGCCGCTCGTACGTCTCGTTCGTGATCGAGGCCGCGCGCTTGATCACCTCGAGCTCGCCGGCGTCCTTCACCGCCCGCAGGCGCTCGACGAGGCCCCGACGCGGAACCAGCTCGACCGCACCGTTCGAGAGTGTCTCGTAGCCGGCGTAAGTCAAATGCTCCGCTTCGAAGCCGACCCGGCCGGTGAGCAGCTCGGCGAGATGCGCAAGCGTGTTCCGACGAGCCTCGACGAGCTCGACCCCTTCGACTTCCCCCGCGGCCTCGATGTAGCGGAAGTCGGTGAAGAGCTGCACGCGCGCTTCCTCGACGAGCAGGTAGGCATTGGAGCTGTCGAAGCCGACCAGGTAGCGCACGCTGCACGGGTTGGAGACGAGCAGCGGCTCTTCGAGCGACTCGCGCAAGCGATCGACCCGCGTGTTCACTTTTGCGCCGCCAGGAACTCGAGGGCCTCGCGGTAGCCGTCCGGGCCCTTGCCGACAATCCGCTTGGAGACCACGTCGGCGATCACGTCGTTTCGACGCCAGTCCTCCCGCTCGTCCACGTTCGAGAGGTGTACTTCGACGACCGGCACCGTCAGCAGCTCGACCGCGTCGTGGATCGCATAGCTGTAGTGCGTCCAGGCGCCTGGGTTGATGATCGCGCCGCCGGCCCAGTCGAGCGCGTCATGGCACCAGGCGACGAACAGGCCCTCGAGGTTCGTCTGCCTGCAGTCGGCGACGAGCCCGAGCGCGATCGCCCATTCGTAGATCTGCGTCTCGAGCTGGTTGAGGCTGATGCCGCCGTAGAGGTTCGGGTCGCGCCTGTCGATCATGTCGAGGTTGACGCCGTTGAGGACCGCGACACGCACGGCGGGAATCTACTCGGCGATCAGCTCGTCGAGGGCGCTGCGCACGTCGGCGTCGGGGAGCTCGACGCCCGTGACGGGTTTCCCGGGAGCCTCCAGGAGCACGAGCCGGACACGTCCGTCACGGGCCTTCTTGTCGCGTTGGAGCGCCTCCCATGCGCGCTCGCGGTCGACACGCACCGGCTGCGG
>JBARRS010000075.1:0-3151 GCA_049644345.1 Gaiellaceae bacterium
CGTGCGCGATCACCCGGCTGAGGACGCTCTTGTTCAGGCCCTCAGGGACCTTGAGCGGGATCTCGATGAACTCCTTCGTCTTGCAGTCCTCCTCGCGGATGATCACGTCCTGCGAGACGTCGACGAGCCGCCGCGTCAGGTAGCCCGAGTCGGCCGTCCGGAGCGCCGTGTCCGCAAGACCCTTGCGGGCGCCGTGCGTCGAGATGAAGTACTCGAGCACCGAGAGGCCTTCCATGAAGTTCGCCTTGATCGGGCGCTCGATGATCTCGCCCTTCGGATTCGCCATCAGGCCGCGCATCCCGCCCATCTGGCGGATCTGCTTGATCGAGCTCCGGGCTCCCGACGTGGCCATCATGTAGATCGGGTTCAGCTTGAAGAGCGTCTTCTCCATCGCCTGGGCGACGTCCTCCGTCGCTTCCGTCCAGAGGTTCACGATCGACTCGTGCCGCTCCGACTCGGTGATGAGTCCGCGCTCGTAGAGCGCCTCGACCTCGCCGACGCGCTGCTCGTAGCCCGCGAGGATCTCGTCCTTGTCGGGCGGGATGATGATGTCGTTCTTCGAGATCGTGATGCCGGCGTCCGTTGCGTACTTGAAGCCGAGCGTCTTGACCGTGTCGAGGATGCCCGTGATCACGGGCGCGCCGAAGCGGTCCGCCAGCTCGGAGATGAACGCGTCCATCTCCTTCTTCGAGAGGGTCGAGTTGATGAACGTCAGCCGCTCGATCTCGGCGACGCGCTCATTGCCGAGCGCGTCACGGAGGCAGCGCTCGACCTCGCCGTTGAAGATCGCCCGACCGGGCGTCGTCAGGACGAGCTCGCCGTTCCGGCGGTACTCGATCGGATCCTGAAGGCCGATCTGGTCTGCCTCGACCGCCCGCTCGACCTCCTCCTCCGAGGCGAACCGCTGCGGTCGCGGCTTGAGATCCTCGGCCTTCGCCGAGCCCAGGTCGTGCTCGCAGTACGTGAGGACGTAGCCGCCGAGGACCATGTCCTGCGTTGGCGTCGAGAGCGGCCGCCCGTCGGCGGGCGACAGGATGTTGTTCGAGGAGAGCATCAACACGCGCGCCTCGGCTTGCGCCTCGGCGGAGAGCGGCACGTGCACGGCCATCTGATCACCGTCGAAGTCGGCGTTGAAGGCGTGGCAGACGAGCGGGTGCACCTGGATCGCCTTGCCCTCGACGAGCACAGGCTCGAACGCCTGGATGCCGAGCCGATGCAGCGTCGGCGCGCGGTTCAGGAGCACTGGGTGCTCGGCGATGACCTCTTCGAGCACGTCCCAGACCTCCGGGACCATCGAGTCCACGTGCTTCTTCGCCGCCTTGATGTTCTGAACCGACTTGCGCTCGACGAGCCGGCTCATGATGAACGGCTTGAAGAGCTCGAGGGCCATCAGCTTCGGCAGCCCGCACTGGTGCAGGCGGAGCGACGGGCCCGCGACGATCACGGAGCGGCCGGAGTAGTCGACTCGCTTGCCGAGCAGGTTCTGGCGGAACCGCCCCTGCTTGCCCTTGAGCATGTCGCTCAACGACTTCAGCGGCCGGTTGCCCGGGCCGGTGACGGCACGGCCGCGCCGGCCGTTGTCGAAGAGGGCGTCGACCGCCTCCTGCAGCATCCGCTTCTCGTTGTTGACGATGATCTCCGGGGCGCCGAGGTCGAGCAGCCGCTTCAGCCGGTTGTTCCTGTTGATCACCCGGCGGTAGAGGTCGTTCAGGTCGCTCGTCGCGAAGCGGCCGCCGTCGAGCTGGACCATCGGGCGCAGCTCCGGCGGGATCACCGGGACCGCCTCGAGGACCATCCACTCGGGCCGGTTCTCGGACTTGACGAAAGCGTTGACGACCTTGAGGCGCTTGATCGCGCGCTGTTGCTTTTGCCCCTTCGAGGTCTTGATCGTCTCGCGCAGGAACTCCGTCTCGGCGTCGAGGTCGAGATCCTTGAGCAGCTCGCGGATCGACTCCGCGCCCATGCCGCCGTGGAAGTAGACGCCGAACCCGTAAGGGGAGCCGAAGCGGTCCTTGAGCTCACGGAAGATCTGCTCGTCGTTGACGATCTGCTTCGGCTCGAGCTCGTTGAAGAGCTGCCAGGTCTCCTCGAGCCGATGCACCGCGTCGACGGCGGCCTCGCGCGCGTCCTCCTTGCGCGACTCGATGTCCTGATAGGTCTCACGCACCTTCACGAGCCACTGGACGAGCGCGTCGAAGTCCTCCTTCGCGATCTTGCCGTCGGTCCGCAGGCAGAGGTCGGCCGCGAGCTGACGGATCTGCTCCGCGTTCGCGTTCGGCGCTGCCTCCTCGAGCGTCTCGCGCAGCAGCCCCTTGCCGAGGCCGCGCGCCTTCTCGAGCTGCTTCTCGTCGACGTCCTTGACGAGCTCCGCGTCCTCCTCGTTCAGCTCGGCCTTCGGGTCGAGCAGGCCGTCGAGGATCCGGTTGATGTGCTTCGTGACCGCGCCCTTCTTCGAGCCGGTCGCCTTCGCCAGCTGCTTGTAGAGCGACGCGAGCGCCTCGTGCACCTGCGCGGCGACGTTGCCGACCGTCTCCAGCTCCTTCGCAGAGAGCCGCCGGTCGTCGCGGATCGCCGCGTTGCGGACGAGCTCGCGGATCTTCTTCGAGTCCTCCGTCGTGATCTCGGGCGCTACCTCGACGAAGAGGCCGCCGACGAGCTCGCGCGCCTCCTCGAGCGTCGGCACGCCCTGCTCCTCGGCCCAGTTCGAGAGCCCGCGGGCCCAGAAGTCGTCATCCTCGTCGAAGTTGCGCTCCTTGCCCTTCGTGAAGTACTCGCGGCGGCGCTTCAGCCGGTCCTCGAGCGCGGCGAGCTGCTCGTCACGGTCGACGGAGATCTGCTCGGACTCGGTCTCGACCTTGTCCTTGAGGTCGTTAAGGTCCTTCTTCCGCGCACCCGCGTCTACGGACGTCACGATCGAGGCCGCGAAGTAGAGAACCTTCTCGAGCTCGCGCGGAGCGATGTCGAGCAGGTAGCCGATCCGGCTCGGCACGCCCTTGAAGAACCAGATGTGCGAGACAGGAGCGGCGAGGTCGATGTGGCCCATGCGCTCTCGGCGCACCTTCTGCCGCGTCACCTCGACGCCGCAGCGCTCGCAGATGATCCCCTTGTAGCGGACGCGCTTGTACTTGCCGCAGTAGCACTCCCAGTCCTT
>JBARRS010000076.1:0-10685 GCA_049644345.1 Gaiellaceae bacterium
GGCGGGCTCGGCGTTCGCCGAGGCGATGAAGCATGCGGTCGGATCGGTCGAGCGCCTCGTCCAGGACGTCTTGACTCATTACAAGCGCGAGCTGCGATGAGCGACCTTCCCGAACTGCGAGTCTCCGATGCCGACCGCGACCGGACGGCGTTGATGCTTCGTGAGCATGCGGTCGCCGGGCGGCTGACGCTCGAGGAGTTCGCCGAGCGCACTGAGAAGGCGCTGGCGGCGCGGACGTCCTCTGAGCTCGACGAGCTCTCGCGCGATCTTCCCGCGGCGGCGCCGGAGCGCAAGCCGACCCGCTTCACGGGCGTCGTCTTCGGCAACGTCGAGCGCAAGGGCCGCTGGCGCGTCGCCCGCTCGAGCCTCGCCCTCGTCGTCTTCGGCAACGCCGACATCGACCTGCGGCGGGCCGAGCTGACGGGCGGCCCGGCGACCCTGACCGCGTTCGTCCTCTTCGGGAACGTCGACGTCTACGTGCCGGAAGGCACTGTCGTCGACATCGGCGGCCTGAGCGTCTTCGGCCACCGAGGAGAGGCGGGTGCAGAGACCGCCCTCGCCGGAGCGCCTCTCATGCGCCTTCGGATCTTCACGCTGTTCGGCACCGCCGACGTCTGGCGCGTGCCCGCCGAGCTCGCCCGAGCGGGCTTCCGTGAGGTCATCCGCGCCTTGCGCCGCGGCCGCTAGAGTGGCTGCATGGAGGGTTTTCCGCTCGGGGGCGATCCCGAAGACTTGATGCGGAGCCTGCGCGAGTTCGCGGAGCAGCAGGCCGAGACGGTGCAGGAGGCACAGCGCGAGCAGTTCGCGACGTTGACGCTGAACACGGCCGTCGAGTTGACCGGCGCCGCGCTCAAGCGGATGAAGGTCGACGGCGGTCCGGACGAGCAAGCGCTCGCCCTCCGCGACGCGATGCGCGTTCTCTTCCCTGAAGCGGTCGCGCTGGTCAGTGCGGCGCGCCAGGGGTTCATGCGGGAGAGGTGAGCCGTTGTCGGGTCGAGACGGCCGCAGCGGCAGAGCCGCCACGGCCTCTAGTCGGCATCGCAAGCGATGCCTAGGTGCAGCGCGCCAGGGCTTCATGCGCGAGCGCTGATCTAAGCGCTCTAGAATTCCCGCGCCCGTGGCCCTGCTCGACCGCGCGATCGTCCGTCTCCTGCCCGCAGTGCCGAAGCCGGTCGTCCAGAAGCTTTCCGAGCGCTACATCGCCGGCCCGAAGCTCGCCGACGCAACCCTCGTCGTCGAGCGCATGAACGCGCACGGGAAACTCGCCACGATCGACGTCCTCGGCGAGGAGATCACGCACGAGACGGAAGCGCGCGCAATCGCGGCGACGTACGACGAGGTCTTCGACACGATCGAGAGCGAGGGGCTCGGCTCGAACGTCAGCGTGAAGCCGACCGCGCTTGGGCTCAAGCTCGATCACGCGCTCTGCCGCGAGAATCTCGAGGACGTCGTCCGCCACGCCGCCGAGAGCGGCAACTTCGTCCGCATCGACATGGAGGACTCCTCGACGACTGACGGGACGCTCCGTCTCTACCGCGAGCTCCGGGCGGCGGGGGTCGACAATGTGGGGATCGTCCTGCAGTCGGCGCTGAGGCGGACAGCGCGGGACATCGAGGAGCTCGCCGACCTCGTCCCAAACGTGCGGCTCGTGAAGGGGATCTACCTCGAGCCGGCGGAGATCGCCTTCCAGAGCTCCGATGAGATTCGCGCGAGCTTCGTCCATGCGCTCGAGGCGCTGCTCGCGCGCGGCTGTTACACGGCAATAGCGACACACGACAACTGGCTGCTCGAGGAGGGTCGGCGGCTCGTCGGCGAGCACGGGCGCTCGCGCGAGGAGTACGAGTTCCAGATGCTGCTCGGAGTGCGCGAGGAGCTCGCCGACGGCCTCGTCCGGGACGGCGAACGGGTGCGCATCTACGTCCCATTCGGCGAGCACTGGTACGCATACTCGCTCCGGCGGCTGCAGGAGAACCCGAAGATCGCCGGCTACATCGCCGCGGACACGTTCAACCGGCTGCTGCCGCGGCGCAACGGCTCGGGGTGATCTGGGCCGACGCGGAAGGCTGCCGCGTCGTCGACACCGACGGCCGCGAGTACCTCGACCTCACCGCCGGCTTCGGAGTTGTCGCGCTCGGGCACCGAAATCCGAAGATCCTCGCCGCCTGGGCCGAGCAGAAGGTCGTGCACGCGCTCGGCGATCTCGCCGAGGCGGAGGTGGCGGTGCGCCTGCGCGAGCGACTCCCGCGACCTGCGCGTTTCGGCGTCACGGGCGAGGACGCGGTCGAGACGGCTCTACGGACGGCGCTTCTTGCTACAGGCAAGCCTGGGATCGTCGCGTTCGAGGGCGCCTACCACGGGACCGGGCTGCTGGCGCTCGCCGCGACCGGGTTCGAGCGGTTCCGGCTCCCCTTCCGGCGGTGGCTTCCGGGGCCCGTCTTTCGGCGCCGCTACGGCGAGGATCCCAAGGCCCTGCCGGGTAGCGCCGGCTGCGTGATCGTCGAGCCGGTGCAGGGCCGCGGCGGCGCGAGGGTGCCTCCGCCGGGGTTCCTCGAGACGCTGCGCGGGCGCTGCGACGACGCGGGCGCGCTGCTGGTCGTCGACGCGATCTACGCAGGGCTCGGGCGAATCGGCGAGCTGTGGCCGGGGCTCGAGCTCGCCGACGTGCTCTGCGTGGGGAAGGCGCTCGGCGGCGGGCTGCCGCTCTCCGCGGCGTTGCTTCGGCCCGAGCTCACGAGCGCGTGGGAGCTCGGTCCCGAGGACGTCCACACACACACGCATTCCGCGAACCCGCTCGCGTGCGCGGCCGCGCTGGTCCTGCTCGACGAGGTGCCGACCCTGCTCGAGCGGGTGCGGGAGGCAGGGAAGCGGTTCGAGCGCGCCGGCTGGCAGGGGGCCGGGCTGATGCGGGCGCGGCCCGGGAACGCCGAGGCAGCGTGGCGGCGAGGCGTGCTCGTCGTGCCGGCCGGCGAGGACGGGTCGCTGATCTCGGCGACGCCGCCGCTCACCATCACGAACGACGAGATCGACGAGGCGCTCGAACGCCTCAGCGGAGCCTGATCGTGCAGGTCCGCGCGGCCGAGCTCGGTGACGCCGTACAGGCCGCGCGCGGCCTACCGCGGGATCGGCGAGCTCTCCGTCTACGTCGCGCGCTCGCGCCGCGGCTGTGGGTTCGGCCGCAGGGCGGTCGAGGCAACGTCACGGCCGGCTCCGGGGCGAGTGGCGCGACTGCGTGATCGTCGAGCTCCTGCTCGGGGAGGCGCGCGGCTAGTACTAGGCGGGCTTGTCGGCGGTCAGCACGAAATCGCCCGGCACGCGGTGGCCGAGCCTGCGCCACGCGTCGAACTCGGGGAACTCCTCGAGGCTGCGGATGACGAGCCCTGCCCCCGCGATCGCGGTCACGATCTGGCCGAGGCGCCAGAACCGCTCCACTCTCTTCTCCTCCGCAGGCTCGCCAGGAAGGTCGAAATGGCTCCATTCGGTCTCGACGATCGGACTCTCGTCGAAGTAGTCCTCGAGCCAGCGGAGACCGATCGGCTGAAGGCACGCGGCGACTGGGTGGTTGTCGTAGAGGAGAAGCTCGCTGCCAGGACGCAGAGCCGTCGCGATCCCGTGCGCCCAGGCGTCGAGGTCGTGGAGCCAGGCGAGGACACCGCCGCCTGTGTAGACGAGATCGAAGCGGGCGCGCCGGAGCTGGAGTGGCAGGTCCTGGACGTCGGCCTGGACAAACGCCGCGGTGGGAGCGCGTTCGTGCGCTAGGGCGAGCGCCTCGGCTGAAACGTCGACGCCGGTGACGAGCGCACCGAGCTCGACCAGCTCCGCACTGTCCTCGCCGGTGGCGCACTGGAGGTGGAGGACGTGCTTGCCCTTCAAGTCCGGCAGCCGCTCCCGCACCGGCTCGGGAATCCCGAGCCGCTCGCGCATCGTCTCCGCACGGCGGCGGTGCACCTCGTCCCATGCGCGGCGGTTGTGCTCGGTCGGCTCCACGTTTCTGCCGCAAATGGTCGCATTTTTCGGGCCGGGCCGGGTCTGACCCCGCAAACGGCGTCGCTGTGCGCTGCGTGGGGTCAGACCCCGACAAAAAAGGTGCGCCGAAGTGTGACGAAAGCGCTATGCGAGCAGCGAGAAGCCGCCGTCGACGACGAGGGTATGGCCGCGAACCATCTCTGCAAGCGGGGAGCAGAGGAACATGACCGCGTCGGCCACGTCACGAGGTTCGACAATCCGTCCTGCCGGCGTGCGCTCCCGGCCCTCGCGCAGCATCTCCTCGCGGTTCGGGAAGTGCTCCAGCGCCTCCGTCTCGACGACCCCGGCAGAGACTGCGTTGACGCGGATCCCGCGCGGCGCAAGCTCGACGGCGAGGTAGCGCACAAGCGACTCGAGCGCGGCCTTCGAGGTCCCGACGAGGACGTAGTTCTCGTGCACGCGCGAAGCGCCGAGGCTCGAGATGCCCACGATCGATGACCCCTCCGGCATCGACGGCGCGGCCGCGCGGGCGAGCGAGAGCAACGCACGGGCGTTCGCCGACATCGTCCACTCCCAGTGCTTCTCCTCGACTTCGAGGGCGGGCCGGATCACCCCCGTCGCCGCGTTGTGGACGAGTGCGTCGAGGGGCCCGAGCTCCGCCACCTCCTGCGCCACGCGCTCGGAGGCAACGCTGCCCCGGACCAGCACCGGCTCTGCGCCGAGCGTTCGGACCTCCTCCGCCGCCGCCTCCGCCGCCTTGTCGTTGCGGAGGTAGCCGATCGCCACACGCGCCGCGCCGAGCTCGGCGAATCGCAGCGCGATCGCCCTGCCGATTCCCCGCGAGCCGCCGGTCACGAGGACCGACTTTCCGTCGAGCCTCACGAGCGATGCGGCAGTGGGGCGTCCGCCGGCGCCGAGCTCGGCAGCTCTTCCCATCCCGGGCGATCGCGGGGCACGCGCGGCCCTTCTTCGGCCTTTGACGACGCATGGCCGAGCCGGTCGAGAAGCTCCATCTGCCCTTCGGCGTAGCGGCGAACCGGGTGATCCTCAGGGAGGTCCATGACGAGCTCGCGAACCCGCGCGCGCAGCTGGTACGCGAAGTGTGGCGTCGCCGGCCCGACGAGCGCGTCGACGTCGTCGATCGTCGGCTCGGGCATGCCGCCAGCCTACTGGGTAGGTTCCTGAGGATGCGGCGGCCGGAGCTCGCCGAGCTGATGCTGCTCGCGACGGTGGCGCTCTGGGCGCTCAACTTCAGCGTCTCCAAGTACATCCTCAACCAAGGCCTGAGGCCGCTGGCCTATTCGGGGATCCGTTACGCCGGGGCTGCGATCCTGTCGGCGCTCGTCGTGCTCTCGCTCGAAGGCTCGCTGCGGGTGCGCCGGGCCGACCTGCCCCTCGTCGGCGGGATGGTGGCCGTCCTGCTCGCCAACCAGCTCTCCTTCGTGTATGCGCTCCGGTATACGACGGCGGCGACCGTCGCGCTTCTGTTCGGGACGCTGCCGATCTTCACCGGGCTGATCTCGCGCGCGGTCGGAGTCGAACAGTTGAGCCTCCGTTTCTGGCTCGGCGCCTCCTTCTCGTTCGGCGGCGTCACGCTCCTCACGCTCGGATCGAACGGAAGCGTCTCGGGCAACGTCTGGGGCGACCTGCTCGGCGTGGCCGCGCCGGCGACCTGGGCCGCCTACTCGGTCGCGATCGCCCCGCTCATGCGCCGCTACTCGCCGGTGCGGCTCTCGGCCGTCTTCCTGCTCGCGGTCAGCGTGCCGCTGCTCGGTCTAGGCGTTCCACAGCTCAGCCACCAGGAGTTCGATTTCGGCGCGCTCTTCTGGCTCGGCTTCGCCTACGCGGTAATCGGCCCGCTCGTGCTCACGAACCTGCTCTGGTTCAGCGCGATCGACCGGGTCGGGCCGTCGCGGGCGTCGCTGTACGCGAACCTCGAGCCGTTCGCGGCCGCGGTGATCGCCCTGCTGCTCCTCTCGGAGTCGATCACCGACCTCCAGGTCGTCGGCGGCCTTGCGATCGCCGCCGGCCTGATCCTCGCGCGGCGGCGCGAGACCGGGGCGGAGCCGGAGCCCGCACCGGCCGAGTAGCCTCGGAAGGTGGTCCCCCTTCGAGAACGCCTTGCGCGGACACCGCCGGGCTACAGCTTCTCGATCGGGCGCGTGCTCGCGATCTACGCCGGCCTGATGGCGACCCTCCTGCTCGCCGCGCTCGACCAGACGATCGTCGCGACCGCGCTGCCGAAGGTCGTCTCGGAGCTGGGCGGGATCTCGCAGTACTCGTGGGTCTTCACCGCGTACATGCTCGGGAGCACCGTCACCGTGCCCCTGTTCGGAAAGCTCGGCGACGTGTACGGGCGCAAGCCGCTCTTCATCGTCGCGATCACGATCTTCATCGCCGGCTCGGCGCTTTGCGGCACGGCCCAGAACATCACCGAACTGGTCGTCTTCCGCGCGATCCAAGGCGTCGGCGCGGGCGGCATCTTCCCGCTCACGATCGCGATGGTCGGGATGATCATCCCGCCGCGCGACCGCGGCCGCTACCAGGGGCTGATCGGAGCCGTCTTCGCCGCCGCGTCGATCGTCGGCCCGCTCGTCGGCGGGTTCATCGTCGACCACGCGAGCTGGCGATGGGTCTTCTACGTCAACCTGCCCGTGGGCGTGCTCGCGCTGGCCGTCGTCTACGTGACGATGCCGCGCCGGCGAGAGAAGCAGGAGCACTCGATCGACTGGCTGGGCGCCGTCGTCCTCGCCGCCGGGACGACCGCGCTCCTGCTCGGCCTCGTCTGGGCCGGCCGCGACTACCCGTGGGCCTCGTCGCACGTCGTCGGCGCGCTAGTCGTCGCCGTCTTGCTGCTCGCGGTCTTCGCGATCGTCGAACGCCGCGTGCCCGAGCCGATCCTGCCCTTCGACCTGCTGCGGAACCCAACCGTTGCCGCAAGCGTCGCGTGCATGGCTCTCGTCGGGATGGCGATGTTCGGGACGATCAGCTTCGTGCCACTGTTCGTCCAGGGTGTAATCGGCACCTCGGCGACGTCGTCAGGTGTCGTGCTGACGCCGCTCATGCTCGGCGCTGTCATCACCAGCGCGCTCTCCGGCCAGCTCGTCTCGCGGACCGGTCGCTACCGGCCCAACACGCTGGTCGGCCCGCTGATCCTCGGCGCGGGTGCGCTCCTGCTCTGGCGGATGGACGTCCACACGACGAACGGCCAGGCGGCGCGGAACATGGTCATCTCCGGGATCGGGCTCGGGATGATGATGCAGATCTTCGTCCTCTCGGTCCAGAACGCGGTGCCGCGCCGGGCGATGGGGTCGGCGACGGCACTGACGCAGTTCGCGCGCTCGATCGGCGCGACCCTTGGTGTGACCCTGATGGGCGTGATCGTCAACCAGAACCTGCCGAAGAGCGTGCGCGTCCAGGGAGTGGCGATACACCGGCTCCCGCAGGCGGGCCGGGTGGCGCTCGCGAACGCGCTGCACCCCGCGTTCCTGTTGGCGGCGATCTCCTGCGCGTTCGTCTTCCTGATCTCGCTCTTCTGGATTCGTGAGGTGCCGCTCCGGCGAGGCTTCGAGGACGTTGCGATCGGCGACGAGCCCTCGCCCCAGCCCGGAACGCGGGCGGCTGCCCAGTAAGATTCGTGACGTGAGCTCCGCTGATTTCATGCCGCTGAAGGGCTGGGATCACGTCGAGCTCTACGTCGGGAACGCCAAGCAGGCGGCCTACTTCTACGAGCGCGCCTTCGGCTTCACGCGCACGGCCTACGCAGGGCCCGAGACCGGGGTCCGAGACCGCGCCTCGTACGTGCTCGAGCAGGGCGACATCCGCCTCGTGCTGACGAGCGGACTGCGTCCGGACAGCGAGATCACGCGCTTCGCCTGCGCACACGGTGACGGCGTCAAGGACGTCGCGCTCGCGGTGCCGGACGCGACCGAGGCATACCGGCAAGCAGTTCAGCGCGGCGCGATCGGGGTCGCCGAGCCGCACTGGGTCGAGGACGACTTCGGCCGCGTGGAGCTTGCGACCATCGCGACCTACGGTGAGAACGTCCATACGTTCGTCAACCGCGAGGCCTACGAGGGCGCTTACCTCCCCGGCTACTTCTCGGCCGGTGAGAACGGCCGGCTCGACGGTGTCGGCCTGAAGACGATCGACCACGTCGTCGGGAACGTCGAGCTCGGCCGGATGGAGCACTGGGTCGAGTTCTACGAGCGAACGATGGGCTTCACCGAGCTGATCCACTTCTCGGACGAGGCGATCTCGACCGAGTACTCGGCGCTGATGTCGAAAGTGATGATGGACGGCGAGGGAAAGATCAAGTTCCCGATCAACGAGCCGGCGGAGGGCAAGCGGAAGAGCCAGATCGAGGAGTACCTCGAGTTCTACGGCGGCCCCGGCGTTCAGCACGTCGCGCTGCTCTCCGAGGACATCGTGGCGACGGTCGAGGCGCTGAGGGAGCGCGGCATCGGCTTCCTCGAGACGCCCGAGGCCTACTACGAGGACGTGGAGGAGCGGGTCGGGGAGATCGGCGAGGACTGGGACGACTTGCGCCGGCTTCGCATCCTCGCCGACCGCGACGAGGAGGGCTACCTGCTCCAGGTCTTTACGAAGACGGCGCAGGACCGGCCGACGCTCTTCTTCGAGGTGATCGAGCGCCACGGCTCGCGCGGCTTCGGCGAGGGCAACTTCAAGGCGCTGTTCGAGGCGATCGAGCGCGAGCAGGCGCTGCGCGGGAATCTCTAGCTACGCCCTCGATCACGTCCAGGTCGTCGGGCCGCCCGGCTGTCTAGTCGAGGCGCGGCGCTTCTACGGCGAGCTCCTCGGACTGCCAGAGCTCGAGCGTCCGCAAACGATGGGCGGCGAGAGCGTCTGGTTCGGGGTCGGCTCGCAGGAGCTGCACGTCGCGGCGGACGAGGGATTCGTACCGGCGGCGCGGGCCCATCCGGCCTTGAGGCTCGAGTTACAAGAGCTGGAGGCGCTCGCGGCTCGGCTCGAGCAGGCCGGGGTCGAGGTGAGCTGGGACGAGCGTCTCCCGGGTTCGCGGCGCTTTTACACCCGCGA
Source organism: Gaiellaceae bacterium (assembly GCA_049644345.1). Classification (GTDB taxonomy): domain Bacteria; phylum Actinomycetota; class Thermoleophilia; order Gaiellales; family Gaiellaceae; genus JBARRS01. The sequence continues at coordinate 9,022 of JBARRS010000076.1, forward strand.
CCCGTGGGGGAACAGGCTCGAATTTCTTGCCCGTGGGGCCTGAGCAGACCGCAAGGCACGGGGCCGGACGGCGTCTACATCTCCGAGATGAGACAGATGAGACGAACAGTCATAACGGCAACCTTGCTGGTCGGCGCGCTGGGGTACACCGCAGCTGCGGCAGGCCACGGCAAGCCGAAGCCTCACGCTCAACCGCATCCACACAAGATCAAGACAACCGTTCTGACGACGGACGGGGGTTGCGCCGGCAACACCTGGGCGAACGACACCATCACCCGGGTAGTGAAGGTGCACCTGAACGCTGACGGTTCGTACCGCATCCGCGAGGAGGACGAGGGGACGTTCACCACCAACGCGGGCGGCGCGGTCGCGAGCCCCGGCAACTGTGCCGAGAACAAGAGCCACCACGGCCACACCGTCAGCGCGGGGGTGGTCGGAACGCTGAAGGGCTACATCACCGGCACGGTCACGGGTGGGACGTTCGACCCGAACGCGACCTGCTCCGCGAATCCGTGCACGCAGGCGATGTTCATCGCGGCGTTCTTCGGGCCGGCCGCGACGTTCTCGTGCCAGACCTCGAGCACCGACTGCAAGTTCAAGTACGACTACCATGCGAAGAAGCGCCTGCACCTGCTCTTCCGCCACTGGCAGGACCGCGGAACGGGCGCCGGCAGCTTCCTGCACGAGAAGTTCAAGGGCGACATAGCCGACGCTTAAGCGGCCAGCCGGTCTTCTCGACCCGAGTCAAGAGCCCGCCACCGGCGGGCTCTTCTCGTTGCGTGCGATGCTTCGAAGGTGAGCCCGCAGCGGCGAACGGCGCTCGTCTCGGTCTTCGCGGCGTGCGTCTTGATCGCGCTCAAGCTCGTGGCCGGAATCGCGTCCGGCAGCCTCGGCCTGCTGTCGGAAGCGGCTCATTCCGGTACCGATCTCGTCGCCGCCCTGCTCACGTTCGTCGCGCTCGGCGTCGCCGAGCAGCCACCCGACCGTGGGCACGCTTACGGGCACGGCAAGGCGGAGCACCTGGCCGCGCTGGGGGAAGCCGCGATCCTCGTCGGAGCCAGCCTGGTGATCATCTGGCGCGCCGTCTGGCGGCTCACGGGGCTCTCCAACTCACACGTGCACGCGACCTGGTACGCGCTCGCTGTGATCGGCGTCGTCATCGTCGTCGACCTGAGCCGCTCGATCGTCTCCTGGCGGGCCGCGCGGCGCTATCGCAGCTACGCGCTTCAGGCCAATGCCGTCCACTTCGCGACCGATCTTGCGGGATCGGTCGCCGTGCTGGTCGGGCTCGTGATCGTCCGCGCCGGCCATCCGAGGGCGGACGCGGCCGCCGCGCTCTTCGTCGCGGTGCTCGTACTCGCCGCGGCGGGCCGCCTGATGCGGCGGAACGTCGACGTGCTGATGGACCGCGCGCCGGCCGACGCGCAGGAAGCGGCCCGGGCGGCGATCTTGGCGCTCGCGCCCGAAGTTCAGCTGCGACGGCTGCGGATGCGTCAAGCGGCGGGTCGCCACTTCGCCGACGTCGTCATCGGCGTCCCCCCGGGAGCCGCGGTCGAGCAGGGCCACGCGGCCGCCGACGCGGTCGAGGACGCCGTCCACCGCGCGCTCCCTGAGAGCGACGTCGTCGTCCACGTCGAGCCGCTCGGGGGAGGCGCCTCGCCGCT
>JBARRS010000077.1:0-11979 GCA_049644345.1 Gaiellaceae bacterium
GCTCGGAGCGCTCTGGCTGATCGTGGCCACGGGCGCAGCGGTGCGGCTGACCGATTCGGGCCTCGGCTGCCGGCACTGGCCCGGCTGCGAGGCGGGGCACCCGCTGCCGGCCAAGAACTACAACGCGTACATCGAGTTCGGCAACCGGCTCGTCGGGGGCGTGACGATCGTCCTGACGCTGGTCGCGCTCGCGGCGGCATGGCGGACTCCCGGCCTGGCTCGCTGGGTGAGGCGGCTCGCTGCGGCAATTTTCGTCGGAACGCTCGCGCAGGCGCCGCTCGGGTACTTGGCGGTCAAGACCGACCTGCGCTGGCCGATCGTGATGGCGCATCTCCTCCTCTCGATGCTCCTGCTCGCCGGCGCCGTCGTCCTCGCGCTCGAGGCCTACGGGCTCGCTCGGGGCCGCGCGGCGCCCGTCGTCCCGGCCGAGCTGCGCCGCGGGGGGCTCGCGCTCGCGCCGCTCTGCCTCGCGCTCCTCGTGAGTGGGGCCTTCGCCACCGCCGCAGGCCCGCACTCGGGCGGCGGCACCACGCACGTCCACCGCTTCGGCAAGCTCGGATCGCTCGTCTACGTTCACGCCGGCGTCGTCGCCGTCTTCGGCTGCTCGTTCCTGCTCGCGCTCGGCTACCTGGCCGCGCGCCGGCAGGTCGCCCCGCGGCTCTTCCGCTTCGGGCTCGCGGTGCTCGCTCTCCTGCTCGCGCAGGTTGCGCTGGGAGAGACCCAGTACCGCACGCATCTTCCCTGGGGGCTCGTGCTCGTCCACGTGGCGGTGGCGGCGACCGTCTGGGCTGGAGTGGTCGCGCTCGTCGTTCTCTTCTGGCGCCCCCCGGCCCCCTTTGCACGCACCTAGACTGCGGCGATGGCTGACGAGCTGAGGATCGCCGAACGGCCGGAGCTCGAGCGCCCGGTTCTCGTCGGGGCGTTTCGAGGTTGGAACGACGGAGCCCAGGGCGCCTCGCTCGCGGCGAGCTACCTCGCACGGCTGTGGAGCGCGGAGAAGTTCGCGGACGTCGACCCCGAGGGCTTCTTCGACTTCCAGGCGACCCGGCCGCACGTCGCGCTTACAGAGGGGATGACGCGGCGGATCGACTGGCCCGAGACGGCCTTCTACCACTGCCGCCCCGATGACTCGGACCGTGACGTCGTTCTCCTGCTCGGGATCGAGCCGAACGTCCGGTGGCGCACCTTCACCGACCTCGTCGTCGGGCTCGCGAAGGAGCTCGGGATCGAGCTCGTGATCACGCTCGGCGCGCTGCTCGCGGACGTGCCGCACACGCGGAACGTGCCCGTGACCGGCAGTGCGAGCGATCCCGACCTCGTCGAGCGGCTCGGCCTCCAGGCTTCGCGCTACGAGGGCCCTACCGGGATCGTCGGCGTTCTCCACGATGCGTGCGCTCGGGTCGGCCTGCCGTCGGCGAGTCTCTGGGCAGCCGTGCCCCACTACGTCTCGCTGACGCCGAGCCCGCGGGCCGCGCTCTCGCTCTGCGAGCGGCTGTCGGATCTGCTCGGCGTCACGATCGCGGCGGCGGAGCTGGAGGAGGCCGCCCATGCCTACGAGGACCAGGTGAGCGAGGCGGTCGCCTCCGACGCCGAGACTTCCGCGTACGTCGAGGAGCTCGAACGGCGTGCAGACGCGCTCGACGCGACGGAGTTCCCTTCCGGCGAAGAGCTCGCCGCCGAGCTGACCCGGTACCTGCAAGAGCGCGAGAGTGGGAACGGCGGCACCGACGCCGCGACCGAGCAGTAACTATCCGAACGTGAAGCTGTAGGCCGAGAGCCCGGGCGAGAAGCGGAGCTCGAGCAGGGCGTCGAGCACGTGCGGCGTGCTGACGACGGTGTAGAGGCGGCTGAACCCGGCGACCTGAAGCGTCCGGAGGTGCCGCCCGTTCACAAGGACCTCGATGCGGCCGCGGCCGCCGGCGACCAGATAGATGTCCCGCGCGTGGAAGTGCAGGCGCAGGCGTGCGCCCGCGCCCGCCAGGATCTTCTCTCCGGAGACGAGCCAGTTCCCCGCGTACGCGAGCTCGTTCTGGCTCAGCTCTCGCGGAAAGACATATCGCCGGAACACGCTCGGAGCGATCCGGAGACCGGCGTAGCGGTCCAGTCGCTGATAACCGAAGTACGTCTCCGGGGTCGTCAGCTCGTTAGGGGTCGTGTCGGCGACGTGGGTCGTCCGGCCGCCGGACTTGCCGAGGAGGCGCCGAATCAGCTGCTCGGTCTCGGAGTACTGCCCCTCACCGAAGTGGACGTGACGGATGTGGCCGCGCTTGTCGAGCAGGTACTCGGCCGGCCAATACTGGTTTCGGAAGGCGTTCCACGTCCCGTAGTCGTTGTCGAGCGCCACGGGGTAGCGAATGCCGAACTCGTGGACGGCGTGCCGGACGTTCGAGGGCACGTGCTCGAACGCGAACTCGGGCGTGTGCACACCGACGATCACAAAGCCGCGCCGAGCGTACGCTGCGTACCACGCCTTCAGGTGCGGAAGCGTGCGCAGGCAGTTGACGCACGAGTACGTCCAGAAATCGACGAGCACGACCTTGCCGCGGAGCGCTGCGGGCTTGCCGCTCGGGGTGTTCAGCCAGAGGGAGATGCGGCGAAAGGCCGGCGCCGGCCCGAAGTCGGCGAGCTTCGAGCCGGTGCTGCAGCGTCCGCCGAGCCTTTTCTGCGCGTAGCACGTCTCCTCGGTATGGCTCTGGAGCACTCCGGTGTAGGCCTTCACCTTCGCGAGCGAGCTGTCAACTCCGACGGCGATCGCCACGGCCGCAGCCGCGATCACGACGCCGAGCAGGGGCCGCAGTGTGCGGGCGCGCGCCTTCAGCGGCGCTGCCGCGCGTCTGCCGCCCAGCGCGATCACGAGCATCGGTACTGCGACGCCGAGCGAGTAGGCCGCGGTCAGCGCGAGTGTCTTCGCGCCGAAGTCGACGCTCGCCGCCTGCGCGGAGACGTAGCCGAGTACCGGCCCTCCGCAGGGGACGAAGACGAGCCCCAGGCTCGCGCCGAGGACGAAGCCGCCTCCGAGGTCACCGGCCTGCCGGCGCGAGAGCCGCGCGAGCGGCCGCTCGAGCAGCTGCCCGAGCTGCGGCACGAGCAGCGTCGCCGCGACGACGAAGAGGAGCGCGATGGCGATGTTCCGGAGCAGGTCCTGGGGCAGACCAAGCTTCCGCAGGAGCCAGGCGACGAAGAGAACCGAGACGAAGAAGCTCGTGACGAGCCCGGCAACGATCGCGTACGGCCTACGCCGGCCACCGCTGGCGCCGCCCGCGAGCACGATCGGGAGCACCGGCAGCACGCAGGGCGAGATCGCCGTGATCAGGCCGGCGAGAAACGCGATTCCGAGCAGGACGACCATCGGCCCCTTCCTAAGGGTAGTCGCCTGCTCTTACGGGACTCTTACAAGTGCGGATCTCGACGGAGCTGCACGACGGTCTGCTCGTCTGCGGCCGGGGCGGGCCTGGCCTCCGGTTGCGGGGCTCTTCCGTCCCGTCCCACCGAGACGTCCGCGGGGCGCTGCTCGGGCGCCTGACCTCGGGCCTGCGCATCGACCGCGTCGCCCTTCTTCTTCCTCTTGCGCCGTCGCCGGCGCTTGCGGCTCGAAGGCATCTTCGGCGCGGGCAGGTTCTCGGCGAGCGCGTACGCGATCTCCTGGAGCGTCCCGAGCCGCTCGCGCGCGGCGTCGATCAGCTGGTTCGCGCGAGGCGTGTACGCCTCGGTCGATGCGAGCAGCGCCGCACCGACCTCGATCGGCTGCTCGAGAGCGGCGTTGACGAGCTTCGCCGCGTTCTCCTCGTGCCTGTGTCCGCGCGAGTTTGCGAGTGCTCCCAGCAGCCGCTTTGCCTCGGGAAACTCCGAGCTCGCCTTGCGGTCGAGCGTCTTCCTGACCGCCCGCGCGAGCCGCCAGATCCAACGCCAGAGGATCTGGTCGGGGGCGTCCACCTTGCCCTCGCCGATCGCGCGCAGCAGCGTTCGGACACCGTGGACGCGGTCCTTGTCCCAGGTCGGGGCCTGCGTTACCAGGGTGACCAGATCGTCGAAGTCGGCGCGCTCGATCGTCATCGATACTCGATCCGCGAGCGCGGTCATGCGCAGCCGGCGGTTCGCGTTCTCGGCCGCGCAGGTGAAGAGGAACTGCTCCAGCGCGCCCTTTGACGCGCCGCCCTCGGTGAACTTCTTCGCAAACTCGACCCGTTCGTCGTAGCGGACCTGGCGGCCTGCGATCGTGGCCCAGTAGCGCTGCTCGTCCTCGTCGAGGTAGCGCGGGTCGACCCGCTGCCATTCCCGCGTGATCACGTTGAGCCGCCGGCGAACGTCCGGCGTCACCGGCACGAGCCACGGGGCGGGCGACAGTTTCCGCCGGGCCCGCCGCTGAACTCGGCGCCGCGGCGCCGGCGTCACACGCGCGCCCTCGCGGTAGAAGTCGGAGTCGAGCAGGCTGTGCAACGAGATCACGCGTTCGTTGTGCGTCGAGCCCTTCGGGACGAAGTCGACGACGACGCCGGCCTCCTTGCGCGGATGGGTACGCATGATGCGACCGATTCGCTGCTGGTAGACGCGGCGACTCGCGGTCGGCGCGAGGTGCATGCAGACGGTCGCGCGCGGCGAGTTCCAGCCCTCGGCGAGGATCATCGCGTTGATGAGCACGTCGAGCTCGCCGCGCTCGTAGGCTGCGAGCGTCTCGGCGAGCTGGACGGGCGGCGTGCGGCCGCTGACGGCCTCGGCCCTGATCCCGACAGCCCGGAACTCCTTGGCCAGGTTGTACGCATGGTCGACGCCCGCGGCGTAGACGATCCCGGGAGTCGAGTCGAAACGGTCGCGGTAGAGGCTGGCGGCGGCCTGATTCAGCGCCTTGTGATCGAGGGCCTGCGCCAGGGCGCGCTCCTCGAAGTCACCGCCGACGATCGGCACCTGGTTGATCGCCGCCACGGGTGGCACGCGCAGGCAGCGGAGCGGCGCGATCAAGCCGCGGCGAGCCGCGTCTCCCAGCGGCAGCTCGTCGACTGAGGCGGGGAAGACGTCCGAGACCTGCTTGGCGATCAACTGCTCCGTCGCCGTCATGCCGATGTAGATCGGGTCGCTGTAGCTGCGAATTGCGTGGCTTGTCTTCTCGCCGAGCGCCGTGTGCGCCTCGTCGCAGATCACGAGCTGATATGCACGGTGCTCGAGGTCGCCGACGTGGCGGGCGAACCAGGCGTAGGTCTGGATCGTGACTAGATCCGCGCGGGGCGCCTTCTGTCCCTTCTCGACCGCCGGCGTGAGCCTCTCGCCGTACCCTTCGGCCGTCAGCTCCCGGTTGAACTGCGAGACGAGCAGCCGGCGGTGAGTGAGGATGAGGACACCCAGTGTCCGCGCCGCGTCGATGAACCCGGCCGCCGCGATCGTCTTGCCTGATGCGGTCGGGTGGCGGAAGCGGTAACGGCGAGCCGCGCCCGGGTCCTGCTCGGGCGGCAGCTCCTCCTCGAGCTCCTCGTCCGCTTCGAGCTCGAGCTCGTCCTCCTCTTCCTCCTCGACTTCTGCGAGGGCGCCGTTGCCGTTCTCGGGCGAAGCCTGCACCGCCGCAATCAGCTCGGTCAGCATCCCGGCGAGCGCGTCCGTCTGGTGGCGGCGCAGCTCCGTTCCGGAGGCGAGCTTCGGCGGCCGCTCCGAGAGGATCCGCTCGAGCCCGAGCATGAGCGCGAAATCCCGCTTCCACTCGTACGACGGCTCGTCGCGACCACCCTCCATCTCGGCCAGCGCCGCGTCGAGCGCCCGGCGCCGCGCCGTTCCCGGGGCAAGCGCGACCGGCGGGTCCTCGTCGGCCCGCAGGAAGGGCTCTCCTGCCCAGGCTTCGGCTCGGAGGGCGGCGGCGCTTAGTTCTTCGCCGGCCTCCGGCGCTACGGTCGGCTGCTCGGTCGTTTCCTGCATACAGGCAGCACTGAAACGGTGCTGCGCGTTTCAAGAAGATCGCCCGCCCGCGTCAAATCCCCTAACGGGCGCGGCTCTCTAAAGAATACCCGTTTTCTCCTCCGGTCGGAAGGCGTTCAAAACGGTGCGCCCGTGCTGCCGATTCCACCGAAGATAGCGAACGGATTCTGCGGCGAGACCTCCCAGACGAGCTCTCCTCCCGGCTCGACCTCACCGTGCAGCCGGCGGGCGAGCTCGCGTGCCTCCTCCTCGGTCGCCACGCCGACGATCAGGTAGGTGAAGCGGCGAACGACGCCGTAACCCTCGGCCTCGAGCCGGTCGGCGAGCTCGCGCGCCTCCGGGTGGTTCGAGCACTCGACCCGCACCTCCCAGGGCGCGAAGCCGCGACCGAGTGTCTCCTCGTCGAAGCCGGGCTCGAGCGGCTCGCCGCTCCAGCGCTCCTCATCCGGGAGCCAGCGCTCGACGGGACTGATGCGCGCGTCGATCCCCGCCTCGCACGCCATCGACTCGACGACTGCGCGCGCCTGCTCGGCCTGCTCCGGCGACTGCGCGTACACGAAGAGCTCCTCGCCGTCCCGCGAGACCGCGAGCCGGTGCCCCTCGAGCTCCTTGGCGAGCTCGCGGGCGTCGGAATCGAGGTCGAGCCCGAGCCGCTCCAGCAGGCCGGCTGCGTGCTCGGCCTCGTCGACGTCGATTCGGATCCTGTAGTCGTCGGCCATGGGTCTGTGAGGATACGGGCCGTGGAGGATTGGGGCGCGCATGCAGAACGGGAAGAACGCCGCTTTCGCGACGGCTCCGAGCGACTGCCCGAGGCGCCGGACGAGCGGCAGCGCCAGCTGACGCGGATGGGAAACGCCGCCTACGGCGCCGGCCTCGCTCACCTGATGCGCGGCGAGGAGGCGGCGCGAGAGTGGCTGGGTCGTGCCGCGTCCACCTACCGCGAGAGCTACGAGCACGCGCCGCCGGGCAGCTGGGGCCGGCCGATCGGCGCGATCAAGGCGGGCCTGCTCGCCGGCGACCGCGAGCGTGCGGCCGACGACGCGCGCTGGACGCTCGGAGAAGGAGCCGCCGAGGCGGAGTCGCCGATCGGCATCTACGCCGCCGCGCTCGCCTACACCGTGCTTGCCGACTACGAGCACGCACGCGTCTGCGCCGACGAGATCCGCACCCGCGGCGACTTCCCACACCAGGTGGCGGACGCGATCGCCTTCATCTCGGCCGAAGATGTGCTCGCCTACACCGAGGCGGTGGAGGCTGTGCTCCGGTCGTTCGAGCAACGGGACGAATATCTCGACGACGTGCCCGTCGCGGACACGGTGATCGTGCTCCAGACGCTTGCCGCCAGGCGCGGGATGGCAGCCGAGCTCAGCTCGGCGCTCTTGCCTACTCCGCCTGAGACGGCGGGTGGAGCACCATCGTGATCACGACCGGCTCCTCGTCGTCGGTCTCGGAGTCGCGGGCCTTCTCGACGAGATCCGTGATCAGCTCCAGTGCGCGCTCGGCCGGAATGCGTGCCGTCACCTGCGCCGTCCGGAATTGCCCCTCGCGGCTGAACTTCTCCCAGCCGCGCTGCACCTCCTCGAGCATCGCGGCCCGAAGGTCACTTGCGCTGCCGGTTGCGATCAGCTCCGGGGCGACGCGAACGGTGCGGGCGACGGCGCGGTAGGGCTTCTCGCGGCCCTTGCCCCCGTCGCTGAGCTCGATCAGGCCCGCCCTCAACAGCATCCGCACGTGGAAGTGGAGATGACCCGGATCGACGCCGAGACGCTGGGCGAGCTCGCGGTTCGTGAGCGCCTCCGCCTCGCCGGCCCCGAGCGTTTCGAGCACCCGAAGTCGCAGCGGGTGCCCGAGAGCCTTCAGCTGCTCGGGCTGATCAACGACGAAGTGGTCTTTTATGCCTGCCTTCGGCATTTACGGCAAGTTCTACATATAGGTTTTTGGCGAGGTTGTCTAGCGACGCAACCCTGCGGCCGCCTCGCGGTCGAGCACGACCCTCGTATCGCCCGAGGCCGCGCGCACCAAGCTCGCGGGGATGTCGCGGCTCGGTGTCTTGCCGAATGCACGGGCGACGGCGTCGGCTTTCTCCTCGCCGGTGGCCGCGAAGACGATCCGCTGCGCCGCGGTCAGTGCGGGCAGCGTAAGCGTAACGCGGGGGACGTACGGCTCGAGCTTCGCCTCGGCGGTGACGACGAGCCGCTCGTGCTCGTCGAGCGTGGGGGCGTTCGGGAACAACGACGCCGTGTGCCCGTCGGGCCCGATCCCGAGCAACAGCAGGTCGAGCTTGACGCCGCGTAGCTCCTGTTCGTAATCCTGCGCGGCCTGCTCCGGCGCGAGCTCCCCGCGGATGCGGTGTACCTCGGCAGGCTGCTCCGTAAGGCGCTCCAGCAGCTTCTGCGTCGCAAGCAGGTAGTTCGACCGTTCGTCGTCCGGCGGAACGCAGCGCTCGTCGCCCCACCAGACGCCGGCGCCGCTCCAGTCGGGTCGCATCCCTGCCGCAAGCTCGTACGCGCGTCCCGGCGCCCGGCCGCCGGTCAGGACGATCTGCTCCCCCGCGGCCGCTGCCTCGGCGAGCAGCTTCGCGACGACCGTTGCCGCTCGCTCCGCGTTTTCTTCGACGACGAGCTTGACGTCGCTGCTCACTCCTCTCCCTGGGCGAGCTCGCGTCCCCGATCCATCGCGGCCTGGATCGCGTTGAGGAACGCGGCCCGAACGCCCGCGCGCTCCAGCTCCCGGATCGCGCGGATCGTCGTGCCGCCCGGCGAGGTCACCTTCTCGCGCAGCTCGACGGGGTGCATCCCTTCGTCTCGTAGGAGCCGGGCCGTTCCGAGCATCGTCTGCACGACGAGCTGCGTCGACGCTTCGCGCCCGAGCCCGAGCAGGATTCCGGCCTCGATCATCGCCTCGGCGAGCAGCGCGAAGTACGCAGGCCCCGAGCCTGAGACCGCCGTGACGGCATCCATGTACGGCTCCGGGACGCGGACGACGCCGCCAAGGTGCGCGAGGGCCTCCTCGGCGAACGCGAGGTGTTCCTCGTCGGCGTGCGAGCCCGGGCAGACGCCGGCGATTCCTTCGTGGACGACCGAGGGCGCGTTCGGCATCGCGCGGACGACGGGGACGCCCTTCGGCAGGTCGTTCTCGATTCGCGAAGTCGGGACGGCTGCTGCGATCGAGAGCACCGTCTGCCCGGGCGTGATCGCGCCTGCGATTGCCGGGAGCAGCTCGTCGAAGTCCTGCGGCTTGACGGCGACGATGACGAGCGCGGCGCCGTCGACCGCCTCGGCGTTCGACAGAGTCGCTTCGACGCCGTGGCGCTCGCGCAGCTCCGCCAACCGCTCCTCGCGTCGTGCCGTGACGACGATCTCGCTCGGCTTGCGCCAGCCGCCGCTGAGGAAGCCGGCGACGAGCGCCTCGCCGATGGTGCCCGCCCCGAGGACGGCGACGCGCCGGGAGTCGATTGCCATGAGCTCAGTCTAGGCCGACGCGTCGCCGGAGCTCGTCAGCGGAGGGCCGCGCGCGTGAACACGTGGATCGAGATGGCAGTCAACGCCACGGCGAAGAGCGTGACCACGCCGAGGCTCAGCCCTGCCATCACCGTCTTGTTGCCGAGCTCCCAGATGTTGTGGAGGCCCGTGCTGTCCCCCAGCAGCCCGTAGCGCATCAGCGCAAGTCCGTGGGTGAGGGGGAGGAACTTCGCGACCCACGTGAGGAAGCCGGGCATGGCAGTGATCGGGAACAGCGACCCTGCGAGGAACCAGGGCACGATCGCGATCGCGGGGACGCGGGCGATGAACTCCTCCTGCTTCGGGACGCGGCTCGCGAGCGTCTCGGCAACCCCGTACATGCCGACCGTGAAGAGCGTCGCGGCGGCGAGGAACCAGACGACCCCCGTACTCCCGGCGTTGAAGTGGATCCCGCGGGCGAGCGCGAAGGCGATCAGCGCGAGCACCTGGAACGCCGTGATCGCGAGCGCGACCAAGAGGTTGCCCATTACGAGCAGCGGGCGCGGGATCGGCGCCGCGAGCAGCTCGCGCTGCGCCCCGTTCTCGCGGTCGACGATCACGCTGAGCCCCGAGAACATCGTGTTGAGCGGGATCAGCAGGCCGATCGTCCCGACTGCGACGAACGACTCGTACGACGCGTTGGTGTGGAGCGCCTGCATCAGCGCCGGAGCGATCACGAGCGCGAACAGGATCGGCGTGATCAGCGGCACGAGGAGCTCGCGTGGAGTGCGGGCGGTGAGCTGGAAGCGCCGCCGCGAGAGCGTGGCTATGGGTGTGAGAGTGGCTGCGGTCATGGTTCTCCTTTGGGATCAGGCAGCCTCGGCGAGCCGGTCGCCGGTCAGCCGCAGGTAGACGTCGTCGAGGGTGGGCTCCCGGGCGCTGATCGTGCTCGCGAGACCGAGGTCGTTGATCACCGCGATCGCCTGGCCGGCGGTGCGCTCGCGCAGCGGCACGGTGAGCCGCGATCCGACCGCGAACGCGTCCGCCCCCGCGATGCCGTGGGCGCGCAGGGAGGCGAGCGCCGCCGGCAGGTCGTCCTTGACGTGGAGCTCGACGAGCTCTGCGCCGAGGTCGGCGCGCAGGCGTTCCGGCCTGTCGAGGGCGACGATCCGGCCCATGTGCATGATCGCGATCCGGTCGCAGAGCTGCTCGGCCTCGTCCAGGTAATGCGTCGTGACGAGGATCGTCATCTCGGTGCGGGCGCGCAGGCCCTCGATCACCTCGAGCAGCTCCTCGCGGATCCGCGGGTCGAGTCCGACGGTCGGCTCGTCCAGGAAGAGCACGTGGGGCCGAGAGACGAGCGCCCGTGCGAGCTCGAGCCGCCGCCGCTCACCGCCGCTGTAGGTGGCGACGGGTCGGTCGACCAGCACGCTGAGGCCGAGCACGTCGGCGAGCTCGGCGACGCGGGTCCTAGCCTCCACCGGATCGACGCCCCAAAGGCGCGCGTGGATGTCGAGGTTGCGGCGACCGGTGAGCGCCCGGTCGACGGCGGGCTCCTGAAAGACGACGCTGCTGACCCGCCGAGCCGCAAGCGGCTCCGTCGCGACGTCGAAGCCGGACAGGCGGGCCGTCCCGCCGGTGGGGCGGATCGTCGTCGTCAGCATCCCGATCGTGGTCGACTTGCCCGCGCCGTTTGGGCCGAGCAGGCCGAACACCTCGCCCGGGGCGACGTCGAAGTCGATCCCCTTCACCGCCTCGACCCCGCCCGGGTAGGTCTTGCGGAGCTCGTTCACTTCGATCGCTCTCATCGGAACCTCCTTTGCGACCGTCACATCGGCCGCGTCTCGTTCGTCAAAGGTGTAAGACGGATTCCGACGGAGGGATGTGACGTGAACGAGCACGACTGGCTGGCGGAGAGGTTCGAGGGCGAGCGACCGCACCTGCGCGCGGTCGCCTATCGGATGCTCGGCTCGATCAGCGAGGCGGAGGACGCCGTCCAGGAGTCCTGGTTGCGGCTCAGCCGCGCCAACGCCGGCAAGGTCGACAACCTGCGCGGGTGGCTCACGACCGTCGTGGGTCGCGTCTGTCTCGACATGCTGCGCGCGCGTCGCTCACGCCGAGAGCAGTACGTCGGCGACTGGCTCCCCGAGCCGATCGTGACCGTCGAGACCGGAGACGACCCGGAACAGGAGGCCCTGCTCGCCGACTCCGTCGGGCTGGCGCTGCTCGTCGTGCTCGAGACCCTGACGCCCGCGGAGCGGCTTGCGTTCGTCCTGCACGACATGTTCGCGGTGTCGTTCGAGGAGATCGCGGGGATCGTCGGGCGGACGCCCGCCGCGGCGCGTCAGCTGGCAAGCCGCGCCAGGCGTCGAGTGCAGGGCGCAACGCCGAGCCCCGACCTCGACCTGGCGCTCCAGCGCAAGGTCGTCGACGCGTTCCTGGCAGCCGCGCGCGCCGGCGACTTCGAGGCGCTGCTCGAAGTGCTCGATCCCGACGTCGTCTTCCGCGCGGACACGCGCAGGGTTCGCCCGCCGGTCATCGGCGCTGCCGCGGTCGCGCGAGAACTGCTCGCGCGCGGCGCCCCGTTCGCGCCCTTCGCGCGGCCTGCGATCGTCAACGGCGCCGCCGGCGCGGTCGTCCG
>JBARRS010000078.1:0-23951 GCA_049644345.1 Gaiellaceae bacterium
GTGGACGTCGAACCGAACCCGCGCAAACGCGCTCAGCAACAGCGATTCGAAGCCTTATCGGAGAAGGATTCACCGGCGCGTTGACGCTCGGTGGACGCCGAGGCTCGTTCTCGTCGCCCCTGGCGACAACGAAAGGAGTTGATCAGCAGGAACTTTGAGAAGCCCTCTGACGGACTCGAACCGTCGACCCCCTCCTTACCAGGAACTTCGCACGCAACTGGTGGCAGCCGGTGGCAACGGTTTTGGCTTGTTTTCGCCCCTTCCGCGCTCAGGCGATTTGCCACTGATTGCCACCGGTTGCAACCACGGGGCTCCATAAAGGCTCCATCCTCTGTTGTCCGTGTTGCTACGTGGCGGCGGCGCGTAAAGCGCGGATCATGCGGTGCGCGCTGCTTTGCTGGCTCGAGAGAGGGCGCGAGTCGTCGAGATCGGTGCTACGTTGGGTAGTGCCTTCTGGCTCAGAATCCTCGCCCGCCAGGCGACGCGGTAAGACGTGCTCGGTTGAAGGTCGGCTCGGTCAGAGGCATCCACTCGAAGGAGGCCATCAATGGCCACCACCAATTCGTCCGCGACGCCGGTCATGGACGCTCGCAAGACGAGCATCCTCGCTCGCTTCACGCCCACGTCCCATGTGACTCCGGAACAGTACGACGAGACCATCCGCCGGCTGGAGAAGTCAGGCGACTGGCTGCCGGAGGGACTCGAGTACCACGTCGCCTTCAAGTCGGACGGCAAGTTCCGAGTCAGCGAGATCTGGGACTCGCGCGAGCAGTTCGACGCGTTCGGCGAGCGTCTGATGCCGGTGCTGAAGGACGTTGGGATCGAGCCGGGTAAGCCCGAGATGCTCGAGATCCACAACATCATCAAACGCTAAGAAGATCGCGTGACGAGCAGGGGCCGGACTGGCCGAGCAAACGGAGGCGCGGATTTGCGCCGGGTTGCTCGGGAGAAGTTCGGCCCTTGAGCGTTCCGGCGCGCGTGGTCGTCACTCGGAGACAGTCCAGTGCGACGCGATCAGGCTCCGGTCCGAGCGGGGAGCAGCAACCGCGCGGTGCGCCAGGCAAAAGCGAAGATCAGGACGGCTGCTCCGGAGAAGACTCCCAGGGCGCCCACGCAGAGAGAGGCAGCAAGCGCCTGCGATGTTCCGACACCCGAGGCGGCGAGCGCGGCGGTTCCGGCCCCTGCCTGTGTGGCGGCGCCCGCCGGCCCGATCGGCAGCGCCGCGGCCGCGGCACCGGCGCAGAGAAACAGAAGGGCGAGCGGGAATGAGTAACCCAGTCCGAGCGTGCCGAGCATGATGAAGCACGCCCCTCCGCGGACGACCCAGCAGCCGAAGACGAACGCCCACGCCTGCGTTGCGCGGTACAGCGAGGTCGTGCGCGGGCTCAACCAGCGGCCGAGCCGGAAGCGCAGGGCGCGTTCGCTTCCGGCGAGGCGCGGCAGGGCCACGATCACCGCAGCGGCCGCGATCCCGGCTCCCACTACAACCGCGAGCGCGACACGCACACCAACCCCAGCTCCTGGGAAGGCCACGGCGACGGCGGCGAGCGGCGCCAGCGCGGCGCTGTCGATCAGGCCGAGCATGACCAGCGAGAGGCCGATTGCCCGCAGACCGGCAGGACAACCTGGGTAGCGGCGCACGACCGCGATCCGCATCGCATCGTCGAAGCGGCCGGGAAGGACGACACCGATCAGCGCCGCGCCGCCGTTACCGGCGACGAGCGCAAGCGGAGAGGGCCGCTCGCGGTTCGTAAACAGCCGTGCCCACCCGAATGCCTTGAGCGCCTGGGCAAGGAGAAGCAGCACCCCGGCCGCCACGAGCAAGCCTGGCTGGCCGTGCGAGAGCGGCCACGAGGTCGTCGCAAAATGACGGACCGCCAGGAACGCGAGAAGGAGCATGACGGCGCCCGACCCGAGACCGAGTCCCCAGCGCGTCCTCCGTGAGTGTCGAAGCTGCCAGAGGGCCCGCATCAGCAGGCGATAGCGGCCCTCGAGCACGACCGGTGCAGCTGAGACGGCGATCCTCGCCAGCGGATCCCGTTCCAGCTGGATATCCGGCGGGAGGAGCGTTGGGGTTTCCGTCATGCGCTTCCTTCGAGGAACCACGGGCAGCATGTCACCTCATGTCGGCGCCGCCCGCTCGATTCTGGGCGTCGAGCGGCGCCTGGCGGTTCGGGACGTGGACGGACGGCTGGGTCTTGGCGAGCGGTCGCGCTAGGTTTCGCGAGATGGGTCAGAGTGGGCGATCGCCTGTGAACCTGAATGCGTTACTGGCGGCGGTCGAGGCGGCGCCGCCGGTCGCGGCGGTCGACGTGCTGGCCGGCGAACTTGCGGAAGCGATCGGTGCGCGCGAGGTCAGCTTTTTGATCGCCGACTTCAGCGGGCGCTCGCTGATTCGACTGGGCCATTCGGGCGGACAAGGACGTTTGCAGGGGAAGGAGACCGCGGAGCGGGTGCCGTTGGCTGGGACGCCGCACGGGCAGGCACTAGCCACCCAAGCCGTCGAGGTGATCGCGGAGGATGGCGGCGCTCGGTTGTTCGCGCCGGTGACCAGCCGCGGCGAGGCGGTCGGCGTGCTGGAGCTGGGGCTGGCGGACTTCCCGGCTGAGCAGACGGTGGCGGATGTGGCTCTGGCGGCGCACTTTTTGGCGTACGTGGTGATTGCGAACCGCCGCTACACCGATCTCTTCGAGTGGGGACAGCGCTCGGTGCCGCTGTCGTTGGCGGCGGAGATCCAGCATCGGCTGCTACCCGGTGCCTTTACCTGCGAGGCCGGGCAGTTCACGCTCGCCGCCTGGCTACAACCGGCGGGTGAGATCGGCGGCGACACCTTCGATTTCTCGCTGGACCGAGACGCGCTGCATGTGTCGATGACAGACGCGATGGGCCACACGATGGAGGCGGCGCTGCTGGCGACGGTGCTGGTCGGAGCTCTACGCAACGCCCGCCGGCGAGGGGTGGAGCTGGCCGAGCAGGCGCGGCTGGCAAGTGATGCGCTGGCCGAGCAGGCCGGCGAGGACCAGTTCGTCACCGGCCTGCTCGTGCGGATCGACCTATCCAGAGCCACGGCGGGCATCGTCAACGCCGGCCATCCGCCGCCGCTGCGGCTGCGGGCCGGGCAGGTCGAGCAGATTCATCTGGAGGCTGACCGTCCGTTCGGCATGCAGCGCGGAGGCGGCTACCGGGTGCAGGCGCTCGAATTGGAGGTTGGCGACCGGCTGATGTTCGTCACCGACGGCATGCTGGAGCGCGACGCCGAGCGCATGAACATCACCGCCATCCTCACCGCGTCCATGAACATGCACGCCCGAGAGGCGGTGCAGCACCTCACGCAAGCTGTCCTCGAGGCAAGCGGTGGTCAGCTACGCGACGACGCCACGGCACTCTGTCTCGATTGGCACGGCGGCCCTCCCCGTGACCGCGACGCCAGTTCGGGAGCAGACCGCGAGGTGCGGGTATCCCGGCGCCGGGGCCGAGCCTTCGCTGTAGCCGGCGCTCATCCAGGAGGGCCGCTTCTGCCGGGAACGGTGGAGCGTTAGCGGCGGGCGAGCCGGCGGCCACTCTCGGTGTCGGGCGGCGTGTAGTTGAGCTCGTAGTGGTGGTAGAGGGTTGACTCGTCCGCCCGCGAGAGCTCGTCGCCGTGCAGTTCGATATTGGGCGCGCTCTTGACTTGCTCCCTCGTCACCGCCATTTGCAGGGCGTCCGGGCCGATCGTGATCCCTGCCAGCGGCACGAAGGTCAGGTGGCGGCCGATCAAGCCCTCCTTGACGGTGCCGAACATCGGCTCGTCGGTCTCGACGTCGACGTATACGTCCTGGAGCTTGCCGATCTTCTCCCCGTCGCGGTCAACCAGCGTCTTGCCGTGCCACTCGGCGATGTTCTGGTGATGGGCCATTGTTGTGCCTCCTTGCGGCGAACGCTGCCCGTCGATATGCCGCCAGCTTAGCTCCGTGGCACGCCCGTTACGGCGGCGGCTGTAATCGGCGTAGCTGCTCGCCTTAGCAGGGATTGACCCCCTCCTTCTCAGGGAGGGGACCTCCCGTAACGGGTGGCAGCCCACGGCAGACGCCCTGCTTACCATGCGCTCCAAACCGCAAGCGGTCGCAACCCACGGCAACGGTTTCGGCTTGTTTTTGGGGTTTTCGACGCTGCGCGATTTGCGACCGGTTGCCACCGGTTGCAACCACGGGGCTCCATAAAGGCTCCATCCTTTGTAATCATTCGAGGCAACAGACTCGTCGGTGATGTTTGGCCGGACCCCTTCTGTAACTGAGAGGGGGTCATCGCGCTTCGCATCGCAAACCGGAGGCTGGCCTTTCGTCCACGCTCGACCCCGACGTAAAGCGCGGGCGGGCGGAGCGTCAGTATCGGAGGCTCCGCGTCATTTGTCTGCGTCCTGGGATCGGAGGTACTCGTGCGCAAGCTTTGGGGGCGCGCATGCGAGCCAGGCGTCGACGATTGCTTCCCGCACGTTTCCCTTGGTGGCCGTTTGCAGCTGGATCAGGACGCCCGCGTAGCCGTCGAAGTGCGGGATCGTGAAGAAGCCTCTCGGCCGTGCGGCAAGGAGCGCATCCTTGTCGTCGAGATCCGCAACGCGAACCGCGACGATCGGCCCCTCGGGCGGGCTCGCGTCACCAAAGCGTCGGATGTCGGCTTTGCTGAAGGGACGCACCCAGGCGAAGCCCTTCCCGCCGACAAACCAGGTCCGTGTTCCGTGGCGCTCCCCCTCCGTCACTTCCGGCAGCGCCATCGCGATCCGGGCGACATCATCGACGGTGACCATTTGCCAGAAACGTTAGACCCGGGGGCTCAGTGCGGGACCGAGGCCCGCCTGGTAGGCGATGACGACGAGCTGGACGCGGTCGCGTGCGTGCAGCTTGGCGAGGATCCGCCTCCCCGGTGGCCTCCAGCTCGTTCAGCCGCCGAGTTCTTCGAGGCGTTCCCGAAGGCTCCAGCTCGGTCGGAGTCGGCGGACCGGTTTCCAGGTGACGCCGAGCCGGTTCGCCGATCTGCCGGAGCCCTCTACGCTCGGCGGTCCGCGCGTCAGTTACCTCCGCATGACGTCGTTCTTCGATCACCTGCTCGCCCGCGCGGCGTGCCGCATCGCGGGCGCCCTCAGCGGCGGCGCTTCGAATTACGTCGGACTTCGGCTTTCGTCAGCGACGCGAAGTCGAGACCGGCGTCTGCGACGCCCAAGCCACGTGGCTCCATCAGGGCTCCATCTTTGTAATCCGTTGAGGCAACGGACGATTATTCGGCGGCGCGTGAGGAGTCTGCTACGGGGAGCGTGAGCGTGAATGTCGCTCCTTGTGAGCTTGGGTCGCAGGTGAGGTCGCCGTTGTGCTGGCGGGCGATCCTGCGGGCGATTGCGAGTCCGAGTCCCGTGCCGTTTTGCGCCTGGTTGAGGCGCGAAAAGCGTTGGAAGATGTGTTCGCGGTCGGCTTCGGGGATCCCGGGGCCGTTGTCGGTGATCTGGACCTCGACCGTTGCGTCCCGCACTCGGGCGTTCACCTCGATGTTCCCTGCTGGTGGGACGGCGGCGAGCGCGTTGTCGAGCAGGTTGGTGAGAACGCGTAGGAGTGCCTGCTCGTCGCCGCGCACGGAGGCGTCGTCTGTCTTGAGGGTGATTGTTGTTCCCGTCTTTTGGCGGCGGGCATCCGCGACGGCTGTTTGTAGGAGCCGGTGGACGTCGATCGGCTCAGCCGGCTGGTCAGTTGTCCCCTCGAGGCGCGCGAGGTTGAGCAGGTCATTGATCAGGCGGCCGAGGCGCGCAGTGTTACGGGCGAGTGCGGCTTCCTGTTCGTCGCGGTGTGGCCGTTCGGGCTGTTCGCGGAGGAGCGTCTCGACGCTCGCCTGGAGAGCTGCTACGGGTGTGCGCAGCTCGTGTGCGGCGTCGGCGAGGAAGCGTCGCATTGCTGCTTCCGTTTCTTCGGCCTGCGTGAGAGCGCCTTCAAGCGCATCGACCATCTGATCGAAGGCAGCGGCAAGGCGCCCGAGCTCCGTGTCGGTCCGGGTCGGCCGCAGGCGCAGGCTTCGCTCGCCGGCTGCGATCTTGGTTGCGGTCGCGATCACCTCGGCGAGTGGGCGAAGCGCTGTCTTCGTTCCGCGGAGGACGAGCAGGCTCGCGAGCGCGAGCGCGGCGAGCGCGACCGCGATCTCGACCAGCAAGAGCCGGTTGACGGCGTGGCTGATCGGGTTGTCGCTGGCGGTGAAGGTGACTCGTGTCCCGTCCGGGAGCACCTCGTTCAGTGCGAGCAGCGACCCGTGCGTTGCAATGCTCGTTCCCGGCTTGACCGGCGGAGCGTTCTGACCGGGAGCTTTCTTGCCGGCCGGGAGTTGCGGCTTTGCGTCGCCGATCTTCGTCGCGATCCCTTCGAGCGCGAGCCCGGGCACGAGCTCCTTCGCGGCGGTGCCCGAGCCCGCGCGCTCGACTGTCTTGCCGGCCGCAGTCAGGTGATGGCGGAGGTCCCGCTGCAGGCTGGAGCGGTAGGCGAGCGTGACCGCCGTGATCACGACCGCGAGGACGAGCGCGAGCAGTCCGAGTGTGACGAAGCTGACGCGGAAACGGAGCGAGTCCGTGTTCATCGCGCGGCGAAGCGGTACCCCAGCCCGCGCACGGTCTCGAGCACACGCGGTCCGTTGGCTTCGAGCTTGCGACGCAAAGCACTCACGTGCACCTCGACCACATTCGGGTCGAAGGCCTCGTAGCCCCAGACCTGGGTAAGCAGCTGATGCTTGGACAGCACCATGCCGCGGTGTCGGACGAAGAACGCCAACAAGCGCAGCTCGGTCGGAGTGAGCGCCAAGTCGCGGCCGGCGCGGCTGGCGAGGCCAGCCTTCTCATCGACCAGCGTGTCGCCGGCTTCGAGCGGCGCACTCAGCCGGCCCGTTCGGTGCAGCACGGCGCGCACGCGCGCGAGCAGCTCCTCGAGCGCGAACGGCTTGACCAGATAATCGTCGGCGCCGAGTTCGAAGCCGGCGAGGCGATCGTCGACAGCGTCGCGGGCGGTGAGAAAGACGATCGGCAGGTCGCGGCAACCGCGCAGGCGGCGCGCCAGCTCGAAGCCGTTGCCGTGCGGGAGCATAACGTCGAGGACCGCCAGGTCGGGCGCCGTCGCGAGGATCGTGTCGGCGTCGCTTGCGTCGGGGAAAGCTGCGACCGCGAACCCCTCGCCATGTAACGCCCGCTCGACCGCGTTGCGGACAGCCTCATCGTCTTCGACCACGACCACGCGGAGCTGTCTCTCGCTCATCGGTGAAGTATCCGCCTGCGAAGCTGAGCGTTCGCTGAAGATCGGGCGGGCTTCAGGGCCAGCTCAGGAACGGTTGCGACGCTAACCACCGATGCGTCAAACGCTCACCGAGAGCTAAGGAGGAACAATGAAGACCGGCTTTCTCAATCGGCGCACGCTCGCGACCGCTGTGGTCGCAAGCGTGGCAGCGGTCGGCTCCATCGCCGGAGTCAGCTTCGCGCAAGGCAACGGAACCAAGGGCAACGAAACCAAGAGCCCCGCTGCGACCGAGACTGCACAGAAGAGCCAGCTCCCGGCCAGCCCGGCCGACGGCGCGATCCTCGCCGGCGTCCACACGGCACTGCAACGGCTGGTCGCGAACGGAACGATCAGCCAGCACCAGGCCGACGCAGTGCAGCGACAGGCCGCCGCCGGCTCGATCGATCCCCGAACACTTGTCCAGAGCGGCCTCGTCAATGACGCGCAGATGCGCGCGATCGGCGACAGCCTCGACCAGGTCAAGCAAGCCGCAGGCAACTAACGGCTTCATGCCGCATTGGTACGGGTCGGCGGGGCGCAGGGCGCTCGTTGGGCTCTCCGATTTCACCGTCTCCGCGCAAGCCGACGCAACACCACGCGCACCATGACCACTCGCGCACTCATCGCAGCTGCTGCCGGCGGCGCGACCTTCGCGAGCGTCGCCGTCCGCGCCAATTCCACCCTCGCCTGAGGTGCCGAGACCACCTGGTCAAGGAAGCACGTCGAGCACTTGCGGCTGCCCTGACGGATCGCTTCCGGCGACGATCAGTGAGCCGCCGCAGGACGAGCACCAGACAAAGACGACGTATTTACCCGCGCGCAACGCTCGCGGCAAGCGGATCACGAACGCGTGTGGTTGGGTCATCCGAGTTGTCGCGCCTGGCGTGTAGCCAAGAAAGACGAACGGGGACCGCGTCGGCGCCTTCGCCCGATGGAGAGGCCCGGTGCAGATGCCGTACTTCGCACATGGCATCCGGCTTGCAGGCAACGCGAACAGCGGCATACGAGCTGCATCCCCAACCAGACGCACAACCCCGCTCACGTGGACGCGAAGAGTTGTAACGCGAATGAAGACGGCCCCGGCAGCCGGTGCCGCCGCGACAGCCATGGCGATCGTTACGCCGACGAAGGCAAGGGCTCGTTGCATCGCCGTCTTCCTCGAGAGATTACGTCCGACCCTCCTTCGCCGCCAGGAGCCCGAGCGAACTGCCTTGCTCAGCGGCTTCTCGACGCGAAGGCTCCATAAACGGCTCCATCCAGGCCCTCAGAGGCCCCCGCGCCGACTGAACACATACCAAAAAGCCCCGATTTGCGGGGTCTTTGCAGAGCCCTCTGACGGACTCGAACCGTCGACCCCCTCCTTACCATGGAACGTCTCAGGCAACCGGTAGCAGCCGGTCGCAACGGATTTGGCTTGTTTTCGCGGTTTCGAGGGCCAGCCGATTTGCCACTGATTGCCACCGGTTGCAACCACGGGGCTCCATAAAGGCTCCATACTTTGTAATCTTTCTAGGCAACAGACCTCGCGGTGCAGGCGGTGCGATGCGATCCTCGGTCATCTCGCATCGGCGCTCGCTAAAAGGCGCGAGCATCCCTCGTCGCCTAGCCGTTACCCAGTCAGTTCTCGACTGCTTTGGTGGGATGCAAGATGTAGCGATTGCCGTCCAAGTCAAGCCGCGCCGGGCCATCGCCCCGGCTCGCCACATAGGCCTCGATCTTGTTGAGGGCCTTAACGATCTGCTGGTCGTTCCGCCCTGCCAGCGAGATCTCTACATGGCAGCGCCCATCTCCGTTCTCCACGAGCTTGGGCCGCAACTCTGACAGTGCGACGCAGAAGCCCTCGGCCGATGCCCGACTTGAAGTGTGGAGAACGAGTGCTTCCATCAGCGGTGTCCCCCTCGATGAACGGATCCGCTAATACCCGCGTATTGGCCTCGTGAATCATTCGCCAATCTCCCCGCCCCGGATCGACAGTGGCACGTCGTATCCGTGAGGCTGCCAGCAACGTTCTCAGTCCCGGCAGTTACGAGCAAGAACGCTCGAACGCGAGCACCGGCGCGCGCACGGTCCACTTCCTGGAACTCGCTGGCGGTCAATAGGTAACCAGTGCGCCGCCTGCCGACAGTCGCCACCTTCTACCCGTCGACGAATAACCCGCTGATCGGCCCGAGCGCGCGGCTCGTGCGCCGCGAGACGTGCGGCAGCCGCACGAGCCGGTGCGTGAGCGGCCGGCCGTCGGTGCGGCGGGCCAGCTGCTCCGCGCTGATCGGCTTCCAGAGGTTCTCGATCGCCGCGACTGGCTCGGACGGGATCCCGTCGGGCGGGAGTTCGAGATGCTCGGCCCAGAGCGCCACCCTGGTGCGGGCGGCGAGCGCGCGGTCGCGGACGACGACGTTCATCTCCGTGTCGTTGAAGAGCGAGTGCTCATTGAGGTTCGCCGAACCGAGCGTCAGCCACTCGTCGTCCACGATCGCGATCTTGGCGTGGACGTAGACGGGATCGAACACTCGGCCCGACCGCGCGTAGAGGGTGCAGGCGAGCACCCGGCCGCCGTCTCGGTCGGCTTCAATCAGCTCGGCGAGGACGCCGCGCGTGTCGTCGTTGCCGCTGTTCGGCTTCGCCGGTAGCAGGACCAGCAGCCGGAAGTCGTCCCGCGGCGGGTTCTCGATCTTCTCGAGCAGGATCTCGGCGATCTCGGGCGACCAGAGGAACTGGTTTTCGAGGTAGACGAAGCGGTCGGCGGCTCTGAGCGCGCGCACGTACGACTCGAGGACGCGAAAATCGCCGCGCGGCAGCGCTCGGTAGACCCGCTCGGGCACGGTCCGCACGATCTGCAGCTCGAGCTCCCCCGCCGGCTCGGGCGTGGACATGCGTGGGAGCGATTCGCCGGTGACCTCGTGCCAGCGCAGCCTGAAGTGATCGGCGACGTCGGCGACGGCCGGTCCCTCGATGCGCGCGCACACGTCGTGCCATCCGACTTCAGCACGAGCTTCATGGCGGCTCGTGTCGAAGCGGTCGCCCGCCTCCGTGGTCAGGTCGATCCCACCAACGAACGCGACGCGGTCGTCGACGACGATCGTCTTCTCATGGTGGCAGTGCAGCAGGCGTTCCTTCGCGTCGAGAGCGCACCGGATCTTCGTGCCGCGCGTGAGCCGCTTGCGCATGCGCCGAACGTCGCGGCGCGAGGGGCGGAAGAGCGGCAGGGGTGCGCCCGCCCACGCGAGCACACGGACATCGATCCGCTCGGCGAGCTCGGCCAGGAGGTTGCGCAACACGAGCGGCTCGCGGTCGCGCCGCAGTGCGAACTGCGGTGAGAAGTACCAGCCGGTGAGGTGGATGTGCGACTGCGCGTGTTGGAGCTCCTCGGCGATTACGGGGAGCGCGCGCGCGCCGTCGATGAGGATCTCGATGCCGTTGCCGCGACGTGGCGGCGGATCGCCGTTCGCCCACCCGCCGGGGGGCGCGTCGAGCGCTCCGCTCGAGCCGAGGCGGCGGAGCCGGCGTGTGTGGTGCGCCCGGATCTGCTCGGTCAGCCGGTCGCCGAGCCACGCCTCCCCCGCGAGTAGGACGTTCCGCGCCGAGAGCCAGACGAGTGCGGACACGTTCAGATGCGGCGAAAGCGGGCGTCGCTGATCGAGTAGAGCGCGAACGCGATCAGCCCGGCTGCGACGAGCCCCAGCAGGAACGAGCCGTACGACTGTCTGGCGAGCTTGGCGAGCGCCCCGTCGATGCCGACCGCCTTGTTCGGGTCGTACTCGATCGCGGCCTTGACCAGGAACACGCCGACGAGGCCGAAGACGACCGCCCGCGCCAGGTGCCCGAACGTTCCGATGAAGGAGATCCACCGCCGCACCCACGACGTCATCTGCTCGGTCTTCGAGTCGGCGAGAAAGTCGGTCGTGAAGCCGCGGTACGCCTGGTACAACCCGACGCCGAGCAGCGCGACACCAGCGATCCCGACGACCCACGGACCGCCGGGCCAGCCGAGCACACCCGACGCCGCCCTCTGCGCGTTCCCCGAGCCGCCGTAGCCGAGCAGGATCTCAACCGCGATCGCGCACAGAGTCCCATAGATGACCCCGCTCCCGAGGGCGGCGATCCGATCGAAGGTGCCGTCGGAATCCTCGCGCCCGCGGGCGAGCGCGGCACGCGCCAGCCGCCAGAGCGAATACCCGGCGAGGCCGATCGCCGCCAGCACGAGCAGCACCTTGCCGAACGGCCGGTGGGCGATCGTCTCGAGCGCACCCTGCTGGTTCGTCGTCTTGCCCCCGGAGCCAAGCGCGATCTTGAGCGCGAGGATCCCGATGATCCCGTAGATCGCCCCGCGGGCGAGGAAGCCGGCGCGGGCGAGCCACTCGAACGCATTGCTGTGCGAGACCGCTTCGCGGACGCCGGACCCGCGGCGTACAGACGACGTCATGAGCTCGGCGTCCGCGTCCATCCGTCTCCCGCGTGCGGCTGTCAGGCCGCCGCACGCGCTGGAGCTCAATAGCCGGGCGGCGGCGCCTCATCGATTGTGGTGGCGGTGCGACGGCGGTTTCCTGGCACGCCCGCGCCCCAGCTCGACCAGAACACGAGCGAGATCAGAAGACCAACCGCTCCGACAACCAGCAGGATCACGCCGACTGCATGGACGCTCACACCCGAGACCGTCGCGTCGACGGCCCAGGTGAGAATCGCGCCGGCTGCGATCAGGATCAGACTGACTCCGATTCCCATCTGTCTCTCCTTCCGCGAGATGGAGTTGTGACTACCACCAGGTGCTGCGTGTCCGACCGCCGAGACCGCCTAGGAAGAGCGAGATCAGCCAGACCAGCGCGATGACGACCGCGACGATGAACAGCCAGTGGACCGTGAAGCCGACTCCGAACGCGATGATCGCGAGGAGAGCCAGCAAGACCAGCAAGAGCATCGTGAGACCTCCTTTCTCGACGTTGTCGGTTTCCGTAACGGAGAGGCGCAAACTCGCGATGCGGCGCGCGACCCAGGTTTGGAATCCGTGAACTGGGTCTTCGCCAGCGTTGATCCAGGGAGCAGACGCGAATTGCGGGAGTCGCGGGAGTTGCGTTCACTGTGCAGCGGGAGAGATCAGTCGAGCAATCCGGACGCAATGCGCAGGTCCGCGGCTAGTTCACTTTGCGTCTGGCGCCGCTCCCCGGCGTCCGCCACAGGCGCGACCGCCGTCGGGTGGATAGTGGCGACTGCCGCGGCGGGTCAGCCTGCGAGTTGCTTCGCGCGGTCGCGATGGCTGCGGACTTGGTGGAGGAGGTCGAGCAGTTCGCCGATCTCGTGGCCCTCTTGGGCTGGGTGGCGCATCTCGGCTGTCTCGTTGATCAGGTAGCGGTTGCGCCGGCCGCGTCGTTCGCGTTGGAGGAATCCGGCTTCGGCGAGGTCGAACACGATCCGTTGGGCTGCTCGTTCGGTGATGCCGACCGTCTGGGCGACGTCTCGGAGCCTGATGTCGGGATCGTTGGCGATGCAAAGCAGCACCTGGGCGTGGTTTGTGAGGAAGGTCCAGTGGGTTGTTCCATCGCTTGACATAGACGACTTAGTTATCGTATATTTTGTTTCGCGTTTCTCTTTACCCGTTTCTCTTGTCACGCGTTCTATGTCGGAGATTAGCAAACCAGCAGGATCGAGTCAGAGGGAGGGAGCGTGAGATGGGCAGCGTCGGTCCTCTTCGGATCACCGTCGACGAAGAACGGCAAGCAGTTGCACTAGCCCAGGAGCTGATCGGCGTCTCGGATGTCGACCCTCACCCCGAACGCGACAGGTGGGTGGTCTCGCTCACCGCAGGGCACACCGACAACTTCGTTGTGCGGGTACTCGACGCTGTGCGCCAATCACTAGCGGGCGAACCGACCGCGTCGGCGCTCGTCACCGTCGACGGCCACGAGTACCACATGCAAGGCGCATGCGTAACGATGAACCGCGATTGGGAACGAGACGGGTCGACCATCGCCCACGGGATCCGGACGCAGCGGTCAGGCGAAGACATCTTCGTCGTCTCGCTCGCCGGCGAGCATGACCTCTACACGGCTCCAAGGGTGCAGGAGGCGCTTCGTAGCGTGGTCGCGGCCGGCGCCAAGACCACCATTGTCGATCTGACCGAGACGACGTTCCTCGACTCGACGATGCTGCATGTGCTTCTAAGCGCCCGCAGCGAACTCCGCGACGGCGGGCAACTCCGACTCGTGACCAGCGATCCGAACCTCAAGAGGGTCTTCGAGCTTACCGGGATCGACCGCTTCTTCGATTTCTATCCCTCACGTCGCGCCGCAGAGGAGGAGGTGCGATCCACATGACCGCGACGAGCGAGCAAGTCCGGGAAAACGGGAGCCGGACACGTCGAGCCGGTCCCGGCAGACCGACCCTCTGCTTCTTCTACTCGCCGACCTCGGGACCGTCACGACGGGTTGAGGCCTTCCTCGCGCAAGTGCTGCAGCGGCGGCAGAACCACCGGACGTTTGCGCTACAACGGGTCAGCTGCGACAAACATCCCGAGCTCGTCGAACGCTACGCGGTCACGCAGATGCCGACTCTGATCGTGATCGAGGGCCGGCGTGTTCTGGGGCGGCTCGAAGGTTCCTGCGGTTGCCGCGAGATCGAGAAGCTGCTCGAGCCGTGGCTCAACCGCGAAGCCGAGCGCGGGCCAGTCGAGAACGGAACGGGACGGTCTCCGCAGGCGGTGGCAGCGGTCAACAGTAAGGCGAACGAGAGTCTCAGAGAGGGTCTCGTTCGCCCTGCACGGGACGGGAGGGCTCGGACCCCGTACACCCCAGTCGGGCTTCGCCTCCCTGCGAGCCTCTCGTTCGAGCGCTGGCAGGCGCTTGGACGACGGATCGGCAGCATCGCCAATGCCTCCAGCTGGTGGCTCGGAGACTGGGCCTTGTACGGCGAGGGCAGCTACGGCCAGAAGTACAAGCAAGCAGTCGTAGTCACCGGTCTCGACTATCAGACGCTGCGCAACTACGCTTGGGTCGCTGGACGCTTTGACTTGTCCCGCCGGCGGGACAACCTCAGCTTCGCCCACCACGCGGAAGTAGCCGCGCTACCCGAGCAAGCGCAGGACGAGTGGCTCGACCTCGCCGAGAGAAGCCGCTGGTCGCGTAACGAGCTCCGGGCACGCCTGAAAAACGAGAAACGCGCCCGGATTCCGACCCACGTAGAGCAGACCCGCGTGGAGCAGCTGCGTCTGAACGTCGAGGCTGGGCGAGTCGAGCGATGGAGAGCCGCGGCAGAAGCCCAGAGCCTGGACTTGACGGACTGGCTCGTCGCCGCGGCCGACGATGCTTGCTCAGCGTCTTCTCTCGTCGGCTGACGGCAATGCAGCGCGAGCTGACCGACGATGGAACAGAACAGCCGGAGCCGGAAGGCAGAGCGCTGGCGCCGCTTGAACTCACGCGGGTAGAAGATCCCCGCGACGAGAGCGCTCGAGGAGGGCATTCGCTGCTCGGCTATTTGCGGGCGCTGGGTCCTGGGTTGGTGACGGGTGCCTCCGATGATGACCCATCCGGGATCGCGACCTACGCTCAGGCGGGATCGAGCTTCGGCTTTGCGTTTCTCTGGACCGCTCTGCTGACGTTTCCGCTCATGACCGGCGTGCAGGAGATCTGCGACCGGACTGCGCTTGCCACCGGAAAGGGGCTTGGGGAACTCGCCACCGAGAAGTTGAGTGGTTGGGGACGCAGGACCGTTATTGGGCTCGTCGGTCTACTCGTTGTCGCAAACGCTCTCAACATCGCAGCCGATCTGGTTGCGGTCGGCTCGGGAATGCATCTGCTTCACGCCGGCCCTGCCACCGTCTGGGCCCTATTCGCCGGCGCGGCAATCAGCGCGCTTCTAGTCACCGGGTCGTTCGAGCTCGTCGCGCGGGTGTTCAAGCTACTTTGCCTTTCGCTGCTGAGCTACATCGCGATGCTGTTCGTCGTCCAGGCGAACTGGGGAAGCGTGGTCCGCTCGACGTTCGTGCCCCGCCTCTCCGTCAGCAGCAGCTACGTCGCGCTGCTCGTGGCGGTGCTGGGAACCACGATCTCGCCGTACCTGTTCTTCTGGCAGAGCCTGCACCGACTCGAAGAGATGCGCGACGAACCAGAAGGCGGCAGCAGGCCAGAGCCGCTCCGGGAACGCGACCGTGTCGCCGCCGGAAAGAAGGAGCGCCGAAGCCGCTTCGACGTGATCAGCGGGATGGCCTTCTCGAACCTTGTGATGTTCGCGATTATCGTCGCGACAGCCGCCACGATCGGCAAACACGGCAAGCACACCATTCAGAGCGCCGCCGACGCGGCAACCGCGCTTCAACCGATCGCAGGGCGATTCGCCATGATCCTCTTCGCCCTCGGCTTCATCGGCGCGGGCATGCTCGCCATCCCGGTGCTCGCCGGAGCCGGCTCGGCGGGCATGGCTGGCCTGCTGGGGAAGTCGGCGGGCTTCTCACGCACGCCCCGAAAAGCCCCGACCTTCTATTCGCTCGTCCTCCTCGGCACGCTCGGTGGAACCGCGCTCAGCTTGGTCGGCGTCAACCCGATCCGACTGCTCGTCGTCGTCGCCGTCATCAACGGCGTCGCCGCTGCTCCCTTCTTATTCATCGTGATGCTGATTTCCAACGATCGGGAGGTCATGGGCGAGTATGTGAACGGCCGAGTCGCTCGTCTCGTCGGCTGGGGCGCAACCGCCCTGATGACGCTCGCCGCCGTCATCCTCTTCGCCTTCGCCCACGGCGGCGGCCTGTACTAGTCGGAGTACCGCTGGCGGCTTTGGCCGCTCTGGGGTCTCCGCCGGGTCCGCGTAGAAGCCAGGCGATCCCGACGGCAATCGCCGCGCCCGCGGCGGGGCCGACAAGATAGACCCACAGGTGGTCGAAGCGGCCGAGGACGAGGTCGGGACCGAACGATCGAGCCGGATTCATCGAAGCACCGCTGATCGGGCTCGACCAGAGACCGGCGAGGACGATATAGCCACCGACCGCAACTGCTGAGAGCGGCCCGACATTCTGCGCGCTCGAGGCCGTACCGAGGATCGTGCTCGCAAGGCCGACTGTGAGCATGAGCTCCGTCAGCATCGCCCGCCAGTCGCTGATTCCGGCACCGGGCTCGGTTGCTCCGAGCAAGCCGACCTTGCCGTAGACGGCCCACAAAGAGAGACAAGCAAGGATCGCGCCGGCGAGTTGGGCGAGGACATAACCCAAAACGCGACGCCAGGGGAAATCCCTGCGCAGGGCGAAGGCGAGCGTGACAGCGGGATTGAGATGGGCGCCGGAAACATTGCCCATGAAGAGGATGATCGCCATCACCATCAAACCCGGCGACGCGACCGCGGCCGGGCGGCTGATCGCACCGTCACTGATCGCGCCGACGACCGCAGCTCCCGCTCCCGCGATCACTAGTAGAAAGGTCCCAAAGACCTCTGCAAACAGGCGCCGCGATGCCGTCAGCAGATCGGCGAAGCCCGGGACGTCAAGTCCCAGCAACGCGCGGCGCTTAGCCACGTTCGTACACTCGCTGTCTTGAGCACGCCGTTGTTATGCGTGCTTACGCGCGGTCGCCTTCCCTCCTTTCCGGCCGGCCGCCTTCTTCTGAGCCGTGGTACCGCCCTGAGACGACGACGAACGTGACGATCCCGAGTGGGATTTCTTGCCGCCGCGGCTCGATGCGCCCGGCGAGTTGGCGATCTTCGCGGCCCGCTCTTTCGACATTCCTTTCTCTTTAAGGGCTTCGTACTGCTTTTCGTTCTTGACGTGCGCGCTCTTGCCGGGCATTGCTCGACCTCCAGTTGCGGTGTGATCTGTCAACGAGAACCAGCCATACCCGCTACGCCGTCCAAGACACTTCGCTGCCGACTCGAGCGAGGCGGTCAACGCGTTCTGTTTCCCGATCCGGTTGTCGATCGGGGAGGCTCTCGATGATCCAGCAGGGTCAGGTGTTCAAGTTGACGGCAAAGGGCGCGGACGGCGAGCCGCTGTGGGAGTACAGGTATCGGCTCGATGGCCGAAGTTCGGCGCGGCCGCAGGTGGGTGGGTTCGCGAGCCGGGCGGAGGCCCAGAAGGCGCTGCGGAAGGCGCTCGATCGGATCGGCCCCGGCCAGCGGCGGCGCGATCACGCTGGCGGAACTCGTCGACGAATTTCTGGAGCTGCATCAGGCCGAACCGGTGAGCGGCCGTTCGAGTCCTGGCCCCAGATCGAGGCGGTCGCCGCTCGGTTAGGCCGGTGTACGGACCGATGGCGATCTTCCGCCGCCGCGACCGGGCTGCGTCCTTCGCCTCGAACAGCAAGACGTTGACCTCGAGGCCGGCGTCGTGTACGTGCGGCGCGCGTTCGCCACAAGCGAAAGCGGTTGAGGCGCTCGACCGGCTGTCGGCCTCGGTCAACCCGATCCTGTTCCCCGAACGCGCGTGGCGGACGAACCGACTTCCGCATCTTCTGCCGCCGCCACTGGCGGCCGGCCCAGATCGCCGCCGGCATCGAACCGATCCGTGGGCTCTACGACCTGCGCCACACCTACACCACGTTAGCGCTCCGTGCCGGCGTCCCGGTATTCGCCGTCTCGCGCTTCATCGGCTTGAGCATCGCGATGATCGACCGCCACTACGGCCACCTCGCCCGCGTCCCTGCTCTGACTCGACGCTGTGTGCGCGACTCTCTTGATGGCCGGGCGAGCTATCCGCGATCCGCGGGTCTCGGTCAAACTGGCGGCAGGAGCTCAACCGTCTCTCGCCAGCGCCGGACCCGGCCTGCACCCGAAGTCGAGCTGCGAACGGCCGAGAAAAGACCCGAATGTCGCTGCGTAGCCATCAGGTCAATCATCGCAACCGGGCGCGTCGATCCGGCGGCGGCGTGCAGCGTCGATGCTGCTTGACGCCGAAGCCAAGCCCTCTCAGAGTCGCCCGGTCAAATCCTGTGGGCCTTCGGGTTCGCAGGACTTGGCATTTTAAGGAGATCGACCTCCTCCCTGGCAGGGAGGGGACCTCCCGCAACGGGTGGCAGCCCACGGCAGACGCCCTGCTTACCATGGAACGTCGAACGCAACCGCTGGTAGCTCGTGGCAACGGATTTGGCTCGTTTCAGCCGTTCTCGGGGCTGTCGGATTTGCTGCTGGTTGCCACCGGTTGCAACCACGGGGCTCCATAAAGGCTCCATCCCTGCTTCCGCACGCTGGGTCGATCGTGGCCCCGACGCCGCGATGGAGCGAATCGACTGCTCCTCGCGCGGGCCTCGCGGTCGCCGAGCGCGAGCGGTACGGTCCGCCTATGAAGCAGCACGTGCGCTTTTGCACGGCGATGGACGGCGTGCGTCTGGCGTACGCCGTGCACGGGAGCGGTTCGCCGCTCGTCCGGGTCGCGACCTGGCTGACTCATCTCGAGCTCGACTGGGCGAGCCCCCTGTGGCGGCACTGGTTGGACCGGCTTGGCGAAAGACACACGGTCGTCCGATACGACGAGCGAGGCTGCGGGCTATCCGACGCGAATGTCGGCGATCCGTCGGTCGAGACGTGGGTCGGCGATCTGGAGACGGTCGTCGATGCGGTGGGGCTGGAGCGATTCGCGCTGCTCGGCGTCTCGCAAGGCGCCGCGGTCGCCGTCGCGTACGCGGTGCGACATCCGGACCGCGTCTCCGACCTCGTTCTCTACGGCGGTTATGCGCGCGGGCGACGATTCCGCGGCCAGGACGACGAGGAAGACGCGCTGCTCGCGGCAATCCGTGCGGGCTGGACGGCGCCGAATCCAGCCTTCCGCCGGGTGTTCAGCATGCTGTTCGTCCCGCACGGCACACCTGAGCAGATGGACTGGTACGAGGACCTGCTCAGGAGCTCCACGTCTGCCGAGGCCGCAGCACAGCTGTTCCGGGCGCGTGGCGGCCTGAACGTCTCGGAGCTCGCGCCGCAGGTACGTGCGCGGACCCTCGTCATGCACGCGCGAGACGACCGAGTGGTACCGGTCGAGGAGGGTCGGCTGCTCGCCGCGCTGATTCCGGACGCGCACTTCGTCCTCCTCGAATCGGCGAATCACATCTTGCTCGAGCACGAGCCGGCATGGGATGCGTTCCTCTCAGAGTTCGAGGCATTCCTGGGCACGGACTCCAAGCCCCGTCCTCCAATGGCTGTTGCCGACCTCAGCGTGCGCGAGCTTGAGGTGCTCGAGCACGTGGCGGCGGGCCTGACGAACGAGGCAATCGCCGAGCAGTTGTGTCTCAGCGTCCGAACTGTCGAGCGACACCTGACGAACATCTACGCGAAGCTGCGGGTCTCCGGGAAAGTCGGGCGTGCCGCGGCCGCCGCATTGTTCGTCCAGCTCCACGAGCCGCCGCGATTCTCCGCCCGCTAGCTGACTGCGTGTAGACCGCCAGCCGCGGCGCGCAAAGTTGCGTGTAGGCGCGGATGTCGTTGAGGTCGCATGCTCTTAGCGTCCCTTTCGTCCGGCACACCGACGACGGAGGAGTACGAGATGGAACGCGATTCGACGCTTGAGCGGATGTCGCCGCCGATTCCAATTGCGACGCACGAGATCCTCGGCGGTGGTGGGCTGAGGCTCCACGCGCGCGAGTGGGGTAATCCCGAGGGACCGGGGATCCTGTTCATCCATGGCTGGTCGCAAAGCGATCTCTGTTGGCTGAAGCAGGTACACGGCGATCTCGCCGGCAGGTTCCGCATCGTCAGCTTCGACCTTCGCGGCCACGGGCTGTCGGAGAAACCATCAGGACCGGAGCACTATGCGGACGGGCAACTGTGGGCGGACGACGTGGCTGCGGTTATCGACCAGACGGGTCTCGAGCGGCCAATCCTGGTCGCGTGGTCGTACGGCGGCTACATCGTCGCGGACTACCTCCGAGCGTACGGAGACGCTCGCATCGGAGGCATCGATCTGGTCGGTGCGGCGGTGATCATGAGGCCTCCCACCTTCGACCACCTCGGCCCAGGATTGCTCGAGAACGCACAGGAGATGTGCGTTCCCGACCTCTTCGCGAACATCGCCGCGGCCCGCCGATTCCTACGCGCGTGCACCTCCACGCCGCTTGACGACGAAGAGCTGACTGCTGCACTTGCGTGGAATATGGTCGTACCGTCCGCTGTCCGCGGCGCACTGATCTCGCGCACGCTCGATGGCAGCGACATCCTCGCGAGTGTCTCGGTTCCCGTGCTTGTCACGCACGGGCAGGATGACGCGATCGTGCTGCCGTCGATGGCTGAACACGTGCTCAGCGTATGCGCCGCCGCGACTCCCTCCTGGTACGACGGCGTCGGTCACATGCCGTTCTGGGAGGCGTCCGATCGGTTCGACCGAGAACTCGCTGGTCTCGCCGACACCGCCGCGGCTTGAGCATGGCCAGCAACGAAGGTACCTAAGATCGTCGTCGTCCGACCGTGACGTGCGCGGCTACTCCAAGAGCCCTCTTCCGGACTCGAACCGGAGACCCCCCTCTCTATGAAGGAGGGCCGCTGGTCAAGTGGTGATGTTGGGTTGGCATCGTCCCGTCCCGATCGATCACGAACGAAGCTGCGAACTCATCTCAACGCGCTGCTGAGCGAACTCGAAGCCATACCCGATGAGAGGCTTGAAGACGTGCTGTTGCAGCGCGCGCGAGAGAAGCGCGAGTAACAGCTGGGTCTATTCGATAAGCAAGCCAGTCAGCAACCGGCGGGACGCAGCGGGCTCGGCTATGAGCCTGCGCCGGGAGCGCCGACGTCAGCGAAGAGCCGGGGAGACTGGTCCAGAGTAAGTGTGCACGTCTGTCCGTTCGGAGTAGCGGTGCACGCGGTGGCGTGACATTGAACTGGGACTCGATCGAGAGCGATTGCGCGGCTGGGGCGTTGCGCACGCCCTGGCGTGGGGTTGGAGCGACGGTGGCTGGTCGCGCAGGCAGGTCGAGGCTGCCCGCTCGATCTTCGACGCTTGAAGCCGAAGAGCGCTCAGGCGAGACCGTGGCTGATTCGTTTGCGGCTCTTGTTAAAGGCGCGGGCGGAAGTACGCTTCACCCCATGGCAGAGTCGTCGGCCAAGGTTCCGTATGCGCTCCAAGAGACGGTCGTCCAGGCTTGCGGCACCGTCTTCTATTACAAGCGGCCGCTCACTGCGTTGCTCGTTCGGGCAGGGGTTCCCGAAGCCCTCGTCGCAAAGCACGCCGAAGCCTCCAAATTCATCATGGTGCGAGAGATCCTGGGTGAGTTAGATGCCCGTGGAGACGCCGGTACGCGTGTCCAGCATCAGATCGTCCGAGAGCTTGCCGCGATGCGCAGCGTCTCTGATCCCGACAACCAAGAGGCTGGCTTGAAAGCGCTTGATGATCTACGGACCGTGGCTAAGGACGTCGGGGTGATTGAAGACGGACAGGCGAAGAAGACCGATGTTGCGGCTCAGAAGAAAGCGCGTGAAGAACGACAGAACACAATCGCTGCGCGCGAACGCGGCTTAGGCGAGCTACACGCGAAGTACATGGAGCTGGCGCTGAATCCAGATGGCGCGCAGCAGCGTGGCTACGACCTCCAAGACTTGCTCAAGGGACTCTTCAAGTTGCACGACATCCTTTACCAACCGCCGTATCGGAAGGGCACCGTTGAGGAGACGGACGGGTTCTTCACCTTCCGCGGTTTCGACTACCTGTTGGAGGCTCGGTGGCGGAAGACGCAGCCGCCGATAGCTGATCTACGCGCTTTCTCGGGAAAGGTGAAGGCGAAGATCGAGAGCACTCGTGGTCTCTTTCTGTCGATACCCGGGTTCCGGGACGAGGTAGTGACGGAGGCCGTGACACTCTCGAACCTCATCCTCATGGATGGGCAAGAGCTTGCGCTGATCCTGGAAGGCCGCGTTTCGCTCGTTGAAGGACTCCAAATCAAGCTCGATAACGCGGCGCAGAAGGGACTCCTGTACTACTCGCTCGCAACTCACCTCTGAAGAGCGTGCCGCGGCTCGTTACGCCGACGCGTTCACGAAAGCGACCCTTCCGCGAGAGAGTGACGACACGGGCAGGTCAGGGACGGACCGCCCATCACACCGATTACAGAGACGGCGGAGAGCGAATAATTCGGCCCCGGCCCGACTCGCAGAAACGGCTAAAGAAGGCCACTCCCTGGGTGCATCGCGCCCCCGCTATGAACCTGCGACCGCGCGTTCGGCCCTCGTCAGAAGCCGCTCGCCCAGCCGGCCGGTTACAAGAGGGCAGCGTTTTGGACCTGAAGGCTCCATAAAGGGCTCCATACCTGGCGGACGTTGGAAAACATGCAAGTGCGACGGAACGGAAAAGCTCC
This sequence comes from Gaiellaceae bacterium, assembly GCA_049644345.1. Taxonomy (GTDB): domain Bacteria; phylum Actinomycetota; class Thermoleophilia; order Gaiellales; family Gaiellaceae; genus JBARRS01. The sequence goes on from JBARRS010000078.1 coordinate 22,508, forward strand.
GATTACCGGGGCTTTTGCAGAGCCCTCTTCCGGACTCGAACCGGAGACCCCCTCCTTACCATGGAGGTGCTCTACCAACTGAGCTAAGAGGGCGGAGGCGGCCATTGTAGCCCGCGGGTTTCCGCAGGAACCGGGCTCCGCGTGTGCAATGTTTGCCTCCTCGGCGTACAGTCAGTGGCGCACCCAGCCCAGGGGGTGACTCTTGAAACTAGCGGTCGAGATTCTCGGCTACGTCAGTGTCGTGGCGTACGCCGCGCTTGCGGTCGCGACGATCAACCAGTGGCGAACACAGCGCGACCGCGCAGCGGCCTGGGCGGCGCTGTGCTTCGGGACTCTCGGGCTCGTCGTCGTGCTCGGGCAGATCATCCCGAACCATCCACACGACTTCATCGAGCGCTTCGGGCAGAAGTTCGACGTCGCCGTCTTCCTGCTCTTCCCGTACCTCCTCCACCGTTTCACCACCGTCTTCCGCACCGCGACCTCATTGGTCGAGCGTCTGCTCGGGCTGATGACGCTTGGGATGGTCTCTTGGACATTCGCGCTGCCGCGCATCCCTGCTTCCGGCGAGTCGCGTCCCTTGTGGTTCAACGCCTACCTCGTCGCCTTCATGGTCCACTGGACGGTTCTCTCAACCGTCGCCGCCACGCGCCTCTGGCGCGCCGGCGGCGGCCAGCCCAGTGTCGCGCGTCGGCGGATGCGAGTTCTGGCGCTCGCCACCGCCACGCTGACCGTCGCACTGTTCTTCGTCGTCGTGACGAGCCGGTCGCACTCGTCGCTCGCCATTGCCAGCTCCGCCCTCGGCATCGTCGCCGCGGTCGCGTTCCTGCTGGGTTTCGTACCTCCGGCCATCGTTCGCCTGCTCTGGCGCCGGCCCGAGCAGGAGCGGGTCCAAGATGCGATCCGCGACCTGATAACGCTCAGCCGGAGCCAGGAAGAAGTCGCCACACGCGTGCTCGCGCCGATGGCCGACATTGTCGGAGCGCGAGCGCTCTCACTCCGCAACGACGAAGGCAAGCTGGTCGGGTCGTATGGCCTGCCGGAGGGCCAGGAAGTGCCGGAACGCGACGACGCCCAGGTGTTCGAGCTCGAAATCCCTTCCGGCTCGTTGACCATCTGGGCTTCGCCCTATGCGCCTTTCTTCGGCCGGGAGGAGCTACGGCTGCTCGAGACCGTCGGCGCTTTCACCGGTCTCGCGCTCGATCGCGTGCGGCTGTTTCAGCAGGAGCATGAGGTGCGGCTCGCGCTCGAGCGTGCCGACGAGATCAAGACCAACTTCATCGCGCTTGCCTCACACGAGCTGCGGACGCCGGTGACGACGATCCTCGGCCTCGCCACAACCCTCAATCGACGCGGTGACGATCTCGACGAGCACCAACAGCGAGAGCTCCGCGAAACCCTCGAGCGGCAGGCCGACCGGATGGCAAAGCTCGTCGAGCAGCTGCTC
>JBARRS010000079.1:0-1527 GCA_049644345.1 Gaiellaceae bacterium
CGGTGACGCTGTTGGGCTCGACGGGGTCGGCGGCGCTCGCGCTGAAGCTGTAGGTGTCGGTCGCGCCCGCCTGGGAGTCCGTCCAGCCGCTGCCGAGGCTGGGGAAGCTGTAGCCGGACACGCCCGACTCGGCGTCGCTCGAGCTCGCCGTGACCGCGAACGACCCGCTCGCCCCCGGGCGGAAGAACACGGTGGAACCCGCCGCCCAGGCGTTCGTAAACGAGCCGAAGGAGAAACCCGGCGCCGACGGCGCAGTCGTATCGATCTGGATCGTCTTCGACTGGACGCCTTCCACGTTGCCGACGTTGTCCGTGGCCGCGAACTTGACCGTGACCGAGGCCGCAACAGCGAACGCGCCCGAGTACACCGTTGCCGTCCCGCTCGAGCGCGGGTCGGTGCCGTCGGTCGTGTACTTGACATTCGCGACGCCCGAGTCCGCGTCCGTCGCCGAGAGCGTGATCGAGACAGGAGCGCTCGTGACCCAACCGCCCGGACAGGGTTGGCCGTCGCAATGCATCGAGCTCGTCGGCGCCGTCGCGTCGGCCGTGACGGTGAACGAGGTCGGGTTCGAGTCGAGGCCGGCGCCATTGGTCGCGGTGACGTTGTTGGGCCCGGCCGGATCGGCGGCGCTCGCGGTGAAGCTGTAGGTGTCGGTGGCTCCTGCCTGGGAGCCCGACCAGCCGCTGCCGAGGCTCGGGAAGGCATAGCTCGCGATCCCCGACTCGGGATCCGTCGAGCTTGCGGTGACACTGAATGAGCCCACGGCGCCGGAGCGGAAGTACACGGTCGAGCCGGAGACAGACGAGTTCGCGCCCGGCGAGATGCTCAGTCCGGGCGTGCTCGGGGCAGTGGTGTCGACCTGGACGAGTTGCGAGCCGACCGACTCCGCGTTGCCCAGGTTGTCGTAGGCGCGGAACTTGACCGTCGTGGTCGAGGCAAGCGAGAAGGAGCCCGTATAGAGGGTGCCGTTGAGCGGGCTCGGATCGCTCCCGTCCGTCGTGTACTTGATCTGGGCGACGCCGGAGCCGCTGCCGTCGTCGGCCGTGAGTGAGACGGTGACCGGGCTCGTGGTGTGCCAGCCGGAGCAGCCGCCCGAGCAGGCGATCGAGGTCGTCGGCGCTGAGCCGTCCGCCGTGACGGTGAAGGAGCTGGGGTTGGAGGTGAGGCCGGCGTTGTTGGTGGCGGTGACGTTGTTGGGCTCTGCGGGGTCGACGGCGCTGGCGTTGAACGAGTAGGTGTCGGTGGCGCCGGATTGCGAGCCCGACCAGCCGGAGCCAAGGCTCGGGAAGCTGTAGCCGGACACGCCCGATTCGGCGTCGCTGGAGCTGGCGGTGACGGAGAAGGAGCCGGCGGCGCCGGGCAGGAAGTACACCGTCGACCCGCTCACGAACGCATTCGAGCCGGCCCCGAGGCTGAGGGTGGGCGCGGTGGGGGCGGTGGTGTCGAGCTGGACGAGCTGGGAGGCGATGCTCTCGGCGTTGCCGACGTTGTCGTAGGCGCGGAACTTGACCGTCGCGGTCGCGGCGA
>JBARRS010000080.1:0-5308 GCA_049644345.1 Gaiellaceae bacterium
TGCTCGACCGAGGGCGCCTCGGCCAGCACCTCCTCCACGCTTGCGCCCATCGGAACCTCCCGGCCGCGCCGAAGCGAGAAGTCTGCGGTCAGCACGACCTTCGCGTCCGACGCCTGCAGCCGTTGGAGGACTGCCGGCGCGGCGAAGCCGGAGAAGATCGGCACCTGCACCGCGCCGATGTGCGCGCACGCGTGGGACGCCACCGCGACCTCGGGGCACATCGGCATGTAGATCGCCACGCGGTCGCCGGGCTCGACGCCGAGCGAGACGAGACCCTCGGCGAGTCTCGTCACCTGGCTGGAAAGATCCGCGAAGCTCAGCGCCCGCCGCTCGCCGTCCTCGCCTGCGAAGACCGCGGCTGTTGCATCCGGCCTCCGCTCCGCCCAGCGGTGGACGCAGTTCCAGGCGAGGTTGAGCTTCCCGCCGACGAACCACGTTGCCCACTCGGGCCCGCGTGAGAGATCGACCACCTCGTCCCACGGGCGCGAGAACTCGATGCCCATGTCCTCGATCGCCGCGGGCCAGAAGACCTCCGGCGCGTCCTGCGATAGCCGAACGAGCTCCCAGTAGTCGTCGCAACCGAGCTTCTGAATCAGCCGGACGACGTTGGCGCGCTCGAGCACCTCGGGCGACGGGGTCCAGACGACCTCGGCCATTGGCGAAAGCGTAGAGCAGCGCGGTTTGACCGCGTTAGCTAGCCTTGGCTAACCTAGTGCGGACTAACTAGCGACTCGAGGAGGAAGCGTGAGAGCGAGGATCTTCGCGCCGGAGAACAGGAAGTGGTGGACGTTGGGGGCGGTCTCGTTCGCCCTCTTCATGATCATGCTCGACAACACGATCGTGAACGTGGCGCTCCCCGCGATCCGGCGCGACCTCGGCATAGGGATCTCGGCGCTCGAATGGACGGTGACGAGCTACGCGCTCACATTCGCCGTCCTGATGCTCTCGGGCGGAAAGCTCGCCGACCTGCTCGGCAGGCGGAGGATCTTCATGGTGGGCCTCGCCGTCTTCACGCTCTCTTCGCTCTGGTGTGGTCTCTCCGGAAGCGCGACCGAGCTCATCGCCGCCCGTTCCGTTCAAGGGGTAGGGGCCGCATTGATGATGCCGGCGACGCTGTCGATCATCACTGCGACGTTCCCGGTGGCGGAGCGAGGCACGGCGATCGGCATCTGGGCCGGCATCTCGGCGATCGCGCTCGCGATCGGTCCGCTCGCCGGCGGTCTCATCACCGAGCACCTCTCGTGGAACTGGATCTTCTTCATCAACGTCCCGATCGGCGCGCTCGGCTTTCTCGTCACGCGACTGGTCGTGCCCGAGTCGCGCGACACCTCCCGCGACCAGCGGCTCGACCTTCCGGGCCTTGTCACGTCAGGGGTTGCCCTGCTTGCGCTCGTCTACGCGCTGATCGAGGGGAACAAGTACGGCTGGATGTCCGGCCGGATCGTCGGGCTGTTCGTCATCGCGGCCGTCGGGCTTGCCTCTTTCGTCCTGCTCGAGATGCGCCAGCGACTCCCGATGCTCGACCTCTCCCTCTTCCGGAGCGGCACCTTCGCGGGGGCGAACCTCGTCGCGATCCTCGTCACGCTGGCGATGTTCGGGATCTTCTTCTTCTTCCCGATCTACATGCAGACCTACCACGAGCCGCGGTGGAGCCCTGTGCAGGCCGGCGCGGCGCTGCTGCCGTGGACGCTCATGGTGGTGATCTTCGCTCCGATCGCCGGCAAGCTCTCCGACCGTGTTGGCTCGCGCTGGCTGATGGGCGCCGGGATGGTCGTCGTCGGTGCTTCGTGCGTGGTGCTGTCGACGGTCGGCCTCCGCTCGAGCTTCTGGCACATGCTGCCCGGCTTCCTGCTCGGGGGCATCGGCATGTCCTTCGTGATGACGCCGATGTCGGCCGCAGCAATGGGTGCGGCGCCGGTGGCCAAGTCGGGCGTGGCGTCCGCAGTCCTGAACACATTCCGGCAGGTCGGCGTCTCGCTCGGAATCGCCGTGATGGGCGCCATCCTCGCCAACCGCGCGAAGGCGGCCGCGCTCAACGGCGCCGATCCGCGGCACGCGTTCATGCACGGGTTCACCTTCGGACTGCGGGTGAGCGCGATCATCTGCCTCGCCGCCGCGATCGCTGCGGTCGGCCTCGTCCGGCGCTATCGGCACGCCGAGGAGGAGGCGCCGGTGCTCGAGGTGGCCGCGTGAGCGCGACGCGCCCGAGGCTCACCGCCGAGGCGCGGCGTGCGGCCGTCCTCGAGACGGCCTGCCGCGTCTTCTGCAAGTCCAGCTACCGCGGCGCGACTACGGCCGAGATCGCGCGCGAGAGCGGCGTCAGCGAGCCGATTCTCTACCGTCACTTCCCTTCCAAGCGCGACCTTTACCTGGCGGTGCTCGACGAGGCCTGGGAGCGCGTCCGGGAACGCTGGGAGCGGGTCGTCGCAGACGAGCCCGATCCCTCCCGCTGGGTCGCGACGATGGGGCGCTCGTATCTCCAGTCCCGTGACGAGCGCTCCCAGCTCGCCGCGCTCTGGATCCAGGCCCTGAACGAGGCGGGCCACGACCCCAAGATCAAGCGCTACCTCCGCGACCAAGTCCACGAGGTCCATGCCTACGTCGCCGACACGATCCGCCGCGCGCAGGATGCCGGAGGACTGATCGCAGAGCGAGACCCAGAGGCCGAAGCGTGGATCTTCATGTCGCTAGGCCTACTCGGCACGATCGACCGCCGCCTAGGCGGCCTAGTCGGCGACGAGTTCGAGAAGATCTTCGACTCCCGCCGCCGCTGGATGACAGGCGCTTAGGAAGAGCACCGGGTCGCCGCCGGAGCCGGGCTTGCCCGGCGGGAGGCGAGCACCGAAAAACGCCCCAGCGGCTCGGACCACGACCCGAACTGAGCCGCCGTCCGCAAGGAGGGGGCCCGAGGGGGAACCACGGGTTCACCCGCGCAAATGGGAAGACCCCCGGCTGCGGCTCCCGGGGGTCACTTCCCTGTGAGGATCGCCACCCTGTGGCGACGACCCGGAGGCTATGACTCTGCGGCCCAGCCATCGCCTCCGGGCCATCGTCGCCATCTGTGTGGCGCGCCCCCTGCACCCATGCCTGGCGTCCGGCGGGGTGCAAGGTCGGACTGACCTTACAGCGGCTCCCCCGAGTCGTCAAGTAGCTCGGTCAAGTGATTTTCTGAGGCCACAATTCACCGCAAAAACCCTGGCCAAATGCCCCTTTTGGGGGATGGCCGTTAGAGCCGAGTTGCGTCTTAGTGAAGTATGGGTTTGACTTACCCGTGAGGCCGCTATGCCGCGAGTGACCGAGACCAGCCAGCGCCGCACCGCCCAGCCGCCCGTAAGCCGGCTCGGCGAGCGCTTGCGCCAGCTCCGGGTCGCGGCCGGCATGACCCAGACCGGGCTCGCGGGGGCGCGGTTTTCCAAGGAGTACGTCAGCCAGATCGAGCGTGGCAAGACACGCCCGACGCGCGAGACGATCGAGTGGCTGGCGCTCCAGCTCGGCGTCGACGCCAACTTCCTCGAGCACGGGGTCTCTGCCGACCAGCGGGGTCGCGTCGAGGCGATGCTCGCCCGAGCGGAGGCGCTGAGTCAGGCCCACCGCTACGAGGAAGCGCTGGAGCATTTCGAAAACGCGAAGACGGCCGTGCTCGCGACAGGCGCGGTGGAGCTCGAGGCCCGCGCGGTCTCGGGCGAGGCTTGGTCACGGATGGAGCAGGGCGAGCTGAAGCAGGCGATGGAGCTGCTCGATCGGGTACGCACCCTCGTCGACTCGCCGGAGTTCTCCGACGTCGACCGGGCCGACGTGCTGTTCCGGTTCGCAGTCTGTCGCTACAAGCTGTCGAGCATCACCACCGCCGTCGGTCTCTTCAACGAGGCGCTCAAGCTCGCGGAGGAGTCGGGTCTTCCATGCGACTTGCTCCGCTCGGAAATTCTGCATTGGCGCTCGCGCTGCTACAGGCGCCAGCGCGATCTCGAGGCCGCTCGCGAGGACGTCGAGCATGCGCTCGAGCTCGCCCAGGCGTTGGACGACCGCCGCCAGATGGCCGACGCGTACTTCCAGGCCTCGCTCGTCGCGGAGCGGATGGGCCAGTGGGTGCGCGCGCGCACGTACGCGGAGCGCGCGAAGGCCTACTACGAGCAGCTGAACGACGAGCGAAACGTGGGCCGCCTGCTGAACAACCTGGGCGGCCTGAACCTCATGCTCGGGAAGCCCGAGCAGGCGATCGACTACCTCAAGGCCGCGTTCACGACGGCGCTCGAGGTCGACAGCGACGACGACGCGGCGGTCGCATCGGGCTCGCTCGCCACGGTTCATCTACAGCTTCAGGAGTACGAGCAGGCCGAGCAACACGCGCGGCATGCCCTCAGGCTCCTCGAGGGGCGGATCGACTGGCTCCACGAGATCGTCCCGTCGCAGCTCACGCTGGGACGGGCGCTCATGGAGCAGGGGAGGCTGGGCGAGGCCGAGGACTGCTTCAAGCAGGCCGAGGCCAACGCCGAGCAGTTCGAATCAGTCAGCCATCGTGCCGCCGCCTGGATCGCCCTCGGCGATCTTTCGGCGCGCCGCGGGGACGAGGGAGGCGCGGCGCGCCTCTACCGAACCGCTGCGGAGGCACTACAGGATGTCCGCTTCTGAGCCGAAAGAAAGGAGGTGAATATGAATAGGGCACGTCTCATCTTCCTCGCCTGCTGGATCTGCGTCCTCGTGGCCTACCTGGGCGCCTACGCTCGTGTCCGCGTTCACGGCGCGGACTGGAGCTTCCACGACGGCGGCTAGTCGGTTCGTCTGTAGCCGGCGGTAAGCCGCCACTCGCCCCTCGCGGCGAGCAGAGCTGGAGCGACCGCCGGCAGCGGATGAGAAGCCCCGACGGGGCGGATTCGGCGCGCGTAACGGCGCCGTCGTGGCGTCGTACGCAAAGCCGGTGCTCGTCACGACCGAGTGGCTTGCGGATCACCTCGAGGACGCCGGCGTCGTCGTCGCCGAGGTCGACGAGAACCCTGACCTGTACGACGAGGGTCACATCCCAGGCGCGATCAAGCTGCACTGGCGCGACGATCTCCAGGATCCGATCGAGCGCGACCTGATCGAGCGCGAGGCGTTCGAGCAGCCGATGAGCTCAAGGCGCTCTACGAGCCGAAGGGGGTCACGCCCGACACCAGAGGCGCGCCAGGAACGCCAGTCGAACGCCTAGGGAGGAGAGGCTGCTCGCCCGGCGAATGCCGCGGGGAAGCTCCTCCTCTCCCCTGACGCGGCGGCGGCTTCGGCCGCCGCCGCATGTTGTAGGGCTACAGTTGGCGCATGGCGACGCAGGTGC
>JBARRS010000081.1:0-18443 GCA_049644345.1 Gaiellaceae bacterium
CGGGCGAGCGCGACGAGCTGTCGCTGGCCCAGCGACAGGCGGGTGCCGCGCTCCTGCAGCTGCGTCTCGTAGCCGTCCTCGAGCCGAAGGATGAACTCGTGCGCTCCGACCGCCTGCGCCGCGCGCACGACGTCCTCGGGCGAGGCGTCGGGACGTCCGAAGGCGATGTTCTCGGTCACCGTGCCGGCAAACAGGAATCCCTCCTGGGGGACGATCCCGAGCTGACTGCGAAGCGAGGCTTGCGTCACGTCCCGCAGGTCTACAGCGTCGATCGTGATCCGGCCCTCGCGCGGGTCGTAGAAGCGGGCCAGCAGCTTCGCGATCGTCGACTTGCCCGCGCCGGTGTGGCCGACGAGCGCGACGGTTGTGCCCGCGGGCACGTCGAGATCGAGGCCGTGCAGGACCTCAGGGCCCGTGCCGTAGCCGAAGCGCACGCCCTCGAACCGCACGTTGCCTTGGACGTGGGGAAGCGGGCGCGCGGCGACTGCGTCGACGACCTCGGGCTCCTCGTCGAGCACGTCCACGATCTTGTCGAGCGCCGCCGTGGCGGACAGGAATGTGTTGTAGAGCTGAGACAGCTGCTGTACGGGGTCGAAGAAGTTCTGTACGTAGAGCATGAAGGCGAACAGTGTTCCGATTGTGACCTGTCCCTGGAAGTACAAGTGGCCGCCGTACCCGAGCACGACCGCGAGCGCGATCGACGAAAGCAGGTCGACGAACGGGAAGTAGAGCGCGTTCAGGACGACCGTCTCCATGTTCGACTCCCGATAGCGCTCGGCCACGTCGCGGAAGTGCTTGATGTTCCGGCGCTCGCGAGTGAATGCCTGCACCATGCGCATGCCCGCGATGTCCTCGGCGAGCGTCGCGGTGACGAGGCCAAGCCGTTCCCGCACGGCACCGTAGGCGCGCGACGACCGGACGCGGAAGAGGACGGTGGCGAGGCTCAGGGCGGGGATGACGGCCAGCGTCGCGAGGGCGAGGCGCCAGTCGAGGTAGAAGAGGAGGATCGCCGTTCCCACGAGCGTGAGCGTGTTCTGCACAAGGCTCGTGACCCCGTCGGTGACGAGCTGGTCGATCGCCTCGACGTCGTTCGTCAGGCGGCTGATGATCACGCCGGCGCGGTTCCGTTCGAAGAATCCGAGCGAGAGCCGCTGCAGGTGCCCGAAGAGCTTGTTCCGAAGGTCGGCCAGGATGCGCTCCCCGACCCAGCCGGTGAGGTACGTCTGCACGTAGCTCATGCCCCAGTTCGCGAGCCCGGCGAGCAGGAAGGCTCCGACGATCCACCAGAGCTTGGCCAGGTCGTGGTGGCGGATGCCGTCGTCGACCGCATACTTGGACAGGAACGGCGGCGCGAGCGCCGTGGCGGTGGCTGCAAGCAGCGAGAAGACGGAGAGCGTGGTGCGCAGCCCGTAGGGCTTGGTCAGCCGCGCCAGCGTCCCGAGCCGCCGGCGCGTTCGGCGCCACGACCAGTCCTGGACGCTGGCGCCGCGCTCGCGCATCAGGTGGCCGCCCGGCTGCCAGACTCTCACGCGACCTCCTCGACCTCGGCGCGGGCCTCCACGGCGTCGGCGAACTGCCGCTCGAGCAGGCCGTGCTCGTAGATGTCGCGGTACACGTCGCTCGTCTCCAGCAGCTCGTCGTGCGTGCCGCGGGCGCAGATGCGGCCCGAGTCCACGACCACGATCTCGTCGGCGAGCGAGATCGTCGAGAGGCGGTGGGCGATGATCAGCGTCGTCCGGCCCTTCATCGCCTCGCGCAGGCCGAGGCGGATCCTGGCCTCCGTGGTCGCGTCCACCGACGCGGTCGCGTCGTCCAGGATCAGGATGCGCGGGTCGACCGCGATCGCGCGCGCAATTGCGAGCCGCTGGCGCTGGCCCCCGGAGAGCGTGATCCCGCGCTCCCCGATCACGGTGTCGTAGCCCTGTGGCAGGCGCTCGATGAACTCGTGCGCCTGTGCGAGCCGCGCGGCGTGCTCCACTTCCTCGTCGGCGAGCCCGGGCGCGCCGAAGGTGATGTTCTCGCGGACGGTCGCCGAGAACAGGAACGTGTCCTGCGAGATCACGCCCATCGCGCTTCGCAGCGAGCGGAGCGTGACGTCGCGGACGTCAGCGCCGTCGATCGTGACGCGACCGGCGCTCACGTCGTAGAACCGCGGCACGAGCGAGGTGAGCGTCGTCTTCCCCGAGCCCGTATGGCCGATCAGCGCGATCGTCCGTCCGGGCGGCACGTCGAGATCGACGTGCTCGAGCACGGGCCGTCCCGGCAGATACTCGAAGCTGACCTCCTCGAAGCGGATGTGGCCGCCGCCCGGCGGCAGCTCGAGGGCCCCCGGCCGGTCGGAGATCTCCTCCGGCTCGTCCATCACCTGGAAGATGCGCTCCCCGGAAGCCGTCGCCCGCTGTGCCTGCCCGATCCACATGCCGAGCGAGCGCAGCGGCGTCACGAGCATGCCGAGATAGAGGTTGAACGCGACGAAGCTGCCGACCGACAGCTGCCCGTGCGCGACCATCCGCGCTCCCACGAGCAGCACCGCGGCCTGCGCGACGAGCGGAACCCAGGAGATGAGCGGCACGTAGAGGGCGCGCTGCCGGTTGGCCTTGATCGTCTGTTCGAAGACGGCCTCGGAGCGCACGCGGAACTTCCCTTCTTCCTGGGGCTCCTGCGCGAACGACTTGACGACGTGGACGCCGACGATGTTCTCCTCCGCGACGGTCGCCACGTCGGCGAGCTTTTGCTGAACGTCTCTAAGGGTCGGGTGGGCGACGTGGCTGTATCGGTACGCGAGCACGACGAGCACCGGAGTGATCGCGAGCGCGATCAGCGCCAGCTTCCACTCGAAGAAGAACAGCACTCCGGTCACGAAGACGACCGTGAGCACGTTCTGGAAGAAGAAGATCAGGCCGTAGCCGAGGAAGAAGCGGACGCCCTGGAGGTCGACGGTCGCCCGGGACATCAGCTGGCCGGTCTGGTGCCGGTCGTAGAAGCCGAACGAGAGCCGCACGAGGTGGGCGTAGAGCCCCTGGCGCATGTCCATCTCGACCGCAAGCGCCTGCTTGCCGGAGATCAGCCGGCGGCCCAGCATCAGCCCCGCCCGCACGACCCCGAGCCCGACGATCGCCCAGACGAACAGCCACAGCTTGTGCGTGTCGTGCGGCACGAGCGCGCCGTCGATCACGCGCTTGGTCAGCCAGATCAGCGCGATCTGCGCCGCCTGCGAGCCGACGGCGAGGAAGATCGAGACGACGAGCGAGAGCTTGTAGGGCCGGAGGAATGACAGAAGTCGCGCAAAGGTCCGGCGATACGGTGGGCGTTCGGGCACCGTCAAAATCTAGCCGCCGTAGCTCTTGCCGTCTTGGCCGCCGAGGCGGAAACTTGTGGCGGCGTCCCGGGCGAGTGGCGCCTATTCGCGGTCGAGCCTGACTAGCTCGGCGCTTCCGAGCCCGAACGGACTTCCTTCCGAGTCACGGCAGATCGCCCAGCGCTTGCCGGGATGGATCACCGAGCCACCGAGCTCGACCACGCGCTCGAGGGCCTGCTCCAGGCTCGGGACCGCGAAGTAAGGGAGCGAGACCCGGTCGCCGGGGCCGGCCCCCCGCGGGTGGAGACCGAGCTGAGGGCCCTTGCCGTGAGTTTGCACGCCGATCCCCTCTCCCGAGACGCGTTCTTCGAGTTCGACGCCGAGGAGCGTCCTCCAGAAGCGCTGTGCCCGTTCGAGATCGTCTGCGGGAAACTCGATCAGGGTCAGCGGGGGCCCCGTCATGTGGCGGAGCTTAGAGCCGCGAGCTCATCTCGGATCAGCGCCGCAGCGCGTGCCACGAGCTGCCGGTGTGCCGGGTCGTTCAGCCAGCCGCTCGCTCCGGAGGGATGAGGGAGGGGGATCGCGACCGCGTCGCCGTAGTCGAAGCGGCGGCCCACACACTCGCTGATGCTCTTCAGCCCCAACAGCTGCCTTGCCGCGAGTACCCCGACAGGGATGATCAGCCTCGGCTCGAGCAGCCGGAGCTCCCAGTCGCGCCAGAACGCGCAGAACTCCTGCTCGCGAGTCGTCGGCGTGCGGTCGCCCCGGCCCGACGGGTGCTTGCCCGGGTAGCAGCGCGTGACCGATGCGCAGTAGAAGCTCGCGTAGAACTCGTCCTCGTCCATCTCGAGCCAACGGCGGAGCGTCCGCCCAGCCCGGCCGCGCCACGGACGACGCTCCTGGCCCTCGACGGCTCCGGGCGCCTGCCCGAACATGTACGCGCGCTGGCCCTCGTGACCGTGCACGACGGGCAGTGACTCGAGCGGGTAGCCGGCTTCTGCGCACGCGCGGCAGACGCGGTTGTCGCGCTGGAGCGAAGCGAGGGAACGGTACGCGGAGCGCCGTCGCGTCAAGGCGATGCGACGACCACGAACCAGCGACCCGCGAAGAGGACGTTGCCGCCGCCGAGCTCTTCCACAAGCTGGTCAGGCTCGAAGAAGCGCTTGTAGACCTGCCAGCGCGAGCCGTCCTCGAGCAGCCGTTCCTGCCAGCCGTCTCGCTCGACGCCGTCGTGGAACGCTGAGTCGACGACCAGGAGCTCCGGCGCGACGCGGCGAGCCTCGGAGAGGAACCGCATTCGCTCGTCGTCCTCGAGGTGGCCGTAGAAGTGACCCGTGGCGACGCGCTCGAAGGAGCCGTCCTCGAACGGAAGCTCGAGCGCGTCTCCGAGCACGAACTCGACCACTGGTGCCTGCTCTCGTGCGACCACGAGCATGTTCTCGCTCTGGTCGAGCCCGACCACCTCGCCCGGGAGGTGCCGCGTGAAGAACCCCGTCCCGCAGGCGACGTCGAGCGTCCGCGCAGGTGGCAGCTCCTCGAGCGTCCGGAGCAGCGAGTCGAGCTCCGAGTCCCAGTCCGGACGGTCGCGGTCGGCGTAGAGCCCGACCCCGTGGAGCCAGTCGTCGTACTTGCGGGCGCGCCGGTCGTAGTAGACCTTCACGCTTCCTAGACTACGCGCGTGCCGCTGCCGCTCGAGTCGGTGCCGAACTTCTCGGAAGGGCGCGATGCGGAGACGATCGAAGCGCTGGCGACGGCGCTCGGCGCGTCGGCGAGGCTGCTCGACGTCCACTCGGACGCCGACCACAACCGCTCTGTCTTCACGCTCGTTGGAGCGGAAGCCGAGCTTGTCGAGGCGCTGCTCGCCGGGATCTCGGTCGCGCGGGAGCGCATCGACGTCAGCCGCCACGAAGGAGCGCATCCGCGCATCGGCGCGGCCGACGTCGTCCCGCTCGTGCCCATCCGCCCTGGGGACATGGGACGGGCGCTCGCGACGGCGCTCGAGGTCGCCCGGCGCGTCGGCGACGAGCTCGCCCTGCCGGTCTTCCTCTACGGCGAGCTGGCGGGAGGTCGTGGGCCTGCATTCTTCCGGCGGGGCGGTCCGGAGGAGCTGCAACGCCGAATCGAGGCCGGCGAGCTCGCGCCGGACTTCGGCCCGCAGAGGCTCGATCCGAGTGCGGGCGGGGTGATCGTCGGTGCGCGCGGGCCTCTCGTCGCGTTCAACGTCAACCTGCGCGGCGAGCTCGGGGCGGCGCGCGAGATCGCCGCTCTCGTGCGGGAGAGCGGCGGCGGCTTCCCCGGCGTCCGCGCGCTCGGGCTCGACCTGGACCAGGCCGGCTGCGTGCAGGTGAGCATGAACGTCGAGGACTGGGAGGCTGCGGCTCTGCACGAGCTCGTCGAGCGGGTCGAAGCCGAGGCTGTGAAGCGTGGGGCGGAGGTGCTCGGCGCCGAGCTCGTCGGGCTGATGCCCGCCGGCGCTGCGGCCGCCGCCGCGGGCGCGGCGCTTCGGATCGACGGGTTCGATGCATCCCGCCTGCTCGAGCTGCGGCTGCTCGACACGTAGGAATTCACCAAATGCTTACGAAAGCAACCGGAAATCAACGTGGTTCGTACGTCTTATCTGCGGATGGAAACGATCACGACCCTCCAGTCGCTTCTCGCGGAACTCGTCCGCGAGCGGCAGCAGCTGCGCGCGGACGCGGCCGACGCGGAGGCCCTCGAGCGGAATCGCTGCGAGATCGTCCAGCGGCAGTGGGAGCTGGCGGAGGCGCTACTCGCCTGCTACCTCCCCGCTGCGGCTGCCTAACGCGCGATCAGGGCAGCGTCGACGAGACCGACGCCTGCCAGGGCGATCGCCGCGCCGCCGAACACGAGCGAGATCAGCCCCATCACCCCGAGCGTACCCGCGGAGGACGAGGGCTAGACTGGGCGCGATGGCGCTGCAGACGGCGGTGTTGCTGACCGGAGAGGATCTCGAAGTCGATCACGTCTGGGCCGTCGCGCTCGAGGGCGCCCGAGTCGAATTGGCGGATTCGGCTCGAGAGAAGATGAGGGCGGCGCGGGAGCTCGTCGCGCGCGCCGCCCACGGCGCGCAGGAGCACACGTACGGGATCAACACAGGTTTCGGCCGCTTCGTCTCGGCGTCGATCCCCGAGGAGCTGACCGAGGAGCTGCAGCTGCGGCTGCTTCGCAGTCACGCCTGCGGCGTCGGCGACCCGTACCCGGACGAGATCGTCAGCGCGGCGATGCTGTTGCGGGCGAATGCGCTGGCAAAGGGCTATTCGGGCGCGCGGGTCGAGACGCTCGAGCTCCTGCTCGAGTGCCTGAACCGCGGCCTCCTCCCGTACGTCCCGAGCCGGGGCTCGGTTGGTGCCAGCGGCGACCTCGCGCCGCTCGCGCATCTCGCTCTGCCGCTGATCGGCGAAGGTGAGGCGTGGGTCGACGGCCGCCGCCTGCCCGGCGGGGAAGCGCTGGCGGCTGTCGGGCTCGAGCCCGTTCGGCTCCGGGCCAAGGAGGGTCTCTCCCTGGTCAACGGCACACAGTTCATGGCTTCGTTCGGCGCGCTCGGCCTCGTGCGCGCGCGCCGGCTGGCGAAGGCGGCCGACGTGGCCTGCGCCCTCTCGGTCGAGGCGCTGCAGGGCTCGCGGACGAGCTTCCTGCCGCAGGTGCACGCCCTCCGGCCGCTGCGGGGCCAGGGCGACTCGGCGGCGAACGTGCTGCGCCTGCTCGAGGAATCCGCGATCAACGAGTCACACCGCTGGTGCGACAAGGTTCAGGACGCGTACTCGCTCCGCTGCGCCCCGCAGGTGCACGGCGCCGTGCGGGACGTGCTCGACTACGTCGCCTACACGGTCTCGACCGAGCTGAACGCCGCGACCGACAACCCGCTGGTACTCGTCGAGGACGATCTGCTCGTCTCGAACGGGAACTTCCACGGACAGCCGCTCGCGTTCGCGCTCGACGCGCTCGCGATGGCCGTCTCCGAGCTCGCGAACATCTCGGAGCGGCGTGTCGAACGGCTCGTGAACCCAAATCTCTCCGACGGCTTGCCGGCGTTCCTGACCACGGACGGCGGCCTCAACTCCGGCTTCATGATCCCGCAGTACGTGGCTGCCTCGCTCGTGAGCGAGAACAAGACGCTGTCCCATCCGGCCAGCGTCGACTCGATCCCGACGAGCGCGGGCCAGGAGGACCATGTGTCGATGGGAAACACGGCTGGGCTCAAGGCGTGGCAGGTGCTCGCGAACGCGGAGCGGGCGCTCGCGATCGAGCTGCTCGCTGGAGCACAGGCGGTCGAGTTCCTCGCGCCGCTCCAGCCGGGTCTCGGCGTGCGGGCGGCGCGGGAGCTCGTGCGGTCGCTCTCGCCTCGACTCGTCGACGATCGGCCCCTGCACGAGGACATAGAGGCGGTCGCGGCGGCGATCCGCCGGGGCGCGCTGGTCTCGGCGGTCGAGGCGGAGGCCGGCGAGCTGCGGTGAAGCTCCGGTTGCCGTACGACCCCGGGCCGAAGCCTTTGCCGCGGAGGCCGTTCCGGGACAGCGCGATCCTGTACGGGATCCTGGCGGCGATCATCGTCGTCTTCTCGACGGCGACAGGCGGCGGTTTTGCGCGCGCGGTCGCGATCGCGGCGGTCTTCTTCGTGATCGCGACCGGCTGGAGCTGGTGGCGATTCCGCCAGCGCCTCGAGCGCCAGGACGAGCAGCGGCGGGAGCAACGGTGAGCGCGGTCGAGAGCCTCGAGGCGACGGTCGAGGCGCTCTGTGGCGACCTCAGCTCGATTCGCGCACCCCGCGGAACGGAGCTGAACGCCCGCTCCTGGGCGACGGAGGCGCCGCTGCGCATGTTGCTCAACAACCTCGACGGAGAGGTCGCCGAGCGTCCGGAGGAGCTCGTTGTCTACGGCGGCTCGGGCAAGGCGGCTCGGAATCACGAGGCCTTGCGGGCGCTCGTGCGCTCGCTGCTCACGCTGGGCGACGAGGAGACGCTGCTCGTGCAGAGCGGCAAGCCGGTCGGCGTGTTCCGCACACACGCGTGGGCGCCGCGTGTGCTGATCGCGAACTCGCTGCTCGTCCCGCGCTGGGCGACCTGGGACGAGTTCCGCCGGCTCGAGGCGCTCGGGCTGACGATGTTCGGCCAGATGACGGCGGGATCGTGGATCTACATCGGCACCCAAGGGATCCTCCAGGGCACCTACCAGACCTTCGCGGCGGCCGGCGAGAAGCACTTCGGGAGCGAGGGGCTCGCGGGCAGGACGATTCTGACCGCGGGACTAGGCGGAATGGGCGGGGCGCAGCCCTTGGCGGGGACGATGGCGGGCGCGGCGGTGCTGTGCGTCGAGGTCGATCCGGCCCGGATCCGACGACGGCTCGAGACGCGCTATCTCGACGAGGCGACGGAGTCGCTCGACGACGCCCTGGCACGCGTTCGCGAGGCCGCGGCTGGAGGGCGACCCTTGTCGGTCGGGTTGCTCGGGAACGCCGCAGACGTGATGCCTGAGCTCGCGCGCCGCGGAGAGCGGTTCGATCTCGTCACCGATCAGACCGCGGCGCACGATCCGCTCACCGGCTACATCCCGACGGGGCTGTCGGTCGAGGAGGCCGCGAGGCTCCGCTCGTCCGATCCGGACGAGTACCTGTCACGAGCGCGTGCCGACATCGCAACGCATGTGTCGGCGTTGCTCGAGCTCGCGCGCGCGGGCAGCTATGTCTTCGACTATGGAAACAACCTGCGCGGAGAGGCCTATGAGGCGGGCGTAACCGAGGCGTTCACATACCCGGGCTTTGTCCCGGCCTATATCCGGCCGCTCTTCTGCAGCGGCGTCGGGCCCTTCCGCTGGGCTGCGCTCTCCGGCGATGTCCGCGACATCGCGGCGATCGACGAGACCCTGCGGGAGCTGTTTCCCGACGACCCGGTCCTGCAGCGCTGGCTCGAGCTCGCCTCCGAGCGGGTGGCCTTCCAGGGGCTCCCGGCGCGGATTTGCTGGCTCGGCTACGGCGATCGCGCCCGCGCGGGGCACGCGATCAACGAGCTCGTCCGCTCGGGTCGCGTGAAGGCGCCGGTCGTGATCGGCCGCGATCACCTCGACTCAGGGTCGGTTGCCTCGCCCTACCGCGAGACCGAGGCGATGCGCGACGGCTCCGACGCGATCGCGGACTGGCCGATCCTGAATGCGCTCCTCAATGTCGCCGCGGGCGCGACCTGGGTCAGCGTCCACCACGGTGGAGGCGTCGGGATCGGGAACTCGATCCACGCCGGCATGGTCGTGGTCGCAGACGGTAGCGACGAGATGGCGGAGCGGCTCGAGCGCGTGCTGACGGCCGATCCGGGCACCGGCATCCTGCGTCACCTCGATGCCGGGTACCCGGAGGCGTTGGAGGCCGCCGAGCGCCACGGTCTCGAGCCGCCCATGCGCTCATCGCCCGAGTGAGCTCGGAGCCGCCGACGCGGCTGCTCGTCCGCGACCTCGCCCAGCTCGCGACGCCGGCGGGGGCGACTGTCCCGCTCCGCGGAGGCGAGCTGGCGGAGGTGGACGTGGTCGAGGACGCGTACGTCCTCTGCGAGGAGGGGCGGATCGCGGCACTCGGCAGGATGCGCGAGCTCGGCTCGCTCGACGGCGACGTGGAGGAGCTCGACGGGCGTGGGCTCTGCGCGATTCCGGGGCTCGTCGACTGCCACACGCACGCGTGCTTCGCGGGCGACCGCGTGGACGAGTTCACCCTTCGCGCCGCCGGGGCCACGTATGAGGAGCTGCACGCGACGGGCGCGGGCATCCTCTCGACCGTCCGCGCGACCCGCGCGGCGGGGGAGGGCGCCCTGCTCGAAGCCGTACGGCGCCACCACGCATGGATGCGCCGTGCCGGCACGACGACGTTCGAGGCGAAGAGCGGCTACGGCCTCGACCGCGAGACCGAAGTCGCATCCCTGAAGGCAATCCGGGCCGAGGACGGCATTCCGACCTGGCTCGGCGCCCACGCCGTCCCGCCGGAGTTCGAGGACGCCGAGGCCTACCTCGATTTTGCGCTCTTCGAGGTCCTGCCTCAGGCCGCTCTGCTCGCCGAGGCGGCGGACGTCTTCGTCGAGGAAGGCGCGTTCGACACAGACCAGGCGCGACGCTATCTCGACGCCTGCCGGGGCGCAGGGCTTGCTCTGCGCCTGCACGGCGACCAGTTCACAGAGCAGGGCGCGGTCGAGCTCGCAATCGAGGTCGGCGCGCGCTCGGTCGATCATCTCGAGGTCACGGGTGACCGGGGAACGCGCGCGCTCGCCTCGAGCGACGTCGTCGGGGTGCTCCTCCCTGCGAGCGCGCTCTTCCTGGGACGCCCGATGCCACCGGCCCGGGCGCTCGTCGAGGCCGGCGCCGCGATCGCGCTGGCGACGGATTTCAACCCCGGCAGCTCGTTTTGCGAGAGCCTTCCGCTCGTCTGCTCGCTCGCCGCGACGCAACTCGGCCTGACCCCGCACGAGGCCCTCTCCGCGTGCACCGTGAACGCTGCACACGTGCTTGGCCGAGCCGATTGCAAGGGTCGGCTCGCGCCGGGCCACGACGCCGACCTCGTTCTGCTCGATGCTCCTGACTGGCGCTACCTCGCCTATCACCTCGGCGGCGACGTCGTCACCGAGACCATCATCGGTGGCCGTCGCGATTAGCGAAGCGGGCGACGCGGAGCTCGCGCTCGTCCGCCGGCTGTTCGAGGAGTACGCGGGCTCGCTCGGCTTGGACCTCGGCTTTCAAAGCTTCGAGCAGGAACTACGAGAGCTTCCCGGCGAGTACGCCCCGCCCCGCGGCCGGGTGCTGCTCGCCCTGGTGGACGGCGTCGCGGCCGGCTGCGTCGCTCTGCGACCGCTCGACGGCCGGACCTGCGAGATGAAGCGCCTCTACGTGCGACCGTCGCACCGGGGCGCCGGAGTCGGCCGCACGCTCGCGCTCGCCGTCATCGAGACGGCCCGGACGCTCGGCTACTCGCGGATGCGGCTCGACACGCTTCCCTCGATGGAGTCGGCACGTGGCCTCTACTATTCGCTCGGCTTTCGGGAGATCGATCCCTACCGCTTCAACCCGATTCCCGGCACCGCGTACATGGAGCTCGACCTCGGCGGCGCTCGAGGGCCGCGCTAGGCTAGCTTCATGCCGTCTCGAAAGCAGCGGAGGCGTCGCCAAAAGGAGCGTCGGCACGAGTACGAATACGTGGTGGTCGACGAGGAAGGCCACGAGGTCGAGGTCGACCCGGCCGAGCTCCGCCAGGAGAGGACGAAGGAGCCGCGCCGCGCCGACGGGCGCAGGCCGCAGCGGCAAGGCGGACTGTTCGGACGCTCGCGCGGACCTGTGCGACCCCCTTCGTGGAACCGTGTCCTGCGCCGCTCCGCGCTCTTCTTCCCGCTCTTCTTCGTGCTGTTCTCGGTCCTGAACAGCAAAACGGCGGTCACGAGCCGGATCTTCCTCTCGCTGCTCTACACCCTGCTCTTCATCCCGTTCATGTACTTGATGGACCGCACCGCGTACCGCACGTACCTGCGGCGAAGCGGGGGCGAGAAGCGGCGCTAGCCGCCGCCTCCGCCACGGAAATGGCCTTCGCCGGGCCAAGGCGCGAGGAAGAGCAGGAGCTTCGCCCCCTGCTCGCTCGCGACGGTCCGGCGCTCGTCGGGCTCGAACGTGAACAGCGTCCCCGGCTCGGCATCGAGCGTTTGACCGCCGGATTCGATGCGCAGGCGGCCCTCGACGACGAGCACGAACGCATGCTCCTTCACCTGGTGGTCGCCCAGCTCCTGGCCGGGCTCGAGGCCGATCAGAATCGCGCGCGCAGCCTCGTCGGAGTCGAGCACGACGGGCGAGCGGCTGCCACCGGGCGTGTCGATCTCACGAAGGTTCCAGTGCCGCATCGGCGGCCCG
The DNA here is from genome assembly GCA_049644345.1 of Gaiellaceae bacterium. Lineage (GTDB taxonomy): Bacteria > Actinomycetota > Thermoleophilia > Gaiellales > Gaiellaceae > JBARRS01. The sequence goes on from JBARRS010000081.1 coordinate 12,182, forward strand.
GATCGTAACCGAGGGCCGGAGCCGCCACGGTTAGACTCGGCCGGCGATGGCACTCGTCGTCGACCGCTACGAGCTCGGCCCGATTGCGACGAACTGCTACGCCGTCCGCGCGTCCGGCTCCTCTGAGGAAGCCGTCCTGATCGACCCAGGCGGAGATGCAACGGATCTTCGGCTCGAGCTCGCACGCACCGGCGCGAGTTGCTCCGCGATCCTGATCACGCACGGAGACTGGGACCACCTCGGAGGAGTCGCCGACCTGGCAGAGGGCACAGGCGCGAAGGTGTACATGGCAGCGGATGAGGCCGAGCGGCTCGAGCGCCTGAACGAGGTGGCGCCCCCCGAGCTCGGCTTCCGACCCTACAAGCCCGACGTCCTTCTCCAGGGTGACGAGTCGCTCGAGCTCGCGGGAATCAGCTTCGAGACCCTTCGTGTCCCGGGCCACACGTCGGCGCACCTGGCCTTCTACGCCGACGGCTGCCTCTTCTCCGGGGACGTCCTGTTCGCCGGCGGTGTGGGACGCACCGATCGCCCGGGCGCGAGCTGGGAGACGCTGATGGAGTCGATTCGTACGCTTGTCGATCGCTTCCCGCCCGACACCGTCGTCTACCCGGGTCACGGCCCAGAGACGACGCTCGCGGACGAGGTGGCACGCAATCCGTTCCTGGCCGAGCTTCGGACGTCGTGATCAAGGCGCCCCGGGGGACGTATGACGTTCTGCCGTCGCAGCAGCCGCTCCGCGAATGGCTGGTCGGCGAGGCCGAAAGTGTGTGCCGAAGCTACGGGTACGGCCGGATCACGACGCCGACCTTCGAGGACACGGAGCTCTTCGCGCGCACGTCGGGCGCCGGTTCGGACGTCGTGCAGAAGGAGACGTACACGTTCACCGACCGGGGAGACCGGTCGCTGACGCTCCGGCCTGAAGCGACGGCTCCGGTCGCCCGCGCGTACATCGAGCACGGTCTGCACCGGGAGCCGCAGCCGGTGAAGACGTTCATGGTCGGGCCGATGTATCGATACGCGGCGCCGCAAAAGGGGCGCTACCGCGAGTTCTGGCAGATCAACGTCGAGGCGATGGGGTCGGATGACCCGGCGCTCGACGCCGAGGTGATCCAGCTCTTCTCGGAGCTGCTGCGCCGGCTGGGCATCCGCGGCTCGACCCTTGAGCTGAACTCGATCGGCGACCGCGAGTGCCGGCCGGCGTACGTCGAGCGGCTCAAAGCCTGGCTGGACGAGCACGCCGACGAGCTCGACGAGGAGGCGCGGCAGAAGCGCGGGACGAACCCGCTACGAGTCTTCGACACGAAGAATCCGCAGGTCCAGAAGGCGCTCGCCGACGCCCCGAAGATCGGCGAGTCCCTCTGCGAAAGCTGCCGCGACCATTTCGCAGAGGTACGGCGTTATCTGGATTCCTACGGCGTCGCCTACCGGCTCGTCCCCACGCTCGTCCGCGGCCTCGACTACTACACGCGTACGGCGTTCGAGTTCGTGGGCGACGCGCTGGGGGCGCAGAGCTCGCTCTGCGGTGGGGGACGCTACGACTACCTGCTCGAGGAGATCGGCGGTCCGCCGACCCCGGCCGTCGGTTGGGCGGCCGGCATCGAGCGCGCGCTGATCTCGCTGGAGGAGCAGGGCATGAAGCGGGAACGAGAGCCGATCGACGTCTTCTTCGCATTCGAGGCCCCGGAGCGGCGCGAGGAGGTGCTGCCGCTGATCGCAGAGCTTCGACGAGACGGACGAGCGGTCGACACCGACTACGCGCGCCGCTCGCTGAAGGGTCAGCTCACGCAGGCACAGCGCTCCGGCGCAAGGGCGACGGTGATCGTGAAGGCCGACTCGTTCACGATCCGGCGTGCCGGAGAGAAGGACCGTGAGGTGAGGGCGCTCGAGGCGGCCGAGCTTTGAGCTGGCGCGACTTCTACTGCGGCGAGCTCCGGCCCGAGCACGTCGGGCAGCGCGTGACCCTCGCAGGCTGGGCGGCGCGCCGGCGCGACCACGGTGGCCTCGTCTTCGTCGACCTCCGCGACGAGAAGGGCATCTGCCAGCTCGTGATCAACCCCGAGCGCGCCCCGGCAGCCGCGCCCGCCGCGCACGAGATCCGGAACGAGTTCGTCCTCCGGGCGACCGGCGAGGTCGCCGCGCGCGCTCCCGACGCCGTCAACCCCAACCTTCCGACCGGCGAGGTCGAGCTCCAGGTCGACGAGCTCGAGGTGATCTCGCGATCCGAGCCGCTTCCGTTCCAGCTCGACGAGGAGAACGTCGACGAGACCCTCCGCCTCCGCTACCGCTACCTCGACCTGCGCCGCGAGCACATGCAGCGGAATCTCCGCCAGTCTGCGACGGCGATCGCCGCGATCCGCCGCTTCATGGACTCCGAGGGCTTCGTCGACGTGTGGACGCCGAACCTGACCAAAGCGACGCCGGAGGGCGCGCGGGACTTCCTCGTTCCCGTCCGCCTCCAGCGAGGCAAGTTCTTCGCGCTGCCGCAGTCGCCGCAGCTGTTCAAGCAGATCCTCATGGTCGCCGGGCTTGGCCGCTACTACCAGATCGCGACGTGTTTCCGGGACGAGGATCTCCGAGCCGATCGTCAGTTCGAGTTCCGCCAGCTCGACGTCGAGCTGGCGTTCGCGACGCGCGAGGACGTGCTCACGGTGCTCGAGGGCGCCGTCGTCTCAGCCTTCGAGGCGCTCGGGCGAGAGCCGCCGGCGCGGCCCTTTCAGCGGCTGAGCTGGCACGAGGCGGATCTCCGTTTCGGCTCCGACAAGCCGGACCTGCGCTTGGGGCTCGAGATCGAGGACGCGACGGAGCTGACACGCGGGTCCGAGTTCGGCGTCTTCGCGAACGCCGTCTGCGTCCGCTTCATCCGCGTGCCGCAGGAGCTCTCTCGGGCGGAGCTCGCGAGGCTGGAGGAGGTTGCGAAGGAGTGGGGGGCGAAAGGGCTCGCCTATCTCGTGTACGACGAGGAGGGCGAAGTGCGCTCGCCGATCGCGAAGTTTCTCTCCGAGGAGGAGCTCCATGGGTTCCGCAGCGAGCCGTCTTCGACGGTCCTGTTCGGGGCGGACGAGCCGGCGCTCGTCGCACGTGTGCTGGGCGCCCTCCGCCTGCACCTCGGCCATGAGCTCGGACTCGTCGACACGAGCCGCGACGAGCTCGTCTGGATCGTCGACTTCCCCCTCTTCGAGTGGGTCGAGGACGAGAGCCGCCGGACGTTCAGCCACCATCCCTTCACCGGTGTCGCGCCGGGGCAGGAGCAGCTGATCGAGGAGGACCCGGGGGCGGCCGTGAGCCAGGCCTACGACCTGGTCTGGAACGGTTGGGAGCTCGGGTCGGGCTCGATCCGGATCCACCAGCGCGAGCTCCAGGAGCGGATCTTCAGGGCCCTCGGCTTGAGTGACGAGGAGATCCAGACGCGGTTCGGGTTCTTCCTCGAGGTGCTGCGGATGGGGCCGCCGCCCCACGGCGGCTTCGCGCTCGGCCTCGACCGTTTTCTCGCGCTGCTCGCCGGCGAATCGAACATCCGCGAGGTGATCGCGTTCCCGAAGACGTCGAGCGGCTCGGAGTTGATGACAGGAGCTCCGACCGACGTGCCGAAAGAGCAGCTCGACGAGCTCGGCCTCAAGGTCGTCAAGCAGGACTAGACGGCGCCCGTGTCAGCCGACGCGGGGGTCACACTGGCCGACAAACGGCGAGGAGAGACATGGCGACACCAGAGAGTCCCGAACCGATCCAGGCGCCGGCGCTGACGTCGCTGCCGAGCGTCGAAGAGCTTCCCACCGTCGAGCAGGGTTACGACCCTGCGCACGTGCACGAGGCGTTCGAGTCGTATCGGCGGCACGTGACGCAGCTCCAGGTGCAGCTGCGGGTGCTCCAGACGGCCGCGCGAAGCGGTGAGTCCGAGCCCAGTGGCCACGCCGTGCGCATGGACGCGCTGCACCTGATCCGGGCCGCGGCCGAGCTGGCCGACACGATCGAGCGCGACGCGCAGCAGGCATCGGTCACGCAGGTGCGCAAGGCGGAGGAGGAGATCAGCCGCCGCCAGCGCGGGCTCCAGGAGAGCGAGGCGGAGATCGACCGCTACCGCCAGGAGAGCGAGCGGGAGCGCGCCGAGACCTTGAACGAGGCGAAGAACGAGGCGCGCGAGCTGCTCGCGAGTGCGAACCGGGATGCGATGCAGGAGGTTCGTGAGGCCGAGGCCCGCGCCGCCCGCCTGATCGAGCAGGCCCGACACCAGGCGACCGAGCTGACGAACGCCGCCCGCGCGGAGGTCGAGCAGACGCTCGAATGGGCCCGCGCCCAGGCGTCGGCCGTGATGGGCCGCGCGCAGGAGGCCGCCGAGGACCTCCTCTCGGCAGCAGGGCTCGGCGAGCAGGCGATCGGAGGCGTCGTCGAGAAGATCGTCGCGGCTGCCGAAGCGGTCACGGCGTCTGCCCGCGGTCCCAGCACGCCGCGTGCCCCGCGAGAGCCCGCCATCGAGCCGACGACAACGCCGACCGGCCCGCACGCGGTCCCCGAGACGCCCCACGCAACCGGGGAACACGACGGGGACGACAGCTAGTCTCTTCGCCATATGCCGGGAAGACTCGGCCCGCGGTTCACGCTCGAGGCGGCGTTCCTCATCGCCCTCGCCGTGGGCGCCGCCCTTGCCGAGCTTTCGGCACAGTGGATCGTGCTCGTGATGGGGGCCGGCTGGGTGCTCGTCGGCCTGTTCGAGTTCACCGCCGACCGTCTGAGCTCGCGGTTCCCGCCGTTCCACCGATACGCTCCCGCGCCGCCGCCCGAGCCCGAGCCCGAGCCGGCGACGATCGTGGTGCCGGCGGCCGAGCGGTCAGGGGAGCCCCTGCCGGAGCCCGGCTCCCGCCGGCGTTTCTTCCGCAGGCGGCGCGTCGAGGCTCGGAACGAGGAAGAAGACGGCGCCACACAGCCGCCGCGGCACGTCCATATCCTCATGCCGGGTGACCACGAGGATCGCCGGTGAGGCGCTGGTTCCGCCGGCAGGAGGAGGCCGAGGCTGCGCCCGCCGAGCCTCCTGTCCGGGAGTGGAACCTCTGGGAGCTCGAGGACATCCGACCTGAGCGGGACGAGGAGCTCAGGCTGCTCCTCGTCTTCCTGCGCCAGTTTGCGAACGCCGACGGCGTCCTGCCTGAGAGCTTCGATCCGCTGGTGCGCGAGTCGTTCGGCGGGCTCTTGGCGCACGCGGCGTGAGCGTGGCGCTCGCCCAACGGGAGATCGCGCTCGCCGCGGTGGCGCTGCTCGCGGCGGTGTTCGTTGTCGCCTTCGTCTCTCCACAGGGTCACGGCGAGAGCACGCGGGCGCTGCCGCAGCCCGTCGTTGGTCCGGGCGGCTGGTATCCGGCGCTTGCCGGTGTCCGCAGGCCCGCGTACGGGCACCTGACGAACTGCGGCGTGCTCGTGCAAGGGGGGACGTTGGGCGTCACGGACTCGGTGCTCCCGTGCAACGCGAAGCTCTACGTGACGCGCAAGGGCGCCCCGAAGATCCTGACCCAGGTGATCGAGCGTCGCGCCGTCGTACTCGGCCGCCGATTCGACGTGACGCCGGCGCTCGCGGACAAGCTCGGCCTCGAGGGGGTCGAGGGCGTCACCTGGACGTACGCGCGCTAGAGTGAGCCGGTGCCCGACCCTGTGCGCGACTCCGGGTCCTCAAAGTAGAACCAACACCAAGTGAAAGGGAGCTTGTGTCCGGCGAGGGCGTAGTCCCGAAACCGGCTCGGCACCCACCTGGCAAGTCCAGGTTCGCTACGGGCTCGGATGGACGGCAGGGTGGGGCACTCTTCCGCCAGCTAGCCTGAGGCGTATGGAAGTGATCGGCGACTCGGCGCGCGCGGGCGACTTCGCTCTCGTCAGGTTGACCGTCGCTGGGGATCGGATCGTGAGCGCCGATGCCGAAGGTCTCGCGAGGCCGCTCGAGGGCCTGACTCTCCTCGAGGCCGCCTCCGTGGGTGGGGAGACTCTCGCGGTCGACGCGCTCGCGAACGCGCTCGCACAGGTCTTCCGAGCGCAGGCCGACTCGGAGCGCGTCGCCGTCGCGATGAGCGGCGGCGTCGACAGCGCCGTGGCGCTCTTGCGCGTCGGGCCGAAGGCGCTCGGCGTGACGCTGCGCCTCTGGCTCGATCCCGAAGGCCCCGACGCGGAGCGGGCGTGCTGCTCGCCGGAGGCCGTGCTCGCCGCCCGGGCCACCTGTCACGGACTCGGTCTCCCGCACGTGACGCTCGATCTACGCGAGGAGTTCCGGCGCGCGGTGGTCGACC
>JBARRS010000082.1:0-15509 GCA_049644345.1 Gaiellaceae bacterium
GCCGGGCCGCTGCCCGCGCGGCCCGGAGATCCACGAGCGAGCCGCCGAAGCGCTCGTCGACGAGGATCGAGACGGCCGCAGCGCCCGATCCCTCGAATGCGGCGGCGAGCGCGGCCGGATCGGCCCCGGGCCGCAGATCCCCTGCCGAGGGCGAGCGCCGCTTCACCTCGGCGATCGCTCCGAGGCCGTCTGCCGCGAGGGCGTCACGAAATCTCACGCCGTCACCTCCTCGGCCTGGGAGAAGGCGATCAGCCGGTCGAGCCGCTCTGCGGCGGCGCCCGAGTCGAGCGCCTCGCGCGCGAGCTCGAGCCCTTCGCGCAGGTCGGCGGCATGCCCGGCCGCGGCGATCGCGCCGGCGGCGTTCAGCAGCACGGCGCTGCGCCGGCCGCCGTTCTCGCCGGCGAAGACCGCGCGGATCGCGGCCGCGTTCTCCTCCGGCGTCCCTCCGCCGAGCTCCTCGGGCGAGCAGCGCGGGACGCCGAGCTCGAGCGGGTCGATCTCCCGCCGCCGGACACCGCCGTCGACGACCTCGCAGACCAGGTTGGGTCCAACGGGCGAGAGCTCGTCGATCCCGCCCGCGCCGTGGACGACGAACGCGCGATGTGCCCCCAGCCGAGCGAGCACCTCGGCAATCGTCGGCACGAGCTCGGGCGCGTAGACGCCGACGACCTGCGCCCGTGCGCCGGCCGGGTTCGTGAGCGGCCCGAGCACGTTGAAGACGGTCCTGGCGGCCAGCTCGCGCCGCACCGGCGCGGCGTGCCGCATGGCGGGGTGGTGCGTCGGCGCGAACAGGAAGCCGAAGCCGAGCTCGTCGATCGAGCGCTCGATCCGCTGCGGCGGAAGCTCGAGCCGAAAGCCGAGCGCCTCGAGCACGTCGGCCGAGCCCGAGGAGGAGGAGACGGCGCGGTTTCCGTGCTTCGCGACTGCGGCGCCCGCCGCCGCGGCGAGCAGGGCCGCAGCGGTCGAGATGTTGAAGGTGCGGGCGCCGTCGCCGCCCGTACCGGCGGTGTCGACCAGGTCGTCGCGTCTCGGGTTCACCGCGAGCACGTGCTCTCGCATGGCCTCCGCGCAGCCGGCGATCTCGTCCGCAGTCTCGCCCTTCAGCCGCAGCGCGATCAGGAAGCCCCCGATCTGCGCGGGTGTCGCCTCGCCATTCATGATCTGGCCCATCACGTCGCGTGCCTCCTGCTGCGAGAGGTCGCGACCGTCCAGGAGCTGGGCGAGTGCCTGTTGGATCATCCCTCGCGTCCCTCGTCGGCATCGGCTCCCGCCGGGCGGAGCCCGGCTCCGCCGCTGCCTGACGCCGCTGGCGGCACGATGCTGCGCCCGCGACGCTTGTCCGTGCTTGTTTGCACTGTCCTGCGCGTCGCCGGCTTGCCTCCTTTGCCAGCGGCGCCCGAGGAACGCGAGGATCGGAGGAAGTTCCTCGCGATCTCGGACCCGATAGGCGTCAGCACCGATTCCGGATGGAACTGGACGCCGTCGACCCGAAGCTCGCGGTGACGGACGGCCATCACCTCGTCCTCGGCGCACGTCGCCGAGACCTCGAGCTCGTCGGGTATCGCGGTCGCCGCCAGCGAGTGGTAGCGGCCGGCGTCGAACTCCTCGGGTAGGCCGTCGAAGATCCCGAGGCCGTCGTGGCGGACCGGGCTCGCCTTGCCGTGCACCAGCCGCTTCGCTGGGCCGATCTGCCCGCCGAACGCCTCGACGATCGCCTGGTGGCCGAGACAGACGCCGAGGGTGGGAACGCTTCCGGCGAGTCGGCGCACGATCTCGACGGTCGCGCCCGCGTCCTCGGGTCGGCCGGGCCCTGGCGAGACGACGAGGTGCGACGGCGCGAGCCGCTGCGCCTCGTCCGGGTCGATCGAGTCGTTCCGGCGGACGACCACCTCCGCGCCCAGCTCTCCGAACAGGTGCGCCAGGTTGTACGTGAACGAGTCGTAGTTGTCGATCAGGAGAATCACCGCGCTCTCGCCTCCGCCAGCTCGATCGCGGTCTCGAGGGCCGCGAACTTGCGCAGGCACTCGTGGTGTTCTGCGTGCGGATCGGAGTCGGCGACGATCCCGGCGCCAGCCTGGAGCAGGGCGAGCCCCTCGTGTAAGACGATCGTCCGGATCGCAATGCACGTGTCGAAGGCGCCGCCCGGAAGCGAGTAGCCGACGGCCCCTGCGTACGGCCCTCGGCGGTAGCCCTCGAGCTCGGAGATCAGCTGCATCGCCCGCACCTTCGGCGCGCCGGAGACGGTGCCGGCCGGGAAGCACGCGCGCAGCAGATCGAAAGGCGCGACTTCGTCCTGGAGCTCGCCCACGACCTCCGACACGAGGTGCGTCACGTGCGAGAACCGCTCCGGCTCGAGGAAGCGCGCCACCCGCACCGTGCCGGGCCGGCACACGCGCGAGAGGTCGTTCCTCCCGAGGTCGACGAGCATCACGTGCTCGGCCCGCTCCTTCTCGGACGCCAAGAGCCGCTCCGCGTCGCCGGCGCCGGGCCTGGTGGTTCCCGCGATCGGGTTCAGGCTTGCCCGCCGTCCCTCGCACTTGACCAGCGTCTCGGGCGAGGAGCCGACGAGGGAGAGCCCGTCGAGCTCGAGCAGGAACAGGTACGGCGACGGGTTGACGCGCCGGAGCGAGCGGTAGAGCTCGAGGGCGCTTGCCGACGTCGGCCGCTCGGCGCGCTGCGAGAGGACGATCTGGAACGCGTCGCCGGCGCGAATGTGCTCTTTCGCGCGCACGACTGCGCGCTCGTACTCCATCCGGGAGGGAAGGCGACGCATCGCGCCCGCGCCGGCGCGCCCGTTCGGTGCGAAGTCGGGCAAAGCCGCCTCGAGCTGCTCGGTCACGTCGAGCGGATCGCCGCGAAGCACCTCCGCCATGCCCAGAGCGTGGTCGAAGCGGACGAGCGTCTCGGCGACGACGAAGCGGCTCTCGGGCAGGTCGCGGCCCCTGTCGGGTAGCGGCACGGTCGGCTCGAGCTTGGCGGCGTAGTCGTAGCCGAGATAGCCGACGACGGGCTCTTCGAGCTGCTCGGCCTCCTCGAACGACACGAGCCGCGTGCCGGAGCCGATGAACGAGTGCCGTCCGAGGCGCCCGTGCTCGACCGACTCGAGCAGGAACGAGGCGGAACCGCGCTCGCGCAGCCGGAGGTATGCCCCGAGCGGGGTGAGGAGATCGGTGGATACGACGGTCGTCGCGTTCATTCGCGCATACGAAAAAGACCCGCGGCTTCCGGGTCTTCGAGCGGGTCGGGGTTTTCGTGCCTAGGTCAGCAGGCGACGCTCCCGCCCCGCTCGTGGCGCCACGCCCAGGCCCAGATGCGGAAGGCAGGAGTCATCTCGCCCAGAGTAGGTCGGCGGCAGGGTCGACGTCAAGTCGCTACTTCATGCAGATCTGTGAGAAGTCGAACCGGTAGAGCACGTGGAACACGTAGCAGCCGGTGTCGATCTTGGGCCCGAAGAAGTCCGTGCCACGCCCGTTCGCGAACGGCGCCGCGGCGGCGTACTTGACCACCAGGTCGTGGTCGATCGACGCCCAGCCGCCCGCGTTCGTTCCGGTCTTCTGCGCGAGCGCGCCGATGCGCTTGCCCACGTCCGGGAACCGGGCGTTGCCGTGCTTGAAGAGGGCGGCGAACCAGTCGATCGGGTTCGGGAAGGCCTGGTACCGATCGGCGAAGCCGATCTGCGCCTCCGTCCTGCTGCCGAGCAGCTTCGGCGTGGCCCTCCACCCGATCGTGTCGAGCACGCCGGCGAGGTACTCCGTCAGGGCGTTCGAGAGCGGTGTGTTGACGCCCCAGACGGTGATCTTCATCCCCACGGTTCTCGACTTCCGCACGAGCTCGATCGCCTTGCCCAGGTCGTACTCGTAGTAGTCGATCTTCTTGTACTGCGGGTAGCTGGGCGGGAGGATGTTCTGCGTCGGCTTCGCGAGTCCCGCGAGGATCTTCTCCGCGATCGCGTTTCGGTCGATCGCGTAGTTGACCGCCTGCCGCGCCTCCAACTTGCTGAAAGGCGGCACACGCTCGTTCATGAAGTAGTAGTACGTGGTCGGCGACGTATAGAGCTTCAACCGCCTCGAGTACGTGTGCCGGAGGTCCGGTAGCCGGTCGATCGGGACCGTGAGGGCGTCGTAGTCCGAGTGGCCCGAGAGCACCGACCGCAATGCCGTCGCCGGATCGGAAGCCATCTTCCCGACGACCTCGTCCGGATAGCCCGCGGGCACATCAGGGATCTTGTTGCTCTTGAAAGACGGATTTCGGACGAGCACGAAGCCGCGCCTAGGGGTGTAGCTCTTCACCATGTACGGGCCCGTCGAGGGGATCGCTCTCGTCGACTGATCCGGCTTCGGGGTGCCCGTTGGGACCGGCGCGGCGAACACGGTCGCAAGGATGTTCTCCATCCCGTCCATGGGGTGCGAGAGCTTGATCGTGATCGTCCGCTGGACGTCGTTCGTGACGATCCCCGGGATCTTCCCCTTCTTCGTCCTCCCGAAGTCGGCCGCGCCGAGAATCGACGAGAAGAGGCGGGCTCCCGGCGACTTGATCAGGTAGTCGCGCTTGATCGTGTAGAGGAAGTCCTTCGCTTCGACCGGCCTGCCGTTGGAGTACTTGAGGTTCGGCCGAAGCTTGAACTTGTAGACGGTGCCGTTGCTCGAGATCGTCGGCAGCGACTCGGCCAGATAGGGGACGAGCTTCGTGCCCTCGACGCCGGCCACGTGCTTGTAGCCGAGCAGACCGAGGTTGACGTTCCACAGCACCTGCCAGGCCGCGATCGTGTTCGCCAGCCCCGGATCCATGGAACCGGGCTCCTCCCACGTCACCCGGAGAGTCGAGTACGCCTTGCTGGGCGGCGGCTGCCGTGAGGCTTTGCTTCGGCCCCCGCTGCTGCAGGCCGCGGCGAGGAGCGCGACCCCGACGGCGAGCGCGACCGCGCCGGCGAGCCCGTTCCGGCGGCGCTTGTGTGCCGTCGTCGCCTCCACCGGTGAAACGGTAAGGGATTGTTACGCTGGCCTCATGGCTAGATCGGTGATCGTTTCGGCGGTCCGAACGCCGTTCGGAAAGCTCGGCGGCGGCCTCGCGGGCTACGAGGCAACGGAGCTCGGCGGCCGTGTGATCCGGTCGGCGCTCGACCGCGTCGGGCTCGGGAACGACGAGGTCGACTACGTGATCATGGGGCAGGTGCTCCAGGGCGGCGCAGGGCAGGCGCCGGCCCGCCAGGCTGCGATCGGCGCGGGGCTCCCGATCGAGGTTCCGGCCGACACCGTGAACAAGGTCTGCGCCTCCTCGATCCGGGCGGTCGAGATCGCCGACTCGATGATCCGCGCGGGTGACGTCGAGGTCGTCGTCACCGGCGGGATGGAATCGATGTCCAACGCACCGTACGCCCTCAAGAAGGCGCGCTTCGGCTATCGGGCCGGCGACGGCGCGCTGATCGACTTGATGACCCACGACGGCCTCATCTCGACCTTCGACGGCCGGCACATGGTCGAACAGGCCTCGTTCGTCTCGCGCGAGCTCGGCATCTCTCGGGAGGAGCAAGACAAGTGGGCTCTTCGCTCCCACGAGCGCGCCGTGCGGGCGATCGACGAGGGCCTCTTCGCCGACGAGATCGTCTCGGTCGACGGCGTCCAAGTCGACGAGAGCCCGCGCCGCGACACCTCGATCGAGAAGCTTGCGCGTCTAAAGCCTGTCTTCGACCCGGAGGGGACGACGACCGCGGGGAACGCGCCCGGCGTCAACGACGGCGCGAGCTGCGTGGTCGTGTGCTCGGAGGAGTTCGCGCGACGGCGTGGGCTCGAGCCGCTCGCGACGATCCTCTCGCAGGGCTACGTCGCCGACGACTTCGCCTACCTCGCCCGGACACCGGCGGCGGCGGGACGAATAGCGCTCGAGAAGGCCGGGAAGAAGATCGACGACGTCGAGCGGGTCGAGCTGAACGAGGCGTTCTCGTCGGTCGTCGTCAACTCCGCGAAGCTGCTCGACTCCGATCCGGAGAAGGTGAACGTCAACGGCGGCGCCGTTGCGCTCGGGCATCCGATCGCCGCCTCCGGCGGGCGGATCCTCGGGACGATGGTCTACGAGCTACGCCGGAACGGCGGCGGGCTCGGGCTCGCGGCGATCTGCTCGGGCGGCGGCCAGGGCGACGCGCTCCTGATCGAGGCCTAGCCTCCGCCGCCCGTGCGGTTCGAGCACGTCCTAGTGGTCGGCGCGGGGCAGATGGGCGGTGGCATCGCACAGGTCGTTGCCGCCTCCGGCCGTCGCGTCTCGCTGCACGACGCATTGCCTGGGGCCTCTGAGCGCGCGGTCGAGACGATGCGGAAGAGCCTCGCCAAGCTGGCCGAGAGAGGCGGGCCCGCACCGGACGAAGTGCTCGGGCGGGTCGAGCTCGTAGACGAGCTCGTCGGGGCCGACCTGATGGTCGAGGCGGTCGTCGAGGACGCGGCGGTCAAGGAAGACGTCTTCCGTCGCGCCGACGAGGCTCTACCGCCCGAAGCGGTCCTCGCCTCGAACACCTCCTCGATTCCGATCAGCTCGCTGGCGGCCGTCACGAGCCGGCCCGACCGCGTGATCGGCATGCATTTCTTCAATCCAGTCCCGGTGCTTCAGCTGGTCGAGATCGTGCGCGGCCGCGAGACATCCGTCGAGACTGCTGAGGCGATCACCGAGCTCGCCCGCGAGCTGGGCAAGACTCCGGCCGTCGCGAACGACTTCCCGGGCTTCGTCTCGAACCGGATCTTGATGCCGTTCATCAACGAGGCTGTCTGGGCCCTTCACGACGGGGTCGCCGAGGCCGAGGCAATCGACACGATCGCGAAACTCGGCTTCAATCACCCGCTCGGACCGCTTGCCCTGGCGGATTTGATCGGGCTTGATACTTGCGTCGCGATCATGGAGGTGCTGCGCGAAGGGCTGGAAGATGACCGCTTTGCGCCGTGCCCGCTCCTCAATGAGTTCGTGGAGCAGGGAAAACTCGGGCGCAAGTCTGGGCGCGGTTTCTACATCTATTCCTAAGGCAAGCCGCAAATCCCGCCGAAAAACGGCGAGAAGCCCGAGCCGAGGAGGTCGCAGGTGCGCCTCTTGGTTGTCGACGACGATCCGGATCTTCGCTCTCTTCTGCGAGCCACGTTCGAGGCGGTCGAGATCGAGATCGACGAGGCGGCCGACGCCGGTTCCGCGGCGCGCTCGCTGAAAGAGAACAGGCCTGACGCGATCGTCCTCGACGTGGGGCTCCCCGGGGTCGACGGTCTCGAGTTCTGCGCGGCCCTCAAGCGCGACCGCCGGGCGCGCGAGATCCCGGTCGTGCTGCTCACGGGGATCGACGACGGCGAGGCGCGCGCGGCCGAGGTCGGCGCCGACGCGTTCGTCCGCAAGCCGTTCAGCCCGCTGGAGCTGCTCACGATCGTCGAGCGCCTGTCCGGGGGCGCAGAGGGAATCCCGTTCCGGGCGACCAAGAAGCGGGGGTCGCACGGGCAATTGCACCTCTACGCCCGAGACCTTCGCCACCTGCTGGAGCTGGAGCGCGGCCAGCGGCTGCTGCTTCAGAACGCCTATCACGAGACCGTCGCCGCGCTCGCGACTGCCCTGGAGTCGAAGGACACGGGCACCGGAGCGCACTCGCAGCGCGTACAGCTCTACGCGATGGCGCTCGCCCGCGCGATCGAGCCGGAGATCGTCGACGACCCGAGCACGGAGTACGGGTTCCTGCTCCACGACGTCGGCAAGATCGGAATTCCGGACGAGATCCTTCAGAAGCCCGGCCCCTTGACCGACAGCGAGCGCCGCCGGATGGAGACGCACACCCTGCTCGGCGAGCAGATGCTCGGCGGTGTGGCCTTCCTGCAGGGCGAGGGGCTCAAGGTCGTCCGCTCGCACCATGAGCGCTGGGACGGCACCGGCTATCCCGACGGCCGGTCCGGCACGGATGTCCCCGTAGGGGCGCGTATCTTCGCAGTCGCGGACACGCTCGATGCGATGACGAGCGACCGTCCGTACCGAAAAGCGCTTCCCTGGGCGGCCGCGGGCCGCGAGATCCTCGCCGAGGCGGGGACGCAGTTCGACCCCGCGGTCGTCAAGGCGTTCGAGCGCCGGGAACGCACTCTGCGGCGTATCCGCCGCGAGCTCGTCGCGGCGTAGACGGCAGCGCGCGAGCCGACACTACACTCCGGCCCGTGGACTTCGAGCTGGCGCCCGAGCAGCGCGAGATCCAGGCGCTCGCCCGTGAGTTCGCACAGGCGGAGATCGAGCCCCACGCGGCCGAGTGGGACCGGGAACACCGTTTCCCGCGCGAGCTCTTCGGGAAGCTCGCGGAGCTCGGTCTCATGGGCGTCTGTATCCCGGAGGAGTTCGGCGGTTCCGGCGCGGACTTCATCTCGTACGTGCTCGCTCTCGAGGAGCTCTCGCGTGCAGACGCCGGGGTCGGCGTCACCGTCGCCGTGCACACGAGCGCGGTGACGCTGCCGATCCTCACGTTCGGCACCGACGAGCAGAAGAGCCGCTTCGTGCCGCCGCTCGCACGAGGCGAGGTGCTCGGTGCTTTCGCCCTCACTGAGCCGGAGGCGGGGTCGGACGCGGGGTCGTTGCGGACTGCGGCGATCCCGGACGGCGACGGTTGGACGATCTCCGGCGCCAAGCAGTGGATCACGAACGGCTCGGATGCGGGGACGCTCCTCCTCTTCGCCCGCACCGATCCAGATACGCCCGGAGCGCGTGGCGTCTCGGCCTTCATCCTCGACGCCGAGCACGTCCGGGTCACCCGGGAGGAGGAGAAGCTCGGGCTCAACTCCTCCTCGACGGTCGATCTGGTGGTGGAGGGAGCCCGGATCGGTCGCGACCGGCTGCTGCACGAGGAGGGCAAGGGCTTCGCCGTCGCGATGTCGACGCTCGACGGCGGCCGGATCGGGATCGCCGCGCAGGCGCTCGGGATCGCGCAGGCCGCCTACGATGCGGCGAGAGAGTACGCGCTCGAGCGCAAGCAGTTCGGGCAGCGGATCGCGGAGTTCCAGGCGATCCAGTGGAAGCTCGCCGACATGGCGGTCGAGATCGACGCCGCCAGGCTGCTCGTGTACCGAGCTGCCTGGCTCAAGCAGCGCGGGGAGCCGCACACGGAGGCCGGGGCGAAGGCGAAGCTGTTCGCGTCGGAGACGGCGCGGCGGCAGACGGCGGAGGCGATTCAGATCTTCGGCGGCTACGGCTACACGAAGGAGTTCCCGGTCGAGCGCTTCTACCGCGACGCGAAGATCACCGAGATCTACGAGGGCACGAGCGAGATCCAGCGGCTCGTGATCGCACGCTCGATCCTCGGACTGAAGCAACAGGCGCTCGCGCAGGGCTAGGCCGTTCCGGCCGAGCCCGCCGACCCTCAACTCTCCTAAAGGGGTCAGACCCTTTTCTGAGGGTTGGCAGGTTCGATCAGGTTTGGCGCGTTTTGGGCGCGGCTCTCGCGGACGCGTGAGGCTGTCGTCGAGGTCGAGCTTCCTGTATGCGCCGTAAGCTCTCGGCGGGATGAGCCCGAGGCGACGTGACGAGCCTGTTCGGCTGACGCGGATCTACACCCGCGGCGGTGACGAGGGCGAAACGAGCCTCGGCGACGGCTCTCGCGTGGCGAAGAACGACCCCCGCGTCGTCGCCGGCGGCGACGTCGACGAGCTCAACTCGACGCTCGGCTGGGCGCTCGCCCTCGACGGCGCTCCGGCTCAGCCCCTGACGCGGATCCAGAACGAGCTCTTCGACCTCGGCGCCGACGTTTCCGTCCCGCTGGACGCACGCGGCCAGCGCCTGCGTGTGACGCAGGAGCTGATCGACCGGCTCGAGGCGGAGTGCGACGAGGCGAATGAGCGGCTCGAGCCGCTGCGCTCGTTCGTCCTCCCGGGAGGTTCCGAGGTTGCCGCGCGGCTCTTCCTCACGCGGGCCGTCTGCCGGCGCGCCGAGCGGAGCGTGCTTCGTGTCGAAGGGATCAACCCGCTGGTGCCCGTCTACCTGAACCGACTCTCCGACCTGCTCTTCATCCTCGCCCGAGCCGCCAACGCGGATCGCGAGGAGAGACTCTGGAAACCCGGGGGCTAGTCCTTGTCGACCCGTCTGCGGATGGCGAAGATCGGCTGCCGGCGGCCGCGTCGGGCCCGACCCAGGATTCTCAGGCGGGTCGTCTTCCTCGCGGTGCCTGTGTCCGCCGCCGTCGCGACCCACCGGATCGTGTAGCGACCGGACTTGCGGGCCCCGGACGGCATCCTCAGCGTCTTCTTCGTCTTTCCCGTCGCGGCGGCGAAGCTCCAGGTGAACAGGGCGCGCCCGTTGGGGCCGATCAGCGTCGCCGTCACCTTGGCCGCCCTCGAGAGCAGCACGCTTACGCGTAGCGAGCCGCTCTTGGCCCACGAGAACGTCGGGGGGTGCGAGACAGACAGCACGAGCGGCGTCGGCGCGGGCCCGGTCGAGACCACGAGATCGACGGGGGCGCCCTCGACTGCGAGCCGGAGACCCGTGGGCGAGAGCACCGTGCCGGCGGGCGCCTTGTTCGGCGAGTAGCTGATCTTGCCGATCGCGAACGCCCGTCCGGCGAGCACCGACTTCGCCTGGTCGACCTTCAGCCCCGCGACGGTCGGGATCGTGCGCAAGCGCTGCGTCTGCGCGCTCTCGTTCCCGGCAGCGTCGCTCTCCGACAGCGTGAACACGCGCGGATCGTCGGCGCTGAACGCGCCGAGGTTGGCGCTGCGGACGGCCCCGCCGTAGGTCGCGGTCTGCGTGCCGTCGACGTAGAGCGAGAAGTGGTCGATCGCGCCGCTGTTGTCGCTGCCGGGCTGCCAGCTGAGCGTGAGGCCGCCGGGGCCGACGACGCCGGCGAACGACTGCGGCGGCGTCGGCACCTCTTGGTCGCGGAGGAGGGCGAATCGGCTCGGGTGAAGAGAGAGGATGTGGACGCCGGCGGCATCGACGTAGTAGCCGTCGTTCCAGCCGCTTGGAAGCGTGCCGGCCGTCGGCACCTGCTGGATCGTCCGCCAGGAGCCGCTCTGGAGCACGGCCGGCACGGTGCCTGCGACATTGGTCACGACGACGTCCAGCGGGTCGTTGAGATCCTGAATTGGGCCACCGCCGATCGCCCAGCTCATCGACACGCCGACGACCTGGCCTACAACGCCGTAGCCGTTCTGGAGTCCGGCCGGGGCCGGATCCGGATCGACGCGGAGCACGGGCCAGTCACCGGTCCCTGGGTCGGCGAGCGCGTCGGCGGGGACTTGGACGTGAGAAGAGCCGTCCACGGCGATGAGCGTGACGCCGCTCGCGAAGGGCGAGTTCGCCTCGACGTACGGGTAGTCGACCGCGACACCGCTCCACACGGTGAAGTGGACGAGGACGAAGCGCGTGTTCCCGACCGCATCGCGCAAGCGGCCGCCGAGCGTGTGCGGCCCCGTCGCGAGGGCACCCGTAGCGAAGCTCGCGGTCGGGCCGGAGATCGTCGGTGCGGGGATCGGCGCGCCGTCGAGGGTCGGCGAGTCGAAGCCGGCGAGATCCTCGGTCGCCGTCACGTCGATCGAGCTCACGGTCGCGACGACGGCCCCCTCTCCGGGCACCGAGGAGGCGACGCGCGGGGCCGTGTTGTCGACCTGGACGTTCGTGCGCGTGTCGCTGTTGCTGTTGCCGAACGCGTCGTATGCGACGGCGCGCAGGTCGTAGGGGCCGTCAGACACCGCCGTCGTATCGAGCGCGATCGTCCAGGGGCCGGTCACGGTCCCGATCGCCGTCCAGCTGCCGCCGGCCGGCCGCCATTCGAAGGTGACGTGGTTGAGGTCCGTGTCGGGGGACGTTGCGGTCAGGAGCACGATCCCGTGGATCGGGGAGCCCGGATCGGAGAGGGTCACCGACGGAGGGGTCGAGTCGACCGTCACCGTCACGACGGGCGTCGTGAACTGGTTGCCGGCGGCGTCGGTCACGACGGCGGTCAGCTCGTAATCACCGCTCGACAACGCCGCCGCGTTCCAGCTTCCCTGGTATGGGGCCGAGGAGTCGGTCGAGATCGACGTCCATGAGGAGCCGCCTACCGGCCGGTACTGGAACTCGACGCTCGCGACACCGGTTCCGCCCGGATCAGATGCGGATGCCGCGAGGTCGACGCTTGAGCCACCGACCGTCGCTCCGTTCGCGGGTGCCGTCAGCGCGCCCGTCGGAGCGGTCGAGTCGACCGTCCACGTCAAGCTCGCGGGCGTGGGGTCGGTGTTCCCTGCCGGGTCGGTGGCGCGCACGCTGAACGTGTGGCTGCCGTCGGCGAGGCCGCTGTAGGCGGCCGGGCTCGAGCAGCCGCTGTATGCGCCGCCGTCGAGCGAGCACTCGAACGTCGAGCCGCTTTCGCTCGAGGTGAAGGCGAGGCTCGCGCTGGTCGACGCAGTCGGATCGCTGGGCCCGCTCGAGATCGTCGTGTTGGGCGCGACTGTGTCGATCGTCCATGTAGAGGTTGCGGGAGTCGGGTCGGTGTTTCCGGCGAGGTCGGTCGCGCGGACGCGGAAGGTGTGGGTGCCGTCGGCAAGGCCGCTGTAGGCGGCCGGGCTCGAGCAGCCGCTGTAGGCGCCGCCGTCGAGCGAGCACTCGAACGTCGCGCTCTCGCTGGCGGTGAAGTCGAAGGAGGCCGACGAGGAGTTGACGGTCACGGACGGGCCGTTCGTGATCGTCGTGTCGGGCGCCGTGTTGTCGATCGTCCGGGCGGTCACCTCGTCGCTCGCCGTGTTGCCCGCGTTGTCGGTGACGACGGCGCGGAAGTCGTAGGTGCCGTCCGGCACGGAGGTGGTGTCGAACGAGGCCGAGTACGGCGCCGTGGTGTCGGCTGCGCCTACATCCGTCCACGAGCCTCCGCACGGCGAGTCGCACCGCTGGAACTGCACCTGCTTGACGCCCGATTCTCCGTCGTTCGCGCTTGCATCGAGCGAAACGGTCCCGCTCAGATACGCACCAAGCGGGCTGAGCGAGACGGTGGGATCGGTCCGGTCGACGAAGGTGTTGATCACCGAGCTCGCCTGGCGGCCGACGCCGTCGGTGGCCACGGCCATCAGCGCCCGGTTGCCGTTCGACGGCAGTGTCCACGCGACACTCCAGGGCGGTCCGCCGGAGGTGACGCCGAGCGAGCTCCAGTTTCCGGTCGCACAGCCTGCGCTCTGGTTCGAGCACTCGAAGAACTCCACGGTGGCGAGACCCGATTCGGAATCGCTCGCAGTCGCAGTGATCGTGTAGGGATCCGGGGTTGACGCATTCAGGAAGCCACCGTCGACCGGAGCGGTCACGGCGACCGAGGGGGCGGTCAAATCGACCTGGACCGTCTGCGACTGAGCCGCCTCCACGTTCCCGACGTTGTCCGTCGCCGCGAACCTGACCGTGCTCGTGGACGAGACCGTGAACGGTGCCGAGTAGAGGGTCCCGGAGACGGTCGGATCGCTCCCGTCGGTCGTGTACTTGATCTGGGCGACGCCGGAGCCGGTGCCGTCGTCGGCGGTCAGCGTCACGGTGACGGCGTTCGCGTGCCAGCCGCCGCAGCCGCCCGAGCAGCCGATCGAGGTCGTCGGGGCGCTCGAGTCGGCCGTGACGGTGAAGGAGCTGGGGTTGGAGGTGAGACCGGCGTTGTTGGTGGCGGTGACGTTGTTGGGCCCGACGGGGTCGGCGGCGCTCGCGGTGAAGTTGTAGGTGTCGGTGGCGCCCGCCTGGGAGTCCGTCCAGCCGCTGCCGAGGCTGGGGAAGGCGTAGCCGGCGACGCCCGACTCGGGGTCGCTGGAGCTGGCGGTGAGGTCGAAGGAGCCGCTCGCGCCGGGGCGGAAGAACACGGTCGAGCCGCTGACGGAGGCGTTGGCGCCGGCGCTGAGGCCGAGGCTCGGCGCCGTCGGCGCGCTGGTGTCGACCTGAACGGTCGTCGAGCCCGGTGCCTCCACGTTGCCCACGTTGTCGGTAGCGGCGGCCTTCACGGTCGCGGTCGCCCCGACGCTGAAGGGTCCGGTGTAGGTGGTGCCGGAGACGTTCGGGTCGCTGCCGTCGGTCGTGTAGCGGATCTGCGCGAGGCCTGAGCCGCTGCCGTCGTCGGCGGAGAGCGTGACGCTGACCGCGCTGGTGTGCCAACCGGAGCAGCCGCCCGAGCAGGCGATCGAGGTCGTCGGTGCGCTCGAGTCGGCCGTGACCGTAAACGAGGTCGGGTTCGAGTCGAGGCCGGCGCCGTTTGTCGCGACCACGTTGTTGGGCTCGGCCGGATCGACGGCACTTGCCGTGAAGCTGTAGGTGGCGGTGGCGCCCGAGATCGTGCGCGACCAGCCGGTGCCAAGATTCGGGAAGGTGTAGCTCGCGATCCCCGACTCGGTGTCCGTCGAGCTTGCGGTGAGACTGAACGAGCCGCTCGCCCCGGGGCGGAAGAAGACCGTGGAGCCCGTGACGGACGAGTTGGCTCCGGCCACGAGGCTAAGGCTGGGCGTACTCGGCGCACTCGTGTCTACCTGGACGAGCTGGCTCCGAACTGGCTCGGCGTTGCCGACGTTGTCGTAGGCGCGGAACTTGACCGTCGCGGTCGCGGGGACCGAGAACGGCGCGGTGTAGAGGGTGCCGTTGAGCGGGCTCGGGTCGGAGCCGTCCGTCGTGTACTTGATCTGGGCGACGCCGGAGCCGGCGCCGTCGTCGGCCGTGAGTGAGACGGTGACCGGGCTCGTGGTGTGCCAACCGGAGCAGCCGCCCGAGCAGGCGATCGAGGTCGTCGGCGCTGAGCCGTCCGCGGTGACGGTGAAGGAGCTGGGGTTGGAGGTGAGGCCGGCGTTGTTGGTGGCGGTGACGTTGTTGGGCTCGGCGGGGTCGACGGCGCTCGCGGTGAAGTTGTACGTGTCGGTGGCACCGCTCTGGGAGTCCGACCAGCCGCTGCCGAGGCTGGGGAAGGCATAGCCGGCGATCCCCGACTCGGGATCGCTCGAGCCCGCGGTGACGTCGAAGGAGCCGCTCGCGCCGGGGCGGAAGAACACGGTCGATCCGCTGACGAAGGCATTCGCGCCTGCGGAGAGGCTGAGGCTCGGCGCGCTCGGCGGGGTCAGGTCGATCTGGATCGTCGTCGACTGAGGCGCCTCGGTGTTGCCGACGTTGTCCGTGGCCGCGAATTCGATCGTCGTCGATGCGTTGACGTTGAAAGCGCCGGAGTAGACGGACGCGGTGGGGCTCGTGAATGGATCCGACCCGTCCGTCGTGTACTTGATGTTGGCCACGCCCGAGCCGGAGTCCGTCGCCGAGAGCGTGATCGAGACGGGCAAGCTCGTCGCCCACCCGCCTGTGCAAGGCGCGCCGTTGCACTGGAGCGAGGTGGTGGGGGCGGTGTTGTCGGGGGTGACGGTGAAGGAGCTGGGGTTGGAGGTGAGCCCGGCGTTGTTGGTGGCGGTGACGTTGTTGGGCTCGACGGGGTCGGCGGCGCTCGCGCTGAAGCTGTAGGTGTCGGTCGCGCCCGTCTGGGAGTCCGTCCAGCCGCTGCCGAGGCTGGGGAAGGCGTAGCCGGCGACGCCCGACTCGGGGTCGCTGGAGCTGGC
>JBARRS010000083.1:0-9308 GCA_049644345.1 Gaiellaceae bacterium
TCTACCGCCGCGACGGCTCCGGTGTGGTCGAGATCACGATCACCGCGTCTTCGGGCAACAGCTCGGGCTTCCCATTCGGAAACGGGGGCGGACAGAGCCAGCGCGCGCAGGGCTCGGGCTTCGTCTATGACAGCAAGGGCGACATCGTCACGAACGAGCACGTGGTCGACGGCGCCAACTCGGTTCGGGTCACGCTTGCCGACGGCTCCAGCTACAACGCGACCGTGGTCGGCAAGGACACCTCGACCGACCTCGCGGTCATCCACATCAACGCGCCCGCTTCGAAGCTGCACCCGCTCACGCTTGCGGACTCCGATGCGGTCCAGGTCGGCGACGGCGTCGTCGCCATCGGCAGCCCGTTCGGCCTGGAGGGCACCGTTACCTCCGGGATCGTCAGCGCGCTCCATCGCCAGATCAGCGCCCCGAACAACTTCCCGCTGAACGACGCGATCCAGACGGACGCACCGATCAACCACGGTAACTCCGGCGGCGTCCTGCTCGACTCGCAGGGGCGCGTGATCGGTGTCACGTCCCAGATCGAGAGCGCCTCGGGCGGCAGCGACGGCGTCGGCTTCGCGATTCCCTCCAACACGGTCAAGAAGATCGCCGACCAGCTGATCTCGACCGGCAAGGTCACCCACGCCTACCTTGGCGTCCAGATCCAG
Source organism: Gaiellaceae bacterium (assembly GCA_049644345.1). Classification (GTDB taxonomy): domain Bacteria; phylum Actinomycetota; class Thermoleophilia; order Gaiellales; family Gaiellaceae; genus JBARRS01. Next base: position 666 of record JBARRS010000083.1, read on the forward strand.
ACGATCCCCGCCTCGGTCGCCTCGCAGCTGAGCGAGAGCGCCGGAGTGGGCGTGACCCAGGTTCGCTCCGGCTCGCCGGCCGCGAAGGCCGGGCTCCACGCGTCGACCGCCACGAAGGACGTGGCCGGCTCGACGTACGTGACCGGCGGCGACGTCATCACGGCCTTCGACGGCAAGTCGGTGACGACCAGCACGCAGCTCGAGACACTCGTCTCGGCCAAGAAGCCGGGCGACAAGGTCTCGCTGACCATCGTGCGGAAGGGCTCGACGCGGACGGTGAGCGTGACGCTGGCGACGCGGCCCTCGTGAATCGCAGCTTCCGCTCCATGGGTTGCGAGGTCGTCGTCGGCGGCGCAGTCGACGACGAGTTCCTCGCGATCGTCGATCTCTTCGAGCAGACAGACGAGGTCTTCAGCCGCTTCCGCGGCGACAGCGAGCTCAGCGGCGTCAACGCTGCCCCGGAGCAGGCGGTCCTCGTCACGCCTCTGTTCGCCCGCGCGGTGCGTGCCGCGCTCGCTGCGGCGGAGGACACGGACGGCCTCGTCGACCTGACGGTCGGCGCGGCGATCGCCGGAGCTGGCTACACGCGTGACTTCGCCGAGCTGCGCCCCGATCCGAAGCCGGCCGAGAGCGTTCCGGCGAGTGGGTGGCGCGCCGTTGCCCTGCTCGGCAACGTGCTCGTGCGGCCTCCGAGCGTTCCGATCGACCTGAACGGCGTCGTCAAGGGAATGACCGTCGACTCGGCCGCCGGCCTGATCGCCGGTCCAGGGTTCGTCTCCGCGGGCGGGGATATCGCGACGAGGGACGGGGTCGTCGTCGGCCTGCCCGGCGGCGGCTCCGTCACCCTCGAGCGCGGCGGGCTCGCGACCAGCGGCACCGCCCGGCGCTGGTGGCGCGGAGGCGAGCGGCAGCATCACCTGATCGATCCGAGGACCGGATGCCCGGCCGATTCGCCTTGGCGGGAGGTGACGGTCGTGGGGGGCAGCTGCCTCGCCGCCGACGTCTCCGCGAAGGCGGCGTTCCTGCTCGGCGTGGACGGGCCCGAATGGCTGGACGAACGAGGGCTGCCGGGCCGCTTCGTCGGCACGCAGGTGCTCGAGAACGAGCGGTGGCGGACGGCCCTCGGCCACACGGTCGAGCCGGTCGCGGGTAGTCTGCCGACGGTGCTGGCAAAGCACACGTGACAGCTGCCGGCCCCGTGTTCGCGCGGGGTCTCTGCAAGCGCTACGGCGACGTCGTCGCCGTCGACCACGTCGATCTGACGGTCGAGCCCGGCGACGTCTACGGCTTCCTCGGGCCGAACGGCGCCGGGAAGACGACGACGCTGCGCGTGCTGCTCGGGTTGATCCGGCCGGACGCGGGCGAGGTACGCCTCTTCGGCCTCGACCCCCAGCGAGAGCTGCCCGAGGCGCTCGAGGGCGTCGCGGGATTCGTCGAGACACCCGCCTTCTACGGGTACCTGAGCGGGCGCAAGAATCTCGAGCTGCTCGCCGCCCTCGACGGCCACGGGGCCGCCGATCGGATCGGCGAGGTGCTCGAGCTGGTCGAGCTTCGACACCGCGAGAACGACAAGGTCGGCGGCTACTCGCAGGGGATGCGGCAACGACTCGGGATCGCTGCGTCCCTCCTCCGTGACCCGCGACTGCTCTTGCTGGACGAACCGACGCACGGCCTCGATCCGGGCGGAATGAGGGACGTCCGCGCGCTTACCACCCGCCTCGCCGATCAAGGGATGACCATCCTGCTCTCCAGCCACCTCCTCGCCGAGGTGGAGGAGGTATGCAACCGAGTCGCCATCATCCGCTCGGGCCGGATCGTCTATGAGGGATCGATCGCCGACCTGCGGAAGGGTGCGGCCCTCTACCGTCTCCGCACGACCGACCCCGAGCGTGCGCGGCGCGTCCTCCTAGCCCGTGACGGCGTCAGTGACGTCCGCCTCGATCGGGGCGAGCTGACGTTCCGCGCGGACGAGCAGACCGTGGTCGAGCTCTCCCGTGCGGTCGTCGCCGCGGGCGTCGGGATCAGCGCGCTCGTTCCGGAGACCGTGACGCTCGAGAGCGTCTTCTTCGAGCTGACCGAAGGCACCGAGTCCGCGGAGGCCGCCGCTTGAACCCAGGGACGCTGACCGTCTACCGCTGGGAGCTGCGCAAGCTCGTCTCGCAGAAGCGGACCTACATCGGCATCGGGGCTGCGGCCATTCTCCCGGTCATCTTCGTCACCGTGATGGCGCTCCAGAAGGGCGGCCCCTACGACGCTCCGCTGGGGCACAACCTGCGCAAGACCGGCCTCTCGCTCGCGCTCGTCGTGCTCACGTTCGTTTCCCGCTTCGGCGCCCAGCTGGCCGCCGCGCTCGTCGCAGGCGACATCGTGTCGAGCGAGCACACGAGCCGCACGCTGAAGATGATCCTTACGCGCTCGGTGCGTCGGGGCCAGGTGCTCGCCGGCAAGGCTCTGGCGTCCTTCACATACGTCGTCGCGACGATGCTCGCTCTCGGCCTCGCCGGCCTTGTCGCAGGCTCGATCGCATGGGGCTTCAATCCGCTGACGAACCTGAGCGGCGTCCGGGTCTCCGCCGTGCACACGCTCTGGCTCAGCGCGGCGGCGTTCGGCGTCTTCTCGTTGCCGCTGATCGCGGTCGCCGCGTTCGCGATCCTGCTCTCGACCTGGACCCGCAACAGCGCTGCCTCGATCGTGGGAACGCTCGTCTACGCGCTCGGTCAGGAGGCCGTCGCAGGCCTCGTCCACCAGAGCTGGGCGAAGCACTATCTCCTCTCGGACCAGTTCGACGGCTGGCACGGCGTCTTCATGACCCCGATGGACGGATCGCTGATCTGGCGCGCGGTCTGGGTCTCCTCGCTCTTCACGGCAGTTCCGCTCGCAATCGCGTACGTGATCTTCAAGCGCCGGGACGTGGCGGGCGACTAGGCGGCCCATCCGGCTTCGCTCGGCGTCATGATGGCGTCTTGATCGCCGTTAGCCGCCAGCAGACCGCAGGCGCCCCGATTGCAGTTGACCGGCGCGAGCTCGCGCTCTGCGCCGCACTCGCCGGGTTGCTCTGCGCGCTGTTCCTGGTGATCGTTCCCGCGGGCGGTGATCTTGCCGCCCACATTTACCGAACGTGGCTCGTGCGCCAGGGCGTCTTCGTCTGGGACAACCTCTGGTTCGCAGGGCAGTACCCGCTGTTTTCCTACAGCCTCCTCTACTACCTGATTGCCGCGGTCACGGGCACGACTGCGCTCGCGCTCGTGGGCATCATCGTGGGCGCGATCCTCTTTGCGGCGCTCGTGCTTCGGGAATGGGGCCCGCTTGCCCGCTGGCCCGCCCGGTCGTTCGCAGTCCTGTCGACCGGCCAGTTCTTCACGGGTGCCTATCCCTACGTCCTGGGCTTCGCTGCGCTCCTCGCCACGCTCTGGTCGCTGCAGAAACGCCGGCTCTGGCTCGGCGGGCTCTTTGCCGTCCTCACGCTCGGAATCAGCCCGCTCGCCTTCCTGTTTCTCGTTCTCGCTCTACTCGCTGTCTTTCTCCGCACCCGTCGTCTGAACTCTGCGTTCGCCGCCGCGGCGATCGCGCTGGCGGTGGGAGTTGGCGTCGAGGTCGGTGTGCTGCTCATGTTCCCGACGCCCGGCCTGTACTACCCATACGGGCTCTGGCGCCTGCTTGCGGGGCTCGGGATCGCCGGAGTCGGCGCGGCGCTGGCCGTACGCGGCCGAGGCGGATCCTCGCTCGCGCTGATGTTTCTCGTCTGGGCCGGCGCCACCATCGCCGCGTATCTCGTTCGGAGCCCCGTTGGCCACAACATCGTGCGACTCGACGCTCTCGTCTTCCCGCTCATGCTGCTGGCGGCCTCGATCGCCAGGTTCAGGCCACGCTGGCTGGCGGCGGTTGCGCTGACGGCGGCTTTCGCGAGCAACGTCGTTCCTTACCTGACGATGATCCCGGATCGGACCGCCGACCCCACCAACCAAGCCTCGTTTTGGTCGCCGTCGGTCCGTTATCTCGCCGCCCACGCCTCCGGCTCAGCCTTCCGTGTGGAGGTGGTGCCAACAATCAATCACTGGGAGTCCTACTACCTGCCACACGCGGGCTTCGCGCTCGCCCGCGGCTGGTATCGCCAGCTGGATATGGCGGCCAACCCCGTGCTGTTTGCAGATCGCCTGACCCCGCGGAGCTACCGCGGCTGGCTGCGGAATGCAGGCGTACGCTTCGTGGTACTTCCGCACGCGGCGCTCGACCAGCACGAGGCGACTCGTGAGGCGAGCCTTCTCACGTCGGGGCGCTCGGGGCTTCGCCGGGTGTTCGAGGACCGGTCGAGTTCCGTCTTCGAGCTCGGCGGAGCGAGCCCGATCCTGACTGGGCCCGCTCCTGCGACCGTGAGCATCCTGAGCCCCAGTCGCATCGCGGGTCGGCTGAACGTCCCGGGGACATACCTTCTCCGCGTCCACTACACGAGTTACTGGCAGGTCAAGCCGGGCGGGCTGTGCCTCAGCCCCACCCGGGGCGGCATGACCAAGCTGAAAGCGGCGAAGGCGGGCGGGTTCTCGCTCCGCGCGATCGAGAGCCCGGGCGCCCTCGTCGGCCGGCTGCTCGACAGCGACGCGGCCTGCGGTTAGGAGACCGGCTCGTCGGCCAGCGCGAGCACCTCGTCGAGCACGGCGAGGCCCTCCTCGAGCTCCTCTCGCGTGATCGTCAGCGGCGGCGTGATCATGACGACGTTCCAGTGCACGAAGAGGTAGAGGCCGCGCTCCATCGCGGCCTTGGCGAGGCGCGTGACCGGCGCAGCCGCGTCGCCGGTCGCGTTGAACGGCACCAGCGGCTCCCGCGACTCGCGGTCGCGCACGAGCTCCAAGCCCCAGAAAAGGCCCCTGCCGCGAATGTCGCCGATCGACTGGTGCCGCTCGGCGAGCTTCGGCAGCTCCTCTGCCAGCAGCTCGCCCATCGCGGCGGCGTTCTCGACGATGCCCTCCTCACGAAAGGCCTCGATCGAGGCGACCGCCGACGCGCAGGCGAGCACGTGCCCGGAGTAGGTGAGCCCTCCCGCGAAGTACTCGTCGCGTACCCAGTCCGCGATCCGCTCGTTCACGATCATCGCCCCGAGCGGGACGTAGCCGGAGTTGATCCCCTTGGCGACGGTGAGGATGTCCGGCGTGACGTCCCAGTGCTCGCAGGCAAACCACTTGCCGCTGCGCCCGAACCCCGCCATCACCTCGTCGAGGATCAGCACGATCCCGTGCCGGTCGCAGACCTCGCGGATCGAGGGCAGGTAGCCGTCCGGCGGGACGATGATGCCGTTCGTGCCAACGATCGTCTCCATGATCACGGCCGCGACTGTGTGCGGCCCCTCGTACTGAAGGATCTCCTCGAGATGCGGCGCGCCCGAGCAGACCGGGCACGGGTCCGGGTGCCCGGCCGGGCAGCGGTACGTGTACGGGTCGAGCATCCTCACGACGCCGGGGATCCCTGGCTCCGCCGGCCATCGCCTCGGGTCGCCGGTGAGCGTGATCGCGCCGGCTGTTGCACCGTGGTAGGCGCGGTAACGGGCGACGATCTTCTCCCTGCCTGTGTACCAGCGCGCGAGCTTGATCGCATTCTCGTTCGCCTCGGCGCCGCCGTTCGTGAAGAACGACATGGTCAGATCGCCGGGCGTCACTTCCGCGAGCAGCCGCGCCAGCTCCGAGCGTGCTTCGTGGGCCATCGGCGGCCCGATCGTGCAGAGCTTGTCCGCCTGCTCTTTGATCGCCGCGACGACCTTTGGGTGCTGATGGCCGATCGAGACGTTGACGAGCTGGGAAGCGAAGTCGAGGTAGCGGTTGCCGTCGTAGTCCCAGAAGTAGCGGCCCTCGGCGCCTGCGACCGGCAGCGGGTCGATCGCGTTCTGCACCGACCACGAGTGGAGGACATGCCGCTTGTCGAGCTCCGCGATCCGCTTCGCGTCGAGTCCCGCTTCGACGGCCATGTGACGATCCTAACTGCGGCGCGCTAGGGTGACGCCATGGCGGAGGTAGCCGAAGCTCCGAGCCCCAAGGGCACCCGCGAGATCAAGCGGATCAGCCACTGGATCGGGGGTGCGGTTGCCCCGGGCGAGTCTGGGCGCAGCGGGCCCGTCTACGACCCCGCCGCCGGCGTGCAGACGGGCGAGGTCGACTTCGCGAGCGTCGAGGAGGTCGACCGCGCCGTCCAGGCGGCGAAGCAGGCGTTTCCCGCCTGGCGCGCCGTCTCGCTCTCGCGCCGCACCGAGCTCTTCTTCCGGATCCGCCAGCTCGTCGACGAGCATCGCGAGGACATCGCACGCTTTCTGACCGCCGAGCACGGCAAGGTCTTCTCCGACGCGAAGGGGGAGGTCGCGCGCGGGCTCGAGGTGATCGAGTACTGCTGCGGGATCCCGGAGCTCCTCAAGGGCGGCTACTCCGAGCAGGCCTCCACAGGGATCGACGTCTACTCGATTCGCCAGCCGCTCGGCGTTGTCGCCGGGATCACGCCGTTCAACTTCCCGGCGATGGTGCCTATGTGGATGTGGGCCCCCGCGCTTGCCTGCGGGAACACATTCGTGCTCAAGCCCTCCGAGAAGGACCCCTCCGCTTCGATCTACGTCGCGGAGCTGCTCGAGGAGGCGGGCGTGCCGAACGGCGTCTTCAACGTCGTCCACGGCGACAAGGTCGCGGTCGACGCGCTGCTCGAGCACCCCGACGTCCAGGCGATCAGCTTCGTGGGCTCGACTCCGATCGCGCGCTACGTCTACGAGACAGGCACGAGCCACGGGAAGCGCGTGCAGGCGCTCGGAGGGGCGAAGAACCACATGATCGTCCTGCCCGACGCCGACATCGAGATGGCGGCAGACGCCGCCGTAAGCGCCGGCTACGGCTCGGCCGGCGAGCGCTGTATGGCGGTCTCGATGCTCGTCGCCGTCGGCGACGCCGCGGATCAGCTCGTCGAGGCGATCAAGGTGCGCCTGCCGAAGGTGAAGGTCGGGAACGGGATGCAGCCCGACTCCGAGATGGGCCCGCTGGTCACGCGCGAGCACCGCGACAAGGTCGCCTCCTACATCGACAAGGGCCGCGAGGAAGGCGCAACCGTCGTCACCGACGGCCGTGAGACGGCGCCCGAGGGCAACGGGTTCTTCCTCGGCGTGACGCTGCTCGACGACGTCAAGCCCGAGATGGACGTCTACAAGCACGAGATTTTCGGCCCGGTGCTCGGAGTCACCCGCGTCGACACGTACGACGAGGCGGTCCGGCTCGTGAACGAGAATCCATACGGCAACGGCGTCGCCTTGTTCACGCGCGACGGCGGAGTCGCCCGGCAGTTCCAGTTCGACGTCAACGTCGGCATGGTCGGGATCAACGTCCCGATCCCAGTGCCGGTGGCGTACTACTCGTTCGGCGGCTGGAAGTCGTCGCTCTTCGGCGACACGCACGTGTACGGCCCCGAGGGCATCAACTTCTACACGCGTGGCAAGGTCGTCACCTCGCGCTGGCCTGATCCGGCGACGAGCAAGGTCGACCTCGGTTTTCCGCAGACGAGATAGTCGCCGAGCGCCTAGGCGACTTCACGCAGCTGCCCGCTGCGCACGTCGTAGACGAAGCCGGTCGCACCGAACGAGTCCGGGAGCAGTGGCGATTCGCGCACCTTGCGGACGCTCGAGCGCACGCTCTCCTTGAGATCGGGGAACGCGTGGAACTCGAGATCCGTGTTCAGCCGCTGCTGGAGATCCTCGTCCTGGAAGGTAAGCATCCCGCAGTCGGTGTGCCCGATCACGATTGCCTCGCGGGTGCCGAGCAGGTGGTGCGAGATCACGAGTGAGCGGAGCGCGTCCTCTGTGACGAGTCCGCCCGCGTTTCGGATGACGTGCGCGTCGCCTTCCTCGAGTCCGAGGAACTTGGCGGGGTCGAGCCGCGCGTCCATGCAGGTCACGACCGCGAACTGGCGGCCGGGCGGCACTGGAAGGTCAGCCTTTTCGAACTCTGTCGCGTAGGACGTGTTCGCCTGACGGATCTCCTCGAGCACCGGCATCTCGATCCTCCTCGCTTTACTTTTTGAAGTAGCGAGACTATACAGACGCGGCGGTGATCAGACGGCGGCGTGCTCTCGCCCGAGCTCTTCGCCGAACTTCGCCCGCTTGACGAACTCGCCGATGCCCGCTGAGGCCACCAGCTCGTCGCCCTCGACGAGAACTCGGCCGCGCAGGATCACGAGCTCCGGCGCGCCGGTGACCTCGGTCCCTTCGAACAGGTTGTAATCCGACTTCGAGTGGTGCGTCGCGGCGGTGATCGTGCGCCGCTTCTCGGGGTCGAAGACGACGATGTCGGCATCGGAGCCGACCGCGATCGTGCCCTTGCGCGGGTAGAGGCCGAACAGCTTCGCCGGGTTCGTGGAGAGGAGCTCGACCATCCGGTTCAAGGAGATCCGGCCGGCCCTCACGCCGAACTCGTGGATCATGTGCAGGCGGTTCTCGAGGCCCGGCCCGCCGTTCGGGATCTTGGAGAAGTCGTCCTTGCCCATCGTCTTCTGGCCGTCCCAGAGGAAGGCGCAGTGGTCGGTCGAGATCGCCGACAGCACGTCGGTGCGCACGGCGTTCCACAGGATGTCCTGGTTCGCCTTGTCTCGCGGCGGCGGTGTGTAGACCCACTTGGCGCCCTCGAAGTTCGG